>PNLU01000009.1 GCA_013823245.1 Alcanivorax sp.
GCTCGCTGCTGGCATGGGCGGCGCGGTGTTCGACACAGATCTGGTTGTCGGTGTGGGTTTTGCCCTGACCGACAAAGATGCCGTTGAGGCCGGCATGGGCGCCACTGCCGTCCATCAGCACGCGCACATCGTTGCGACGCAGGGCGCTGCCCTGCATCAACTGGAAACTGTGGGCACGGCTGTCGCGGCCCGGGTTGATCACCAGTGTGCCGATATGCAGTGCGTCATCCCGCTCGGCCTGCAAACGGTAATGCACCAGATCACTGCCGATGCCGGTAAACAGCTCGGTCACGGCATTGGTGAGCACGGCGCCGCCGCCGATATAGCGTTCGATCAGGGTGGCGCGGCTGCCACTGCCCAGATTCAGGCGCAGGCGCGGGTGGCACACCGCGGGCTGGTCGCCGCTGCTGACCATCAGCACTTCCACCGGACTGTCCAGGGCCACGCCGTCCGGTACGTTCAGCACCAGCCCGTCGGTCAGTGCTGCGCTGTTGAGCCAGGCGAAGGGGGTGCGCAAGCTGTCGTCTGTCACGGTCAGTGGCACGGAGGCGCTGCCATCCAGCCGGGTCAGGCTCAGGCCCTGTGCGGGCGGGTTGGACAGCGCAGGCTGGTAGTGACCATTGATCAGCACCAGCCGGCAGGGGGCCAGCGCCTCGGGCAGGTCGAACGGCAGGTCCTTGTCGCTGAGCGGCGCGGCAGTCTGTGTGAGGTGGCCGCCGTCCAGGGTGGTCAGGCGTGTGTATTTCCACTGCTCGGTGCGTTTGTCGGGAAACGCCAGGCTGGCAAGTTGCTTGCGCGCCTGCTCACGCCACGTCGCCAGCTGGTCCTCGCGCGCAGCCGCCTGGGCCAGCGCGATGGCCTGGGCGGCCAGCGTGACGGCCAGCGGTTCAGCGATCGGGGCAGGGCGAGTTGCGGAAGCGCTCATGCCGTGGCGCCCTCCGGCTGGCCGGTAATCCAGCCGTAACCCTTCTGCTCCAGCTCCAGTGCCAGTTCCTTGCCGCCGGACTTGACGATGCGGCCCCCGGCCAGCACGTGCACGTGGTCCGGCACGATGTAGTCGAGCAGGCGCTGATAGTGGGTGACCAGCACGATGGCACGCTCCGGGCTGCGCAGTGAATTGACGCCGCGCGCAACGACCTGCAGGGCATCGATATCCAGCCCGGAATCGGTTTCGTCCAGCAGCGCCAGCTTCGGTTCCAGCAGCAGCATCTGCATGATCTCGTTGCGCTTTTTCTCGCCGCCGGAAAAGCCTTCGTTAACGCCGCGTTTGAGGAATTGCGGGTCCAGATCCACTTGCTTGCAGGCCTCGCGGGCCTTCTTCAGCAGGGTCACCGCATCCCACGGCTCTTTGCCCTGGGCCTTGCGGGTGGCTTCCAGCGACGCCTTGAGGAATTCCAGATTGCTGACACCGGGGATTTCCACCGGGTACTGGAACGCCAGAAACAGGCCGGCATGGGCGCGCTCTTCCGGATCCAGCTCGCTGACATCCCGACCCTCGAGCAGCGCCTGGCCGCCGGTGATCTCGTAGCCGTCGCGGCCCGACAGGACATTGGTCAGGGTGCTCTTGCCCGAGCCATTGGGGCCCATGATGGCGTGCACTTCGCCTGCCTTGACGGTCAGGCTGAGGCCCTTGAGGATGTCTTCGCCCGCCACACTGGCGTGCAGGTCCTTGATTTCCAGCATCTATTCAACGCCTTTCGGTTGGTAGGGGTTACCCGACAGCCCCTTCGAGGCTGACTTCCAGCAGCTTGCCGGCTTCCACCGCAAACTCCATGGGCAGTTCCTTGAAGACTTCCTTGCAGAAGCCGTTGACGATCATCGAGACCGCTTTCTCCGGGTCGATGCCCCGGTTGCGGCACAGGAACAGCTGATCGTCGGAGACCTTCGAGGTGGTCGCCTCGTGCTCGATCATCGCCGAGCGGTTACGGCTTTCTATATAAGGAAAGGTGTGGGCACCGCAGGTGTCGCCCAGCAGCAGCGAGTCACACTGGGTAAAGTTGCGGGCATTGTCGGCCCGCGGGCTGATCCGCACCAGGCCGCGATAGCTGTTGTTGCTGCGCCCGGCAGAAATGCCCTTGGAGATGATGGTGCTTTTGGTGTTCTTGCCCAGGTGGATCATCTTGGT
This sequence comes from Alcanivorax sp., assembly GCA_013823245.1. Lineage (GTDB taxonomy): Bacteria > Pseudomonadota > Gammaproteobacteria > Pseudomonadales > Alcanivoracaceae > Isoalcanivorax. The sequence continues at coordinate 2,126 of PNLU01000009.1, forward strand.
GCCGGTGTCCGCCTGCTGCATGTGGCGGGTCAGGGCCACCGAGTAGAACTCACCGACGCTGTTATCGCCACGCAGGATGACACTGGGGTACTTCCAGGTAATGGCTGAGCCGGTTTCCACCTGGGTCCAGGAAATCTTGCTGTTCTCGTGGGCCACGCCACGCTTGGTGACGAAGTTGTAGATGCCGCCCTTGCCGTTTTCGTCGCCCGGGTACCAGTTCTGCACCGTGGAGTACTTGATCTGGGCGCCCGGCAGGGCCACCAGTTCCACCACCGCCGCGTGCAACTGGTTTTCGTCGCGCATCGGCGCCGTGCAGCCTTCCAGGTAGCTCACGTAGCTGCCTTCGTCGGCCACAATCAGGGTGCGCTCGAACTGGCCGGTCTTGGCTTCGTTGATACGGAAGTAGGTGGACAGCTCCATCGGGCAACGCACGCCCTTGGGGATATAGACAAAGGAGCCGTCGGAGAAGACCGCCGAGTTCAGGGCGGCGTAGAAGTTGTCGCCCTGGGGCACTACGCTGCCCAGGTATTGCTTGATCAGGTCGGGGTAGTCATGTACCGCCTCGGAAATCGAGCAGAAGATGACGCCTGCCTCCAGCAGCTTGGCCTTGAAGGTGGTGCCCACGGACACGGAGTCGAACACCGCATCAACCGCCACGCCCGCCAGCATCTCCTGCTCGTGCAGCGGGATGCCCAGCTTTTCATAGGTGCGCAGCAGCTCGGGGTCGACCTCGTCCAGGCTCTTGGGCCGGTCTTCCATGCTCTTCGGGGCGGAGTAGTAGGACACCTCGTCGAAGTCCACCGGCGGGTGTTTCAGGTGCGCCCAGGTCGGCAGGGGCATCTGTTGCCACTTGTGGTAGGCCGCCAGACGCCACTCCAGCAGCCACTCGGGCTCGCCCTTCTTGCCGGAGATGAAGCGGATCACGTCCTCACTCAGCCCGGGGGGCAGCGTGTCCGATTCGACTGCGGAGACAAAACCTGCCTCGTAATCGCTGCGGATCAGCTTGTCGAGTTCGGCTTGGCTCGTCATAGGCATGACCTTTGCTGGTGACCGGTGAATACCAGAGTAAAACGGTCGGGTATTATATGCCATCGCCGGAACGATTGAAAATCCCGATGGTCCCTGTTGGAGCGGGCTGGCCGATGCAGGGTCAAGCGGCGGATGTAAGTGCCTGCTAACACTCTGTGGGGCGGCCCCGGTGGCGGTGCGGGGCGCACGGTATCATATTTCGCCCCGCATGCGTATAATCCGGCGCCTCACGAACCACCCTGAAATCATGTGGAGTTTAGAGTCCGATGGCTGTTGAGCGTACCCTTTCCATCATCAAGCCCGATGCCGTGGCCAAGAATGTGATTGGCCAGATCGAATCCCGTTTCGAGAACGCTGGTCTGCGTCTGGTTGCCCTGAAAATGGTGCAGCTGAGCCAGGAGCAGGCAGAAGGCTTCTACGCCGAACATAAAGAGCGCCCGTTCTTTGGCGATCTGGTGGCTTTCATGACCAGCGGCCCGGTGGTGGTGCAGGTACTGGAAGGTGAAGACGCGATCAGCAAGAATCGTGAGCTGATGGGTGCCACCAACCCGAAAGAAGCCGCTGCGGGCACCATCCGTGCGGACTTCGCCGTAAGCATCGACGAGAACGCCGTGCATGGCTCCGACTCGGCCGCATCGGCCGAGCGTGAAATTGCCTACTTCTTCAAGCCGGAAGAAGTCTGCGCACGGATTCGCTGAGCAGACAGGGGTTTCCCTCATGAGTGCTGAACAGAAGGTCAATCTGCTGGGCTTTTCCTGGCCGGAAATGGAGGCATTCTGCCTCGGTATCGGCGAGAAGAAATTCCGTGCCCAGCAGTTGCTCAAGTGGATCCACCATCATCAGGTGGATGATTTCGAGCAGATGACCGATCTGGGCAAGGCCCTGCGCGCGAAGCTGGCGTCCATCGCCGAGATTCGCGCGCCGGAAGTGCTGCATGAGGGCATTTCCCGCGATGGCACACGCAAGTGGGTGTTCAAGGTGGACGGCGGTGGCGCGGTGGAAACCGTGTTTATTCCCGACGGCCGCCGCGGCACCCTGTGTGTCTCGTCCCAGGTTGGCTGTGCCGTGGATTGCAGTTTCTGCTCCACCGGCAAGCAGGGCTTCCAGCGAGACCTCTCCAGCGCCGAGATCATCGGCCAGGTGTGGCTGGCCAGCCGGACCTTCGGCCCGCGCCGTAACCTCGGTGAGCACCCGATCACCAACGTGGTGATGATGGGCATGGGCGAGCCGCTACTGAATTATGACAACGTGGTGCGCGCCATGCGCATCATGAAAGACGATCTGGGATACGGGATTTCCAAGCGCCGTATCACGCTGTCCACGTCTGGTGTGGTGCCGATGATCGACCAGCTCGGCCAGGATATGGACGTGTCCCTGGCGATCTCGCTGCACGCTCCGAATGACGCATTGCGCGATGTACTGGTGCCGCTGAACCGCAAGTACCCGCTGGAAAAGCTGCTGGATGCCTGCCAGCGCTACAGCGAGGGGATCGAGCACCGGCACAAGTCCATCACCATGGAATATGTGATGCTCAAGGGCATCAACGATCAGCCCGAGCACGCCCGGCAGCTGGTGAAGCTGCTGCGCAACCGTTTTCCGGTGAAGCTGAACCTGATTCCGTTCAACCCGTTTCCCCATTCAGGCTACGAGCGGCCGGCCAAGCCGGACGTACTGGCTTTCCATAAGTACCTGAATGACAATGGCCTGATGACGACCATACGCACCACGCGCGGCGATGATATCGACGCCGCCTGCGGACAGCTGGTCGGCGAGGTCATGGACCGCACGCGGCGCAGCGAACGCTGGCAGCAGACGGTCTTTCTGCGCAGCCATGCACAAAGCGACGAGGCGACCCCGGCGCAATGATAAATACATTCAGGCACTACAGTTTGCTGGCCGCCGTTCTGGTGTTGGCCGGCTGCGTCACTTCGGGTGGCGGTCAGCGGGAAGTGCGGGTGGATGAAGCGGTCCAGAACCGTATCGCTGCCGGCATGGAATACCTGCAAATGGGCAAGCCCAATGAGGCGCGCCAGCATATCTCCCGGGCACTGGAGCTCGAGCCTCGTAGCGCGCCGGCGCACAATGCCATGGCGCTTCTTTATCGCTATGAGGGCGATAGCGAGCGAGAGGAATTTCATTATCGTCGCGCCTTGCGCGCCGACCGGAATTTCTCGGTCGCCCGCAACAACTACGGCATCTTGTTGCACCAGCGCGGCGACTATCGCCAGGCCGTGCAACAGTTCGAGCGCGCCGCCAACGATTCCAGCTATAACTCCCGCGGGCTGGCCTTTGAGAATCTGGCCCGCAGCTACATGGCCCTGGGCCAGCGCGACGAAGCGGTGGCGGCCTATAACCGGGCGCTGCGGCTGAATCCGAATGCCAGTACCATCCTGCTGGATCTGGGCAATATCCATCTTGAGGAAGGTGACCTGCGCATGGCGCGGCGCTACCTGGATCAGTATCACCGCGTGATCGAACAGCCCCGCCCTGCGGCCATCTGGCTGGGCATTCGCCTGGCGGCGGCAGAAGGGAACGCGACCCGCCAGACGGAGCTGGAGCGTCAACTCACGGAAGAATTCCCGAACGCCGCCGAAACGCGCGCCTGGCGCCGCTGGCGGGATGACATGGCCCGGGGGACTGCCGGATGAGTGACGAGTTGAATCTGCCTGGTCAGCGTTTGCGTGCCGAACGCACCCGTCAGGGATTGTCGGAACAGGATGTCGCGGCGCGCCTGCACCTGTCCATGAGTTACCTGCGCGCGCTGGAAGCGGATGATTATGACCGCTTGCCGGAGGCGGCCTTCGTCAAGGGGTATGTGCGTAACTATGCCCGCATGCTGGGGCTGCCCGGCGAGGAACTGGTGGCCCAGTTCAAGGCGCTGGTGCGCGAGGAACAGCGTGATCAACTGGTGTCGCCGGTCCACACCATGGCGCCGCCGCGCCGGGTGATCTGGCTGGCGCCATTGCTGGTGCTTGGGGTGGCGCTGCTGGCCGTTGCGGGCTGGTGGCTGGTCGACACCCTGACTACCGACGGTGACGTGCGCCAACCGGTGGTTCAGGAGCGCGAGGTCATTCCCCCGGATGAAGAACCGGAGGTGCTGGCGGGTGCCCAGGGTGATCTGCCCGAGGCGCAGGACAACCCTGCTCCCGAACTGGCGCCAGGTACGCCGTTGGGGGAGCCGGAACCGGTGGGCGAACCACCGGAGGTCGTCAGTCCCAGTGAGCCGGTTATCGACCAACTGGCCATGTCCTTTTCCCAGGAGTGCTGGGTAGAAATCAGCGACGCGGCTGGCGAGCGTCTGTTCCAGGGGCAGCGCAACGCGGACCAGAGCCTGTCGCTGCGCGGCGAGGCCCCGTTCCGGGTAACGCTGGGCAACGCTGCGGCCGTCACCCGAATGCAATTCAACGGTGAAAACATACCGCTGCCGCAGGGTAATCCCGGGCGAGTGGTACGCGTCACCGTGCCGTAACCGTTACAGGCCTGATCATGAACATGGAGCCGGAAGTCCGCATTACGCGCCGCCCCACTCGGCAGATCATGGTGGGGAAGGTGCCCGTGGGTGGCGATGCGCCGATCGCAGTGCAGAGCATGACCAACACCGAGACCTGCGATGTCGAGGCGACGGTGGGCCAGATCCGGCGGCTTGAAGATGCGGGCGTCGATATCGTGCGCGTATCCGTGCCCAGCATGGAGGCGGCGGACGCCTTCGGCCGCATCCGCCAGCAGGTCAATGTGCCGCTGGTGGCGGATATCCATTACGACTACAAGATTGCCCTGCGGGTAGCTGAACTGGGTGTGGATTGCCTGCGTATCAACCCCGGCAATATTGGCCGCGAAGACCGTATCAAGGCGGTGATCCAGGCTGCGCGGGACCACGGCATTCCTATCCGTATCGGTGTCAACGCTGGCTCACTGGAGAAGGACTTGCAGCGCAAGTACGGCGAGCCGTGCAGTGATGCATTGGTGGAATCTGCGCTGCGCCATGTGGAGATTCTGGATCGCCACGATTTCCAGGACTTCAAGGTCAGCGTCAAGGCCTCCAACGTTTTCATGACCGTTCAGGCCTATCGCAAGCTGTCGGCGCAGATCGAGCAGCCGCTGCATCTGGGCGTCACCGAGGCCGGTGTGTTCCGTGCCGGCACGGTCAAGTCCTCGGTGGCCATGGGCATGCTGCTGATGGAAGGCATCGGTGACACGATTCGCGTGTCGCTGGCCGCTGATCCGGTGGAAGAAGTGCGCGTTGGCTTCGATATTCTCAAAAGCCTCAACCTGCGCAAGAAAGGCGTCAACATCATCGCCTGCCCGAGCTGCTCGCGGCAGAACTTCGATGTGATTGCCACCGTGAATGCGCTGGAAGCCCGGCTTGAGGACATCAATGAATCCGTGGACCTGGCAGTGATCGGCTGCCTGGTCAATGGCCCGGGTGAAGCCCGGGAAGTGGATGTTGGCCTGACCGGCGGCACACCGAACAACCTGTCCTATGTGGACGGCGAAAAAAGCCATCATATCCGCGCCGAAGATCTGGTGGACGAGCTTGAGCGCATGGTGCGTGACAAGGTCAAGCGCATGCGCGAAGACGAGCAGGCCGGGGTCATCCTGCGCAGCCAGGACTGATCACCGCGCCAGCCCCGAGTATTCCAGGAGTTTCAATTGAGCAGGAAAGTCGCCTCGATTCGGGGCATGAACGATATTCTGCCGACGCAGACGCCGCTCTGGCAGTGGCTTGAAGCGCGCGTCACCGAGGTGCTGGCCGGTTACGGTTACAGCGAGATTCGCATGCCCGTGGTCGAGCCCACCGAGCTGTTCAAGCGCTCCATTGGTGAAGTGACGGACATCGTCGAAAAGGAGATGTACACCTTCGACGACCGCAACGGCGACTCCATTACCCTGCGCCCGGAAGGTACCGCCGGGTGCGCGCGCGCCTGCGAACAGCACGGGCTGCTGTACAACCAGACCCAGCGGCTCTGGTATCGCGGTCCCATGTTCCGCTACGAGCGGCCACAGGCCGGGCGCTATCGCCAGTTCCACCAGATTGGCGTGGAAACCTTCGGTATGACCGGCCCGGACATTGATGCCGAAATGATCCTGATGACCGCGCGTCTCTGGCGCGCACTCGGGCTGACCGACAAGGTGCGCCTGGAGCTGAATACCCTGGGGTTGGCGGAAGATCGCGCTGCCTACCGGGATGCCCTGGTGGCCTGGCTGCGCGAGCGGGAAGACCAGCTTGATGACGACAGCCGCCGCCGCCTGGAACGCAACCCGCTGCGCATTCTCGACAGCAAGCATCCGGACACCCGGGCGCTGCTGGCCGATGCGCCCGCGCTGGCGGATTATCTTGGCGAGGAAGCGCGCAGCCACTTCGAGGGATTGCGCGCCCTGCTGGATGCGGCCGGAATCGCCTATGAGATCAACCCATCGCTGGTGCGCGGGCTGGACTATTATGGCAAGACGGTCTTCGAGTGGGTGACGGATGCCCTCGGTGCCCAGGGCACCGTGTGCGCGGGCGGTCGTTACGATGGTCTGGTGGAACAACTCGGTGGCAAACCGACCCCGGCGGTGGGCTTTGCCATGGGCGTGGAGCGTCTGATTCTGCTTCTGGAGCAACAGGCCCCGGAACTGCGGCCGGATGCGGAACTCTATATCGTGTCCACGGATCCGGGTGCCGGGTTGCAGCTGGCAGAGCAGTTGCGTGATACCCTGCCGGGCCGTCGCATCCGTTGCCACTGTGGCGGCGGCAGCTTCAAGAGCCAGATGAAGAAGGCCGACCAGAGCGGGGCGCAGTTCGCGCTGATTCTGGGCGAGGCGGAACTCGCTGCGGGACTGGTCACGGTGAAGCCGCTGCGGCAGGATGGCGAACAGCAACAGGTGACGCAGGCTGAGGCCGGCGCGTATTTGGCAAACTGGTATCACGATACACAGATCGGGTGAGGAGACGCAGGTGCGTAGCGAAGAAGAACAGGCAGAACTGCTGAGGGAATGGTGGGAGAAGAATGGCCGGACCCTGATCATTGCCATTCTGGTGAGTGTGGTCGGTTTGCTGGGCTGGCGCCAGTGGAGCGCCACGCAGGATGCACGCGCCGAGAGCGCGTCCACAGTGTACAGCGCCCTGAGTCAGGCGCTGGAGCGTACCGGCGCCGGTGAAGACCGTGAGGCCATGGCCGCCGTGCGTGAACAGGCGGATCGCCTGCTGGAGGAATACCCGCGCACGACCTATGCCGCTCAGGCCCGCCTGGCGCTGGCACGTCTGGCCGTGATGGAAGAAGACTATGAGGAAGCGGCCGCACAGCTGCGCGCCGTGGTGGACCGCAGCCCGACCAGGGCGATCGAGCATATGGCTCGCCTGCGCCTGGCGCGTGTGCTGTTGCAACAGGGGGATGCCGAGGGTGCTCTGGCGCTGGTGCGCCGGGACTACCCGGAAGCCTGGCGTGGCCAGGCCCTGGAAATCCGGGGTGATGCCCTGCGTGCCCAGGATCGCCATGAGGATGCCCGCGCCGCGTACACAGCGGCTCTGGAGGCGATGTCCTCCGGCGAGCCGACGCGTGACCGGGTGCAAATGAAACTCGACGACATGACGCCTGCATCGTGAAAAAACTTCTGGTCCTCACCTGCAGCCTGCTGTTCATCGCAGGCTGCAGCAGCAATCCGCACGCCATCGAGCCCAACCCGCTACCGGACTTTGACGCCCAGTATCAGGTCAAGCGCGACTGGTCGCGTAATGCCGGCAAGGGTATCCACAAGGCGTATCTGCATCTGGCGCCTGCGGTGACCCATCGTGCGGTCTACGCTGCGGATCTGGAGGGCCGGGTGACGGCCTACAGCCACGAGCGTGGCCGGCGCCAGTGGCGCGTCAACAATGACGACCGGATCAGTGGTGGCCTTTATGCCGGTTACGGCGTGGTCATGTACGGCACCCGCGAAGGGGATGCCGTGGCGCTGTCCGAAGAGGACGGCAGCGAGCTCTGGCGAGTGCGCCTGAGCAGCGAAATTCTCGCTGCACCGGCGGCCAATGCCGATGCCGCCGTGTTCAAGACACTGGACGGGCAGGTGATCGCGCTGGATATCGAATCCGGCGATGAACTGTGGCGCTTTGATGATCCGGTGCCGATTCTGGTGTTGCGCGGTGCCGCGCGGCCGACCATTGCCGGTGACCGGGTCTATGCCGGTTTCGCCAATGGCAAGGTGGTGGCGCTGGATGTGCGCAACGGCGTGCCGGTGTGGGAGCGCCGGGTGGCCGAACCTACTGGACGTTCCGAGCTGGAGCGGCTGGTGGATCTGGCCAACAACCTGATTGTGGAAGGCGGTGGCGTGTTCGCAGGCAGCTTCCAGGGACGCGTTGCGGTACTGGATCAGGACAACGGCCGGCCCTACTGGGGCAAGGACCTGTCGACCTACGGCATGATGGCCTCGCGCCTGGGTGTGCTGTTCGTGGCGGACAGCACCGGTCATGTCTCGGCCATTGACCAGCGCACGGGCAATACCCTGTGGAAACAGGATCTGCTGTACGGCCGTGGCCTGACTGGCGTTGCTGTGCAGGACAGCCAGATCGTCGTCGGTGACAGCGAAGGTTACCTGCACTGGATGGACGCCAGCAGCGGCCATATCACCGCCCGGCGTCGCCACCATCGCAAGGGCTTTGCGGCGGCACCGGTGGCCCACGAAGATGTGATCTATGTACTCGGCCGTCGTGGCCGTCTGTCGGCGTACAGCATCACGCCGCGTAACTGAGAAACGCCTCCATGAAACCCGTTCTGGCACTGGTGGGCCGCCCCAACGTGGGCAAGTCCACCCTGTTCAATCGCCTGACCCGCAGCCGCGATGCGCTGGTGGCCGATTTCCCCGGCCTCACCCGTGATCGCAAGTACGGCACGGGGCAGGTGGGCGAGCGCCCCTATGTGGTGATCGACACTGGCGGTATCGGCGAAGGCCTGGAGGGCGTTGAAGCACCGATGACCGAGCAGGCCAGCGCGGCATTGCAGGAAGCCGATGCCGTGCTGTTCCTGGTGGACGGCCGGGCGGGTCTGACGGCCGCCGACGAACAGCTGGCCCGGGATATGCGGGCCCTGAACAAACCCGTGCATCTGGTGGTGAACAAGACCGACGGCCTGGACGAGGACACAGCCAGTGCCGAGTTTTTTGCCCTGGGATTGACCCGGGTGCATGCCGTGGCCGCCGTGCATGGCCGTGGCGTACGCCGGATGATGGACGAGATTCTGGCGGAGTTTCCTGCCGCGCCGGATGACGCCCGCGATGGCCAGGACGACGAAAGCGGTATCAAGGTCGCGATTCTGGGGCGCCCCAACGTGGGCAAATCCACGCTGGTCAATCGCCTGCTCGGCGAAGAGCGCGTGGTGGTCTATGACATGGCGGGCACCACCCGCGACACCATCTCCATTCCGTTCGAGCGCCAGGGGCGGCGATACACGTTGATCGACACCGCTGGCATCCGCCGCCGGGGCAAGGTGTTCGAGGCGGTGGAGAAGTTCTCGGTCATCAAGGCCATGCAGGCGGTGGAAGACGCCCATGTGGTCCTGCTGGTCATTGATGCCCGCGAAGGGCTGACCGAGCAGGATCTGCACCTGCTGGGCTATATCATCGAAGCCGGGCGCTCGGTGGTGATGGCGGTGAACAAGTGGGACGGCCTGAGTGTGGACCACCGCGAACAGGTCAAGGCGGAACTGGGTCGGCGCCTGCAGTTCGCGCCGTGGATTCGTACCCATACCATTTCTGCGCTGCACGGTACCGGTGTGGGCGATCTGTATCCCTACATCCACCGCGCCTGGGAATCGGCATACCCGAAGGTCAGCACCGCGCAGCTTACCCGCATGATGGAAGAGATGGTGGCGCGGCATCAGCCCCCCGTGGTGGGCCGCAACCGCATCAAGTTGCGCTATGCCCACATCGGCGGCGGTAACCCGCCGCGCATCATCATCCACGGCAGCAAGGCGGATTCCGTACCGGCGGCCTATCAGCGCTACCTGGAAAATCGCTTCCGCGAACTGCTGAAGCTTGAGGGCACCCCGGTGCGCGTGGAGTTCAAGAGCAGCGCCAACCCCTACGAAGGCAAGAAAAACGAACTGACCGAACGGCAGATCCGCCGCAAGAAGCGTTTGATGAAGCACGTCAAACGCTGAGGTATGCTTGCCTGAACGCGAGTTCGGGGTGAGACATGATGTACCGGGGGTGGGCAGTGCTGGGGCTGCTGTTGCTGAGCGCACCGCTCAAGGCGGCTGACCTGAGCTGGCGCCCGGAGGGCGCAGCGGACATCCCCACCGTCCTGACCCCGGCGCGTCTGCGCCAACCCCAGTCAGAAGTCCCTGCCAGTGTCACCGTGATAGACCGGGCCCTGATCGAGGCCAGCGGTGCCCGCGAGCTGTATCAGGTCTTGCGCCTGGTGCCGGGTATGGTGGCCGTGAAGGCCGACGGCAATGTACCGACGGTGGCCTACCACGGCACCCTGGCCCGCGACACCCGGCGCATGCTGGTACTGGTGGACGGCCGCTCAGTCTACCAACCGGGTTTTGCCCGGGTGCTGTGGAACGATATCCCCGTTGACCTGAACGATGTCGAGCGCATCGAAGTCACCCGCGGCCCCAACGCGGCGGCCTACGGCGCGAATGCGTTCACTGGCATCATCAACATCATTACCCGTCACCCCCAGGACATGCCCGGTGGCAGCGTCATGCTGCGCGGCGGCAACAACGGCGTGCGTGATGCACGCCTGACCGATGTGCAGCACTGGACCGGCGGCGGTGTGCGCACCACCGTCGCCCGGCGCGCCGATGAGGGTTACGACAAGCCGTTCAGGGGACGCGAGATTCGGGACGCCAAGGTGGTGGAAACCCTGGATGTGCGCCTGGCACATGAACTGAACCGGCGTGACACGGTGGAAGTGATGTTCGGCGGCGCACGCTCTGATGTGGAGCGTCTGGAAGACAGCGCCCTGCTGAGTTTTGCTGACGTGTACGGGGCCCCGGATGAAACCAGCCGCAGCGCCTTTGCCCAGGCCCGCTGGCAGCGGGTGTTTTCCCCGGATCATGCCTTGAAAGTGCAGGTGTATGGACAGCACTCGGACGGCAATCTGCGCACAGAACTGTGTCCGCTGGATATCCGCACCGGCACCGTGGGGCCGGGCGGCGCCCTGCTGTACAGCCGGGAAATGAGGGAGCTGTTCGAGGCGCTGGGGCGGGACACGAACATGACCGTGCTGGCGGCGGCGACCGGCGCGGACCCGGCGGTGAATCAGCGCTATAACACTCTGGTAAACAGTGGTGCGGGGCCTTTCTGCCACCGTCTGGCGCAGGATGTCACCGAGCAGCGCGTGGATCTGGAAATCGAGGATACCCTGCGCCTGCACGAGCGGGTGCGGCTGGTCACGGGCGGTTCCCTGCGCCGCGATTACGCCCGCTCGGACGCCTTGCTCGACGGTGATGCCACCAATCATATTCGTGCGTTGTTCGGTAATCTGGAACTCATCCCTCTGAACTCGCTGCACTTCAATCTGGGCGGCTACTGGCAGTGGGACCAGATCAACAACGGCCGTTTCAGCCCACGGGTGGCGGCGATCTGGCGCCCGGCCCCCGGGCACGGCGTGCGCCTGGTCTACTCGGAAGCCGTGCGTAACGTCGATCTCTATGAAGAAAAAGGCAATACCGCGCTGCGCCCCGGTCTGCTGCCGGCCAGCTATGCAGCGGACACGGCGGGGCTGCTCGGCTGGGACGATCCGCAGTTGTTCGTGACCCAGACCTCGGCCGGTGATCTGAAGCCCGAGCGTATTCGCTCGCGGGAAGTGGGTTACTTCGGCCGTGCCGGAGCCTTCGAACTGGATGTGCGGGTGTTTGATGAATCCCTGCGCGACCTGATCAGCCAGCCCACCAACCCGTTTCGTTTTGAAGCCAACAATGACACCCGGGTCACCCAGCGCGGTTGGGAGTCACAACTGGCGTGGCGCCCGCACCCCAGGCATCTGCTGCGCGGTACCTATGCCCGGCGTCATGGCGAGGCACCCATTGTGGCCGAGACCCGCTTGTTTGCGCGTCATATGAGTAGCATGCTCTGGCGATACGACTTCATGGACGGCTGGATGTTCTCCAGCAGTTACTACCTGGGCCGCCAGTATGATGACTTCACCTACGAGCAGGTAAATGCTCAACTGGTGCGGCGTCAGCGCCTGGGCCGCCACGAGGTCTCTATGGCGGGTACGGTGGAGCACAACATTTCCGGTGACAGCATCGTATTCCGGCGCAATGATTATCTGGATCGGAGCCGTTACTGGCTCAGCGCTACGCTGCACTTCTGAATCATGGCGTCGTGACGCAGGGACGACAGGCACGTGATGATGCACAGGGCAACCCCAGGCAGGACCTCCGCACGGCCACGTTGCTGGCTGTGCCTGTTGCTGCTTGCGGTATGGACTCCCATGCTGTGGAGCCCGGCCGCCCACGCCGACGGGCTGCGCCTGGCCATCATGGGCGGCGACGAGGCCTTCCAGACGCGCTTTGGCAGTGCCCTGGCGGAGGAACTCAAGGCGCGGGGGCAGGGCGAGGTCAGTTGGCAGGCGCCCCGGCGCAGCGATCTGATCGTGGCGGTGGGGGATGACGCCTTCCGCCGGGCCCTGAGCCATCAGCGTCCGCTGATCGGTATTCATGTGAGCCGCGATGTGGCGCTGGATGCCTACACGGCCGGCTGCAGTTGTACGGCCTTTTTTTCCGAGGCTGACCCGGTGCGCCAGTTGTGGCTGGCGCGGCGTATGTTTCCGTCGGCGCAGCGCGTTGGCCTGATCACCGGCCCGCACTCGGCCTGGGTGGCAGGTCTGTTGCAGGCGGATGCCGAAGCGGCGGGCCTGTTGCTGGTGCATGAACCGGTGGCCGATGCCGCCGAGATGACTCGCCGCTTGCCGCGTCTGTTGCCTCGCGTGGATGTGTTGCTGGCGGTGGGTGATCCGGCGCTCTACAGCCCCGATACCGCACGTACGGTCCTCCTGACCAGCTACCGTCAGGGGCGCCCGGTCATCGGCCCGGATGAATTCTTTGTGCAGGCCGGCAGTGTGGCCACCACCTACTCGACGGGGGCCGACATGGTGGCGCAGGTGGCTGATACCATCAGCCGTTTCCGGCACCGCAGCGCCTCCCGGGGGCGTTTGCCACCGCCGGATTTCGGCGGCCGTTTTTCCGTGCGCGTCAATGAGCATGTGGCCCGCACCTATGAAGCCGCGCTGGTGGATGAAGCCGCGCTGGAAGCAGAACTGGAGGCGGGGCGGTGATAGGACCACGCTCGATCAGACAACAGTTGCAGTGGCTGGGCATTCTGCCCGCGCTGATGCTGTTGCTGCTGTTGCTGGGCCTGCTGACGCTGCAGCGCTTTGGTGATGCCGAGGCCGAGCTCAGCGCCAAAGGCCAGTTCATGGTGCGCCAGTTGGCCATCAGTGCCGAGTACGGGGTGCTGTCTGGCAACCATGAGGATTTGCGCCAGCAAGCGCAGCTGGCCATGCAGGATGCTGAAGTGCGCTATGTGCTGTTCACGGATGTGGATGGCAGCACCCTGCTGTATCAGGGGGTCGGGGATGCGGTCAGCCTGGCCGGTGCCGAGGCCTCCTCACTGCGGCGTTTCCGGGCGCCCATCTACCGGCAGCCACTGGTACTGCCTTCTGCCGGGCCCGGAGATCTACTGCTTCCGCCCGCACAGTCAGAAGTGATTGGCGAGGTCAGTCTGGGACTGTCCGGGGGCTCGGTGGCGCGGCGCCAGCGCGAGATCCTGCTTGCCAGTCTGGCACCGGCCCTGGCGGCGGTGATCGTGGCCCTGTGGACCGCCGGGCGCATGGCGCGCTCATTGTCGAGCCCCATTTCCCGGTTGTCACGGCTGGTACGGGTGATCCGTGGTGGCGGCTATCACGTGCGCGGGGCCAGTCCGCTGCGGGGTGAGCTGGGCGCCTTGCAGCAGGATATCAACGAACTGGCTTCGGCCCTGGAGCGTGCCCGGCGTGAGCAGGAGGCGGCCATGGATGAGCTGCGCGAGGCGCGCCAGCGCGCGGAGGCGGCGAGTCAGGCGAAGAGCGAATTCCTGGCCATGATGAGCCATGAACTGCGCACGCCCATGAACGGTGTGCTCGGCATGCTGCAACTGCTGGAGACCACCTCCCTGAGTCGCGAGCAGAACGAATACGCCAGCGCCGCAGTGGAATCCACCAACCATCTGCTGGAAGTCATCAACGATATTCTCGACTTCTCCCGCATCGAGTCGGGGCGCATGGAGATCGAGCAGTTGTTCTTTTCACCCGGGGACCTGTTGCAGAATTGCGTGGCCAACTTCCGCTATCTGGCTGAGCAGAAGCAACTGGCCCTGCATCTGGAAGGCGTGGAGGCGCTGTCGGGCCTGGATATCTGCTCGGACCCCACCCGTTTGCGGCAGGTGCTGAGCAACCTGATCGCCAACGCCATCAAGTTCACGGCGCAGGGCAGTGTCACCGTGCGGGTGGCCTGCGAGCCGCTGGAAGGTTCCAGCCGGGTGTCGCTGGTGTGCAGCGTGACGGACACCGGAATGGGCATCGCACCGGAAAAATTGCCAACCCTGTTCGATGCCTTCTCGCAGGTGGATTCTTCGACCTCGCGGCGCTTCGGCGGCGCCGGGCTCGGGCTGGCTATTTCCAGACGTCTGTGCCGGATGCTCGGCGGGCGTCTGGAGGTGAGCAGCACACCCGGCCAGGGCACCACTTTCACGGCCAGCTTTGTGCTGGACAGCCGCCACCGCAGTGGCGATACACCCTTGCCCGCCCAGAGCACGGCGCCGCTGCGCCTGGCGGGCCGGGTGTTGCTGGTGGAGGACAACCCGGTCAATCGCATGGTGGCCGAGCATATGCTCAGTGCCAGTGGCGTCACTGTGCGTTCGGCGGAGCAGGGCGCCCAGGCGCTGGATATTCTGGAGCACGAGAGTTTTGATTGCGTGCTTATGGACGTGCAGATGCCGGTGATGGACGGCCTGGAGGCCACGCGCCGCTGGCGCGAGCGCGAGCAGGAGCGGCGCGGCACTCGCCTGCCGATTGTGGCGCTGACCGCCAACGCGCTGTCCGGAGAGCGGGAGCGCTGCATGGCCGCCGGTATGGATGATTACCTGGCCAAGCCGTTCCAGCGCCAGGCGCTGCTGACATTGATGAGCCGCTACCTGCCGAGTCAGGACTGATTCGGATGCACGGTGGTCACCGTGGTGGTGATGTCGCCGTCCTGCAAGCGCGTGCGCAGGGTATCGCCCGGTGCCACGGCCGCCACCGTTCGCACCGCCGTCTCACCCAGAAAAGTAATGCTGTAGCCCCGAGCCAGAGTGGCCAGGGGACTCGCGGTGTGCAGTCGCTGGCCCAGCTGCGCCAGCGTGCGCTGGTTGTCCTGCACGGCGCGCGTTGCCGGCCGCTGCAGCCGCTTCTGAAGGCCCTGCAATTGTTGCTGGCGCCGTTGCAGCAGCGCTGCCGGGTTCTGCGCGCGCAGGCGTTGGCCCAGTTGCCGCAGTTGCTGTCCATGCAGCGCCAGCTGGTGGGTGAGCTGGCGGCGCAGGCGGCCGTCCAGCTCATCCAGTTGCTGGGCGTACTGCTCCAGTTGCTGGCTGGGATGACGCAGCCGTCGCCGCAGCGCGGTGAAGCGTTCCTCCTGCCGTGCCAGCTGTTGCTGCATCTGGCGCACCAGGCGCCGCCGGGCGGCGCGCAGTTGTTCGGCGGCCAGGCTCAAATCCGGCCCCACCAGTTCGGCGGCCGCCGACGGGGTAGGGGCCCGCAGGTCGGCGGCGAAGTCGGTCAGCCCGACATCAATCTCGTGGCCCACGGCCGAGACCACCGGAATGGCGCTGGCGGCGACATCGCGTGCCAGTTGCTCATCGTTGAACGCCCACAGGTCCTCCAGCGAGCCGCCACCCCGAGTCAGGATCAGTACATCGCAGTCCTGGCGGGCGTTGGCCAGGGCCAGGGCCGCGCGCAACTGGCCGGGCGCCTCGCGGCCCTGCACCGCACTGGGGTAGATCAGCACCGGAATCTGCGGGCAACGGCGCCCCAGCACCTGCAGGATGTCACGCACGGCGGCGCCACTGGGTGACGTGATCAGGCCGATCTGCCGTGGCATGGGTGGCAGCGGGCGCTTGCGCTCAGCCGCGAACAGCCCTTCAGCATCCAGCTTGGCCTTCAGCGCCTCGAACTGCTGACGCAGCTGGCCTTCGCCCGCCTCCTCCATGTGTTCCACCACCAGCTGGAAGCTGCCGCGTGGCACATACAGGGTGATGCGGGCGCGCACCAGCACCTGCTGGCCGTTGCGTGGGGTGAAGCGCAGCCGCTGGTTGCGGCCCCGGAACATGGCCGCATTGACCTGGGCGCGGTCATCCTTGAGGCTGAAGTACAGATGCCCGGAGCCCGGGCGCGACAGGTTGGACAGCTCGCCCTCCAGCCAGACCAGGGGGAAGCTGCCCTCCAGCAGGCCCTGGGCCTCCAGATTCAGGCGGCTGACGCTGTATACGTGGCGTTCACCGCCGGGAATGTCTGATTTCATGTCAGGGATACTACTGACATTTACCCGAAAGACGCCAGCGCCTATAATTGCGCGCTTAACTTTCGTACACCCCCGTCCACCAGCTACGGTGCCTTATGCTCAGAATTGTGCAAGAAGCACTGACATTCGACGACGTTCTTCTGGTACCTGCCTACTCCGAAGTGCTGCCCAAGGATGTCTCTCTCAAGACGCGCCTGACCCGCGACATCAGCCTGAACATCCCGCTGGTGTCGGCGGCCATGGATACTGTGACCGAACATCGCCTGGCCATTGGCATGGCGCAGGAAGGTGGCATCGGTATCCTGCACAAGAACATGGAAGTGGAAGACCAGGCCCGCCATGTGCGCATGGTGAAAAAGTATGAGAGCGGTGTGGTCAAGGATCCGATTACCGTGTCCCCGGACACCACCGTGGCTGAGCTGCTGCGGATTACCGAAGCGCACAACATCTCCGGTGTGCCGGTGGTGCAGGGCGACAACGTGGTCGGCATTGTCACCAGCCGTGACACCCGCTTTGTGACCGAATACAACCAGCCCGTGTCGGCGGTGATGACCGGCAAGGATCGTCTGGTGACCGTGCAGGAAGGTGCCAGCGCGGATGAAGTGCAGCAGCTGCTGCATCGCCATCGTATCGAGAAAGTACTGGTGGTGAACGAATCCGGCGCCTTGCGTGGCCTGATCACCGTCAAGGATATCGAGAAGTCGGCCAATTACCCGAACGCCTGCAAGGATTCCCAGGGCCGTCTGCGCGTCGGCGCTGCCGTAGGCACCGGTGCTGACACCGAAAGTCGTGTGATCGCGCTGGTGGAAGCCGGTGTCGACGTGATTGTGGTGGACACCGCCCATGGTCATTCCCGTGGCGTGATTGATCGCGTTGCCTGGATCAAGAAGCACTATCCGGAAATTCAGGTGATTGGTGGCAACATCGCCACGGCGGACGCGGCGCGCGCGCTGGCGGAAGCCGGTGCCGATGCCGTGAAGGTCGGGATTGGTCCCGGCTCCATCTGCACCACTCGTATTGTTGCCGGTATCGGCGTGCCGCAAATCACGGCGATTTCCGAAGTGGCCGACGCACTGCTGAAATATGACATTCCCCTGATTGCCGACGGCGGCGTGCGTTTTTCCGGTGACGTGGCCAAGGCTGTGGCCGCCGGGGCCAGCGCCATCATGATCGGCTCGCTGCTGGCGGGCACGGAAGAAGCCCCCGGTGAAGTGGAGCTGTTCCAGGGCGGTTACTACAAGGCCTATCGCGGCATGGGCTCTCTGGGTGCCATGGCGGGCAAGACCGGCTCCAGCGACCGGTACTTCCAGGACGCAGCGGCCGGTGTCGAGAAACTGGTGCCCGAAGGCATCGAAGGTCGCGTGCCGTACAAAGGCCCGATGACCAACATCATCCACCAGCTGATCGGTGGCCTGCGTGCGTCCATGGGCTACACCGGCTGCACGGATGTGAACGAGATGCGCACCAAACCGCAGTTTGTGAAAGTCACCAATGCCGGGATGAAAGAATCCCACGTGCACGACGTGACCATCACCAAGGAAGCGCCGAACTACCCCGTGGGGTAACGGCGCATGTCGTCATCATGAGGATCTCAACGGCCGGCATCCACGCCGGCCTTTGTGTTTGACCCGGCCCACACAGGCCCAGCGAGCAGATAACGCCATGAAAGACATTCACTCCCAGCGCATCCTGATTCTGGATTTCGGTTCGCAGTACACCCAGCTGATTGCCCGCCGCGTGCGCGAAATCGGCGTTTACTGTGAAATTCGTGCCTTCGACATGGACGATGCCGAAATTCGTGCGTTTGATCCGGCGGGTGTGATCCTTTCCGGCGGCCCGGAAACCGTCACCATGAACGAGACCCCGCGCGCCCCGCAGCGCGTGTTCGAGCTCGGCGTGCCGGTGCTGGGCATCTGCTATGGCATGCAAACCATGGCGTCGCAGTTGGGTGGCAAGGTGATCCACGGCGAAAAGCACGAGTTCGGCTACGCCCGCGTGCAGAAAGTCGGCGCCTGCCGTTTGCTGGACGACATCGTTGACCATGAAGAAGACGGCCACAATTTCCTCGACGTGTGGATGAGTCACGGTGACCGCGTCGACATGGCCCCGGAAGGTTTCGTTGTCAGCGCTGCCACCGGCTCCTGCCCGGTTGCGGGCATGGCCGACGACACGCGCCGTTTCTACGGCGTGCAGTTCCATCCGGAAGTGACCCACACCCTGCAAGGCGGCCGTTTGCTCGAGCGTTTCGTGCGCGAGATCTGCGGCTGCGAAAAGCTCTGGACCCCGGACAACATTATCGAAGATGCCATCGAGCAGATTCGCGAACAGGTGCGCGACGAGGAAGTAATCCTCGGCCTCTCCGGCGGCGTCGACTCCTCCGTGGTGGCGGCTCTGTTGCACAAGGCCATCGGCGACCAGCTGACCTGCGTGTTCGTGGACAATGGCTTGCTGCGCCACGGCGAAGGCGACCAGGTGATGGAAATGTTCGCCCTCAACATGGGTGTAAAAGTTATTCGCGTGGACGCCGAAGACGTTTTCCTGAGCAAGCTGGCGGGCATCGACGACCCGGAACAGAAGCGCAAGATCATCGGCAACACCTTTATCGACATCTTCGATGCCGAAGCCGCCAAGCTGGAGAACGCCAACTGGCTGGCACAAGGCACCATCTATCCCGACGTGATCGAGTCCGCTGCCAGCAAGACCGGCAAGGCCCATGTGATCAAGTCACACCATAACGTGGGTGGCCTGCCCGAGCACATGAAGCTGAAACTGGTGGAGCCCCTGCGCGAACTGTTCAAGGACGAAGTGCGCAAGATCGGCCTGGAACTGGGTCTGCCTTACGACATGGTTTACCGCCATCCCTTCCCGGGTCCCGGCCTGGGCGTGCGTATCCTCGGCGAAGTGAAGAAAGAATACGCCGACACCCTGCGCCTGGCCGACCATATCTTTATTGAAGAGCTCAAGGCCGCCGGCCTGTACCACAAGACCAGCCAGGCCTTCACCGTATTTCTGCCGGTCAAGTCCGTAGGCGTGGTGGGCGATGCTCGCCGCTACGAATACGTGGTGGCCCTGCGCGCAGTGGAAACCATCGACTTCATGACCGCCCGCTGGGCGCACCTGCCGTACGACTTCCTGGAGCATGTCTCCGGCCGCATCATCAACGAAATCCCGGGCATCAGCCGGGTGACCTACGATATTTCGTCAAAGCCGCCGGCGACGATTGAGTGGGAGTGAACGGCATGGCTCGAGCCACTATCCGTAATGGGATGGTGGCTATCCATCAGCTGTTCCAGCGCAAGAAAGTAATCAAAGGCCGGGCGCCTGCGTCCGACACTCAGTGAGTGATCCAGGCAGTAATCTTCCGAGAGGCTGATGGTTAGCAGCGGCAGACGCCGTTGGCGCGCCAGGTCGGTAATCCTTGATCCGAACGGGTCAGCCGGGCAGGTGATGACGATGTCGGCGCCAGCGTCCTGCCAGGGTGTAATCAACAGCTCCAGATCGCGTTCGCGGAACAGCCGGGCGGCCAGCGTCAGCTTCTCTACGGTGGCCGCATCGCAGCCCGCATGCGCTACAGTTAAACACTTCATCAAGTGCCCCGAATTCCCCAGGCTGGATTGAACGGTCTTCTATTATTGGTGCCGTTTTTCAGCCCTTCGATTATTTCCAGCCTCAACGAAGCGGGCAACGCTTTTTTTCTACGTATTTTTCTCCTGGTTCATTTTCTGGCCATGGCTATTTCTATCTGTTCATTCCATAGCGCTTATGGCGTTTCGCTGATGTCATCTGTTCAGGTTTCGGTGACGCTTGTGAATGGCCTGTTCAGGCCGCCTGGTTTTTCGCATCCGCTGGAAGATGTGATGGAAGGTGCGCTGGCAGACGCGCGGAAAGCTGTTGCCGTATCACCTCACCGAGGCGTCGCATCAGCGCGGTGCGATCGGTGATCCGGATACCCATGACGGCATCCAGCACCCCCACGACGGCCTCAGCACTGCCAAGCAGATGCCGCTCGATACGCCCGTCGGCATGACGCCGGGTGTAGCGGTCGTTGTGCAGGATGTGTCGTATCGAGCCGTCTACTCGGCTGACCATCAACTGGTGGGTAAAGTGCGAAGTCGGGTGGGTCGAGGTGTACCAGTTGGCCATTTCATACTCGGCAGGCCATGCGGTATGCAAAGTGAAGCGATACATGAGGCGCCATTGTGCGTTTTCCAGCGCCTCCAGGGTGTGGACCTCGTCCTGGTGGCGCAGGCGAAAGGTCTCGTGCCGGGTCAGTTGCGGGGTGCTGTCGTGCAGTCGTAGCGGGGCCACGCCGGTGAGGGCGCCAAAGGCGGTATCCACCAGGTACTCCTCCCCGGCCAGGGTGACGCAGAGCAGCAAATGTGAGGCGGCAGGCCTGGCGTCTTCGGGTTGCCCCCACAGCACACGCGCGATCAAAGGACGCACGGCAAAGCCGAGCTGTCGCAGCACCTGGGCAAACAGCAGGGCATGTTCATGGCAGTAGCCACCGCGCTGCTGTGCCACCAGCTTTTTCTCCAGATCGCGCAGCGCCAGTGAAACGGGCTGGCCCATCAGCGGGTTCAGGTTCTCGAACGGAATCCGGTTGACGTGCTGCCAGTGCAATGCGGCGAGCGTCTCCAGCGAGGCATCCAGCGGGCCGGTATGGCCGATGCGGGCAAGGTAGGCAGAGAGGTTCACGGCGGTCATGCAAAGATCCTTCTGTTCGATTGATGTGGAGCAGGCTAGAGGCTCGACCTTGGTTGAGGTAAATCCCACAGGGAGGGCAGTTCGCCAATCGTTGCCATAGGCGAGAGCTATGATGCGAGGTGATTGGGTTATATTAAACCATATGGTTGAATTATGAGTATGCCCATGCGATGCTGCCCGGGTCATGCCAAACCGGAGACAGATCATGCCTGCTCAACCCGCGTTCGAGGGCGGTCGCAATATCGCCATGAAAGTGCCCGCCCATCACTATGACGCCACGGTGCAGTTCTACCGTGACACCCTGCGCCTGCCGGTGCTGGCGCAGTTCGCGCCGAATGTTGTGTTCGCCTTCGGGGCCAACCAGCTGTGGATCGACCGGGTGCCCGGTGCCGGGCAAACGGAGCTGTGGCTGGAAATGGAAACCGCAGAGCCTGAGGCGGCAGCGGACTGGCTGGCGGAGCAGGGGCTGACCCGTTGCGACGAGGCCGAGCCGTTGCCGGAGGGCTTTCGGGGGCGCTGGATCAGCAGCCCGGCCGGGGTCGTTCATCTGGTCAGGGCGGCGCAGTCGTGAGCGCGGCGGCGTCGGGGCTGGACCAGGTGTTTCATGCGCTCGCCGATCCGACACGGCGGGCGATGCTGGGCAAACTGGCCGAGGGCGAGCGCCGCATCGGCGAACTGGCTGCACCGCTTGCCATGTCGTTGGCGGCGGCCTCCAAGCATGTGCGGGTGCTGGAGCAGGCGGGCCTGGTGCGCCGCCGTGTCGAAGGCCGGGTGCATCACTGTGGGCTGGAAGCAGGCCCGCTGCGTGACGCCCAGGCCTGGCTGGCACACTATCAACGCTTCTGGACCGCCCGACTGGACACGCTGGAAGCGCTGCTGCGTGATGGCGATGGATAGCGCCGATTGGGGGCAGTCGCTGGCGGCAGACACGTTGCGCTTTGAACGCACGCTGCCGGGCACGCCGGAACGGCTCTGGCCGTGGCTGGCCGATTCCGAAAAACGCGCGCGCTGGCTGGCAGCCGGTGTGCTGCCAGATCAGCCGGGGGCGGCCTTTACCTTGACCTTTGAATACGAAGGCACGCCGGTGCAGACCCGGCATACGGTGCGTCTTTATGAGCCGCCTTCGCGCCTGTGTATTACCTGGGATGAGGGTGAGGACTGGCATTCGGAAGTGACGTTCGAGTTGAGCGCGCTAACGGCCGATCAGGTAAGGCTGTGTATCACCCACCGACGTCTGCGGCAGGCCGATCGCGTGGATGTGGCCAGCGGCTGGCATGCACACCTGGCGCTGCTATCGGCATTGCTGACGGGGACTGCAGCTCCGGACTTCATGACCCTGCACCGCGAACTGGAGCGGGCCTATCAGCAGAGGTTGGAGGTTTGAGACGTGAGGCGTGAGCCTTGACAGCGTCTGGCGCAGCAGCCATAAGACCGGGGCAGCTTACATTATTGATCACAAGGACAACTCCCCATGCATAACCCGGATATCGGCAAACTGATCCTGCGCCTGACCGTCGGCATTCTGATGCTGTTCCACGGTGTCTCGAAACTCACTTCCGGCATCGCCGGTATCAAGGGCATGCTGGCGGCGAACGGCTTGCCGCAGTTCTTTGCCTACGGTGTGTTTGTCGGCGAGATCATCGCACCGCTTATGCTCATCGTCGGCTTCTACAGCCGTATCGGTGCGGCACTGATCGTGGTGAACATGCTGTTCGCCATTGGCCTGGCACACATGGGCGATATCTTCGCGCTCTCCGGGCATGGCGGCTGGCGTCTGGAACTGCAGGCCTTCTTCCTGTTCACCGCCCTGGCGCTGATCTTTACCGGCCCCGGCAAGTACAAGTTCCGGCACTGATCGTCGTGCAGAACCAGAGTATGGCCATATTCCAAACCGGAATATGGCCATGCCTTTTTATTCCTTTGAAGCTGCTCCCCACCGGGGTACCTTGCGCTCCTGATTAATGCGGGTGCCGCCCCGGCGCCCGTGCGACCCTGCGCAGGGAGCAGAGTGTGATACCGGAAGCCCTTCAGCCTCTTGTGGTTGGCCTGATCCTGATTGGCCTGTTCGCAGCTTTCGTGCGCGAGTGGTTCAAGCCGGATGTGGCGGTGATGATCGCCGTGGCCCTGCTGCTGGGTCTGGGGCTGCTCTCCAGTGGCCAGGTGCTGAGCGTCTTCAGCAACAGCGCACCCATTACCATTGCCTGCCTGTTCATCATCAGTGCGGCGCTGGAAAAGACCGGCTGCGTAGACCGCCTGGGCGACTGGTTGGGGGTGATGGCCGGGCAGAGCGAGCGGCGCCTGCTGCTGGCCCTGCTGCTGGTGGGCATCCTGGTGTCGCCGTTCATCAATAACACGCCGGTGGTGATGGTGCTGATGCCAGCGGTGATTGCCATGGCGTCGCGTTACGGCATTGCGCCATCCCGCATGCTGATTCCCCTTTCCTACGCCACCATCCTCGGCGGCATGATCACCATGGTGGGCACCTCCACGAATATTCTGGTGGATGGTGTGGCGCGAGACATGGGCCTGGCGCCGTTCAGCATGTTCGAGATTACCGCCCCGGCGATCCTGATGGCATTGCTGGGCGGCGCACTGATCTTCTTCCTGGCGCCGAAGCTGCTGCCCGCACGGGAAACCCTGGCCCAGCAGTTCACCGGCAGCGGTGATCGTACCTTCATGTCGGAACTGTTCGTGCCGGAGGGCTCGCGCCTGGCCGGGCAGACCTTGCAGGCCGCACGGCTCAGCAACGGCACCATTGCCGTGCTGAAGCTGTTCCGGGGTGATGACGAAATGTCGTCGCCGTCGCCGCAGACCCGCCTTGAGGTGGGTGACAAGCTGGTGGTGCACAGCCAGAGCGCCGACATGGTGGAGCTGCGCAGCACCGATCTGGTCAGCCTGCAGGGCGGCGCCAGCCGCGACCTGGAAACCCTGCGCAGCCGTGGCGCAGTGATTGTCGAGGCCATCGTCGGGCCGACCTCCCGTTATGTGCAGCGCCCGATCCGCGATCTGGATCTGGCGGCACGTTACGGCATTCACCTGATTGCGGTGCACCGCAAGGACGCCAGCATCGGCGAGATCGTCGATGACTTCCAATTGCAGTTTGGTGATGTGCTGCTGGTGGAGGGGACCCCGACCCAGATCAAGCGGTTCTGCGAGAACGGCGACCTGTTTGCCATCACCGACGGCAAGGCGCCCACCAACCGGCAGAGCAAGGCGCCCATCGCCCTGGGCACCATCATCGGTGTTATGGTGCTGGCGGCCTTCAATGTCATGCCTATCGAAGGGCTGGCGCTGATGGGGGCCGCCATTGTGGTGGCGACCGGCTGCATTCGCTCGGACGAGGCCTACAAGGCCATCGAGTGGCCCATCATCATCCTGATTTTCGGCATGCTGGCGGTGAGTATCGCCATGCGCGAATCCGGCCTGGCGGACATGCTGGCCAGCCTGCTGGTGGGCTGGGGCGATGGCCTGTCGCCGTGGATGATGCTGGCCATTGTCATCCTGATGACCTCCATTGCCACCGAGATGATCAGCAACAATGCGGTGGCGGTACTGTTCACGCCCATCGTCATCGGCGTGGCGCAACAACTCGGGGTGGACCCGCGGCCGTTCGTGGTCGGGGTGATGTTCGCGGCCAGCGCCAGCTTCGCCACGCCCATCGGCTATCAGACCAATACCCTGGTCTACGGGGCGGGGAATTACCGCTTCACCGACTTTGCCCGCCTGGGCATTCCCATGAACCTGGTGGTCTGGCTCAGCGCCACGCTGCTGATCCCGTTCTTCTGGCCGCTTAATCCCGTCTGATGGGGTAATATGGGCGTCCTGAGATCATGTAAGGAGCCCGGGGGATGAAGACAGGGATGCGTTCAGTGCTGCTGCTGGCGGTCTTGCTGTGTGTCGGTATGGCGCAGGCCAGCGGCATCTATCGCTGGGTGGATGAACACGGCGTGGTGCATTTCTCCGATGAGCCGGGCGGCGCTGCTGCCGAGGAAATCACGGTGAACCCCATGGTGCTGCCGATGGTGCCCGAGAATGCGCGCGGACGCTCCGGCGCAGCAGCGGGCGCAGCAGGCGGTCAGCTGATCATGTACAGTGCCGAGTGGTGTGGTTACTGCACCCGGGCGCGCAACTATTTTCGCCGCAACAATATCCCCTTCCTGGAAAAGGATATCGAGAAGTCCGCCCAGGCGCGCCGCGAGCATGAAGCCGCAGGCGGTCGCGGGGTGCCGTTGCTGGTGCGCGGGGATGCCCGCATGAATGGTTTTTCCGAAGAACGTTTTGAGAGCTGGTATCGTCGCTGATGACTGATTTTTCTGCCCTGGGTTTACACGAGCGCCTGCTGAGGGCGCTGACTGAAGCTGGCTACGAGGCGCCGACGCCGGTGCAGGCGGCGGCCATTGAGCCCGCACTGGCGGGTCGCGATCTGCGGGTGACCGCACAGACCGGCAGCGGCAAGACCGCTGCCTTTGTGCTGCCGATGCTGCAGCGACTGATGGACAAGCCGGACCATCAGGTCGGCACCCGTGCGTTGATTCTGCTGCCCACCCGCGAACTGGCGCGGCAGACCTTGGCCCAGGTGGAAAAGCTGGCGCGCTATACCTTTATTCGTGCCGAACTGGTCACCGGCGGCGAAGACTTCAAGGTGCAGGCGGCGCGCATGCGCAAGAACCCGGACATCCTGATTGGTACGCCGGGCCGCTTTATCGAACATCTCACGGCCAACAATCTGGATTTCAGCGGGCTGCTGATGCTGGTGCTGGATGAAGCCGATCGCATGCTGGATCTGGGCCTCAGCGAGGACGTATTGCGCCTGGCGGCGCTGTCCAATCCTGAAGCACGGCAGACCTTGCTGTTCTCGGCCACGCCGGGCCCGCGCAGCATGGGTGAGTTGATCGCTTCGGTGTTGCGTGAGCCACAGGAGCTGGCGGTCAATCGGGTGCAGGAGCTGAACGAAAACACGCGCCAGCAAATCATTACCGTGGATGATGTGCAGCACCGCGAACGCCTGGTGCAGTGGCTGCTGGCCAACGAGCAATACGACAAGGCGATTGTCTTTACCAACACCCGCGAGCAGGCCGATCGACTCGGCGGCTACCTGACCAACCCGTCGCTGAAGCTGTATGTGCTGCACGGCGAGAAAGACCAGAAATTCCGCAAGCAGGCGCTGGACCGACTGCGCAACGGCGATATCAGTGTGCTGGTGGCCACCGATGTCGCGGCCCGGGGGCTGGATATCTCTGGTCTGGATCTGGTGATCAATTTTGACATGCCGCGCAGTGGCGACGAGTACCTGCACCGCATTGGCCGCACCGGGCGCTTCGGCAGCCATGGTCTGGCTATTTCGCTGGTGGGGGCGCATGAATGGAATCTGATGGCCAGCATCGAGCGTTACCTGAAGCAGAAGTTCGAGCTGCGGGTGGTGGACGCTCATCCGGGCGCCTACAAGGGCCCGAAGAAACTCAAGTCATCGGGCAAGGCTGCAGGCAGCAAGAAATCGAAGCTGAAAAAGAAGCGCGCGCAGACCGACGGCAAGGTCAGCGCCGCAGCGCCGCGCAAGGTGCCCGCGAAAAAGAAGCGCCCTGCACCGGCTGATCTGAAAGAGGGGTTTGCCACGCCGAAGCGCAAGAAACCCGACTGAGGGCTTGCTCGCTTATCGCGTTACGGGCAGGGTGTGGGGTAAGCAGAAGGAGGAGCTGCCCCCATGCACCGCTGCCTGCCCTGGTTCATGATCTGTTGCCTGCTACTGGGCGCCTGTGCCTCGTCTGACAGCCTTCGCATGGAGGCGACCGACGAGGCCGCAACTGACATTCATATCATCCGCCATCGCTGGCATACCGGCATCGTACTGCCTGCCAGTGTGATGGAGGCCTCCCCGCTGGCGTTTCTGCTGGCGTTACCCGACGATGCGCCCTACTACGAGATCGGTTTCGGCGATCATCGTTATTATCCGTTGCCCCGGGAAGGCACCAGCCAGTGGCGACGTTCGATGACGGCAACCCGCGCCATCCTCTGGCCCACCGGCGGCATCATGCAGGTGATGACCCTGCCACGTGCCCCGGCGCAGATGCCGCACACCGACCTGGTCAGCTTGTCCCTGAGCGACGAACAGATGCAGGCGCTGATCGCGCATATTGCTGATCACTTTGAACTGGCGGATGTGCGCGCTGCGGTCGCAGGGGATATCAGCGGGCAGTGGTTTCTGCCTGCCAAACGGGCGTTCTGGGTAGGGCACACCTGCAACACCTGGACGGCCCGGGCGCTGTCAGAGGTGGACGCCGCACAGTGGGTGATACTGCCCCGGCGTGCAGAGCCGGTCATGCGAGGGGTTCGGCAATCGCCTACAGCATCTGCCCGGGATGACTGACAACATCTTCCGCTATCGCCGATACCGCTGGGCAGGCCGCCGGGGCAGTATGGTTCCCGTCGGCTGCGGCCTTGGCGGGCGGCTCCCCGGTGGCCCAGAAGGGCTGTAGCCGACAACCCCTCCTAGCCCTGTTTCCTTTCCCGGCTTGCTCTGGCCGGGAAAGGTTTTTTTCGTTCAGATCTCGAATTTGCCTTTCAGCTTTTTCGGCACCGGCACAGCCTTCAGACGGGCGTGTACCGGCATGCCGTTGCGGAACGGCGTTTCTGCTTCGCCCTGGATCAGGGGCAGCAGATAGTCGCGGGCCGCCTCTGTGATACCAAAGCCATCGCGGGTGATAAAGTTGCGCGGCATCATTTTTTCCACATTGGCCACCTTGGCCAGCGGCGCTTCCTGGATGCTCCAGCTGTAGCGCTTGCCGTTGCCGCGAATGATGGCCGGCATCACCGCATTCTTGCCCGCTTCCGCCATTTCCACGGCGGCGCGGCCGACGGCATAGGCTTGCTCCAGATCCGTGGCTGAAGCCAGATGACGACCTGAGCGTTGCAGGTAGTCGGGCACCGCCCAGTGGTACTTGTAGCCCAGCGCATCTTTCACCTTCTGCGCCAGCACCGGCGCCACGCCGCCAAGTTGCTTGTGGCCAAAGGCGTCGGTGGAGCCTGCGTCGGCCAGGAAAGTGCCATCCTTGTAGCGGGCGCCTTCCGACACGGCGATAACGCAGTAGCCATGCTTCTTGACGGTTTGCTGGACTTTTTTCAGGAATTTTTCTTCGTTGAAGGCAATTTCCGGGAACAGGATGATATGCGGCGCATCGCCCTCCTGTTCCTGGGCCAGCCCGGCGGCGGCGGCAATCCAGCCCGCGTGGCGGCCCATCACTTCCATCACGAACACCTTGGTGGAGGTGGAACACATGGACTGCACGTCCAGAGCCGCTTCCCGGATGGAGACCGCCGTGTACTTGGCTACGGAGCCGAAGCCCGGCGAGCAGTCGGTGATCGGCAGGTCGTTGTCCACGGTCTTGGGCACATGGATGGCCTGGATCGGGTAGCCCATGGTTTCTGCCAGTTGCGATACCTTCAGGCAGGTGTCGGCGGAGTCACCGCCGCCGTTATAGAAGAAGTAGCCGATGTTGTGGGCCTTGAACACTTCGATCAGGCGCTCGTACTGGCGTCGCGAGGTCTCCAGGTCCTTCAGTTTGTAGCGGCAGGACCCGAAGGCGCCGCCGGGGGTGTGGCGCAGGGCGGCGATGGTGGCCTTGCTTTCCTTGCTGGTGTCGATCAGGTCTTCGGTCAGGGCGCCGAGGATACCGTTGCGGCCCGCATACACCTTGCCGATCACCTTGCTGGCCCGGGCGGCTTCAATGACCCCGGCGGCGGAGGCGTTGATGACGGCGGTGACACCACCGGACTGGGCGTAGAAAGCGTTCTTGCGGGCCATGATTGTCTCCGTGAATGCGGTACGGCGCGGTTCAGTGCGGGCCCCGGGCCCGGCGAGGGCGCCATGATAAAGAGGATTGCCGGGCGCTGCCATAGCGGCGCCCGGAGCGGTCTGCGAGAATACGCCCCATGAACTCACTCTGGTCTCTGTATTTCCGCGCCAGCACCCTGCGCAGCGGCCCTGAAGACATGCCGTATTCACCGGCATTGCTGCGTCTTACGCTGGGCGCCTGGTTGCTGCTGCAACTGCTGGGGGCGGTGTTGCAGACCCGCTTCAGCACGCTGGACAGCTTGCTGGCCCAGGTCTGGTTGCTGCTGATCATGCTCGGCAGCGTCTGGCTGTTGCTTCACTTCAAGGGGCTGCGTGCCCGCACCGTGCAGACCTTCCTGGCCCTGCTGGCGGTGGAACTGGTGATTGGCGTGGTGGCGCTGCCGCTGGTGCTGGCGGCGCGTCCGCTGGGCGATGAGGCCTTGCCGCTGTGGATGCAGACCGGCTACCTGGTGCTGTTATGCTGGAACCTGGGCGCGCGCGGCTACATTCTGCACCGGGCGCTGAATATCGGGCCCTTCCTGGCGATGGCGCTGGTGATGACACTGCTGGTGATCAGTTTTGTCCTGCTGGCGCTGCTGATGCCCTCGCTGGCGGCGGGCGCCTGACGCCCCCGGATCAACCTGTAACGGAACCGTTCATGCACATTCATATTCTGGGTATCTGTGGCACCTTCATGGGCAGTCTGGCGCAACTGGCACGCGCGCTGGGGCATGAGGTGACCGGCTCTGATCAGCACGTTTATCCCCCCATGAGCGATCAACTGGCCCAGGCCGGTATCGAGGTCCGCGAGGGTTATGATCCGGCGCATCTGGAACCGGCCCCGGATCTGGTGGTGATCGGCAACGCCATGAGCCGGGGCAATCCGGCGGTCGAGCAGGTGCTGGAAAAAGGTCTGCCCTACACCTCGGGCCCGCAGTGGCTGGCCGAGCATGTGTTGCAGGGCCGCTGGGTGCTGGCGGTGTCCGGCACCCACGGCAAGACCACCACGGCCAGCCTGCTGGCGTGGATTCTGGAACACAACGGTCTGTCGCCGGGGTACCTGATCGGCGGCGTGCCCGGTAACTTTGGCGTCTCGGCCCGGCTCGGGGAGACGCCATTTTTTGTGGTGGAAGCCGACGAATACGACACGGCGTTCTTCGACAAGCGCTCCAAGTTCGTCCATTACCGGCCGCGCACCCTGGTCATGAACAATCTCGAGTTCGACCACGCGGATATCTTTGCCGACCTGGCCGCCATCGAAACCCAGTTCCACCATCTGGTGCGCACCGTGCCCGGGCAGGGGCGCATTATCTTGCCGACCGGTGAAACGGCGCTGGAGCGGGTGCTGGAGCGCGGCTGCTGGAGTGAAGTGGAGCGCTTTGGCGACGGCAGCGGGATTCAGGTGACGCGGCACAGCGATGATGCGTCGTCCTTCTCGGTGGTCGAGGCCGGGCGTGAACCGGCACGGGTGGACTGGAACATGACCGGGGAGCACAACCTGCGCAATGCCGTGGCGGCCATGCTGGCGGCGCGTCATGTGGGCGTGACCCTGGCGGATGGTGCGGCCGCGCTCAATGCCTTCAGCGGCGTCAAGCGGCGCATGGAACTGGTGGGTGAGGTCGACGGCGTTCAGGTGTTCGACGACTTTGCTCATCATCCCACCGCCATTGCGCTCACCCTGGAGGGGCTGCGCAAGCGGGTCGGGCCGCAGGCGCGCATCATCGCCGTGATCGAGCCGCGCTCCAATACCATGCGCATGGGGCGTCATCGGGAACAACTGGCGGCCAGCACCGCAGCGGCCAGCGAGGTGGTCTGGTATCAGCCGCCGGGCATGGACTGGTCGCTGGCGCCGGTGGCCGAGGCCGGGCCGGTCCCGGCGCGCGTGGCGAGCGACCTGGAGGCGCTCATTGCCGAGCTGGCGGACACGCGCGGCCCGGCGCATATCGTTATCATGAGCAATGGTGGCTTCGGCGGCATCCATCGCCGCTTGGTCAGCGCCCTACAACAGACAGGATAAAAAGATATGACCGCAGCACTGATTGCAGGCATTCACTATCTCGGCGTCATGCTGATCGCCGCCACCTTGCTGGTGGAATTTCTGACCCTGAAAGGCGGCCTCAGCCGCCCGCTGCTGGACCGGCTGGTGCGGGTGGACATGATTTATGGCCTGGCCGCGCTGGCGGTGCTGATCACCGGCTTCCTGCGTATCACCGTGGCGTATGGCAAGGGTCCTGCTTTCTATATGCAGAGCATGGCGTTTCACACCAAGGTGGGGTTGTTCATTCTGATGGGGCTGATCTCCATTGTGCCGACGATCCGTTTTTTGCGCTGGCGCAAGGCTGCGGCCGCAGGCCAGCCGCTGCCCACCGCGCAGGCCATTAACGGCACCCGCAAGATGGTGCTGGTGGAACTGCATATCCTGTTCGTATTGCCGTTCCTTGCCGCGATCATGGCGCGTGGACTGATGTAATCATCGTTTTCCCGGAGGCCCGATGAGCGACTCAACGTCACCCTGGTCCACCCGCGTTACGCTGGCCTTTACCGGTGCGTCCGGTGCCCAGTACGGGTTGCGCTTGCTGCAATGCCTGCTGGCGGCCAACGCCGAAGTCTTCGTGATCCTGTCGAAAGCCGCGCGCGTGGTGATCGGTACGGAAACGGATCTGCGCCTGCCTGCGGGCACCGGCGCGGCGGAAACTGCATTGCGGGAATATGTGCAGGTTGATCAGGGCAGGCTGGTGGTGTGCGGCCTGGAGCAATGGACCGCGCCGGTGGCCTCTGGCTCCGGTGCGCCAGCCACCATGGTGGTGTGCCCCTGTTCCACCGGCACCCTGTCAGCGATTGCCACGGGCGCCAGCAACAACCTGATCGAGCGCGCCGCCGACGTGGCCATCAAGGAAGGCCGCAAGCTGATTCTGGTGCCGCGGGAATCGCCGTTTTCAGCCATCCATCTGGAAAACATGCTCAAGCTGGCGCGCCTGGGCGTGATCATCATGCCGGCCGCGCCCGGCTTTTATCACCAGCCGCAAAGCGTGGACGACCTGATTGATTTCATGGTCGCGCGGCTGCTTGACCACCTTGGTGTGGCGCAAACGCTGGTGCCGCGTTGGGGGGAACACGGGGGCTGACGCCCCCGCAGGCTTCAGAAGCGGTAACTGCCGCCCAGTGACAGGCCGGACGGGCTGCCACCCGGCACCGTCGCCAGCTCATTGCCACCACCGGTCGTGCGACCCTGCACATAGGGGCGCAGGGTGGCGGCGTCTTCATTGTCGATCCAGGCGTAGCTGAAATAGAACTGCATGTTCCGTGCGAGGGTGTAGTCCACGCCCACGGCATACAGGTCGGCGCGAAGGTCATCGTCATCAGCATCCAGCCGGTAGAACTGGGTTTTCAGCGCCCAGCGCGGGTTCAGGGTGTAGCGCGCGCCACCGCCGTAGGCTTTGTCATCCGGGTTGTCGGCATACTGGTACAGGGCGGCGAGGCGCAGCGGGCCAATATCCTGCCAGCCAGCGACGCGGGTGGCCTTGCGGCGGTACTGATCATCCGTCAGCAGGCCGTTATCGTCATCCAGGTACTGCTGCTGTTCGTGCGCCACGGCAACAAAGGTGCCATCGCCTTGCCAGCTGACCGAAGCGCTCCACGAGTGAGTGTCTGACGTCGTGGTGCCATTGCCGTCAAGACGGGTTGCATAGTGAACATCACCGGTGATGCCATGCCAGACGGGGGTGCGGTAGGCGATGCCGTTGCGAAAACGCTCATCCCAACCCACCGGGCCTTGACCCTCGGGGCCGGTAATGCGGTTGCGCAACACATTCCGGGCATCACCGACCTGATCGGGGAAGAAGTCCACCTGGCTACGCAAGTTTTTCAACGGGGTGTTGAACTTGCCGAAGCGCACCAGGCCCCATTCGCCGCGCGCGCCGACAAAGGTGTCGCGATCAATTCACTCGCCGCCCTGGCTGTCGATGCGCAGGGTGGTTTCTGCCTGCCACAGCAAGGTCAGGGCATGGGCCTCGAAATAATGCTCGCCACGAAAGCCGATCCGGCTGTTGTTGCTGGACAGGTTCAGGGATTCACCGTTGCCATCGGTATCCAGGAAATCCACGGACGCATTCATGCGGCCATAAATCTCCACCGGCTGGGCGACCAGAGGTGCGGCCGACCACAGCAACGGGACGGCAAGCCACGGGGCAATGCGGGGGAAGCGCATGACAATCTCCTTGCGGTGTCATTCTTGTAGAGACGGTAACAATAGTGTCATGTAACAGAAAAATGAAAGCATATAAAACTCTTTGAATATTGTTTTTTGTTATAAGACACTGCGTCCATGAATGAACCCAATGATGACGTGACCCGCCAGATCCCCGTCGCCGAAGCCTTCCGCGTGTGGCTGCGCATCGGTTTGCTCAGCTTTGGCGGCCCGGCGGGTCAGATTGCGTTGATGCAGCGCATCCTGATCGATGAGAAAGGCTGGATCAGCGAGAAGCGTTTTCTGCATGCGCTCAACTACTGCATGTTGCTGCCCGGCCCCGAGGCCATTCAGTTGGCGATCTATATCGGCTGGTTGCTGCACCGTACCCGTGGCGGGCTGATGGCAGGGTTGCTGTTCCTGCTGCCTGGCGTGATCGCGTTGATGGCGCTTAGTCTGCTCTATGCGCTGGCGGGTAATCTGGGCTGGGTCGAGGCGCTGTTTTTCGGCCTCAAGGCGGCGGTGCTGGCCATTGTCGTCAGTGCAGTAGTGCGGCTGGCCGGGCGCGCCTTGGGCACACCGGTACGTTACCTGATGGCGGCGGGTGCTTTTGTGGCCCTGTTTGCGCTGGGCGCGCCCTTCCCGCTGGTGGTGCTGGGGGCCGGTTTGCTCGGTCTGATCGGGGGCTTGCGTGGCTGGCGGAGTTTCCAGCCGCCGGTGGCAGCGCAGGGCGGCAGTGACGACCGGCATCTGCACAGTGCGCCGCCATCACGCTGGCATGTTCCGCGCATGCTCGCTATCTGGTTGCCGCTCTGGTTGCTGCCGGTGGCCCTGCTGGCGCTGACGCTGGGGGGCGACAATGTCTTTACGCGTATTGGTTTGTTCTTCAGCCAATTGGCGGTGGTGACCTTCGGTGGTGCCTACGCGGTGCTGAGTTATATGGCCCAGCAGGCGGTGGAAAACTACGGCTGGTTGTCCGCCGGAGAAATGCTGGATGGTCTCGGGCTGGCGGAAACCACGCCGGGGCCATTGATCATGATCGTGCAGTTTGTCGGTTTTCTTGGCGGCCTGCGTGACAGTGGTCTGGACCCGATTCTCGGCGGTATCCTGGGTGGTCTGCTGGCCACCTGGGTTACCTTTGTGCCGTGTTTTCTGTGGATATTCATGGGCGCGCCCTATGTGGAAGGGCTGCGCCAGCGGCCAGCCATCAGCGGCGCGCTGGCCGCCATCACGGCAGCGGTGGTCGGGGTGATTCTGAACCTGGCAGTGTGGTTCGCCGTGCATGTGCTGTTTGCACAGGTCGGCGAATGGCGTGCAGGCCCACTGGCACTGCCCCGGCCGGAATGGGCCACCCTGGAGCCGTGGGCGCTGGTGCTGGTGCTGTTCGCGCTGGCGTGCCAGTTCGTGTTCCGGCTGGGGCTGTTTTCGGTGCTCGGGCTATGCGCCTCAGCAGGCCTGCTAATCGGGCTGCTGTTCGCGTGAATATTAACCCGGCAAGGTTTTATTGCCGGGTTAATGCGGCACAGGGATGTGCCGCCGCTGAGCGGTAGCTCGGCGCGAGCTCATGAAATACAAGAAGATCCACGCATCTTCGCCAGTATTTTATGGGCGACAATCAAATGGTTCAGGACGAACTATTTGATTGCCAGGTTAATAGTGCGCAGTCACGCCGCGCATAAAGGCAATCATTTCGCCGGTGTGCGCCCGGAATTCGGGATCAACGCTGGTCTTCACGATCACGACATCAGCGTTCTCGTCGATCCAGATGGTCTGCCCCCAGACGCCATTGAAAAAATATTCGCCGTCGGGATTTTCCGGTGTCCACAGGTGGTAGCCGTAGCCGCGCTCGGCATAGCCGTGTCCGGCGGCCAGCCAGGGTTCGGGGCGCCGGGTGGCATCGAAGACCCAGTTGTCGGGTAACAGCGCTTCACCATCCCACACGCCCTGTTGCAGGTGCAGCTGGCCCAGTTTGGCGTAGTCGCGCAGCGTCGCATTCAGGCAACAGAACCCCAGCTCATCGCCATGCTGATCCAGATTCCATAACGCATCGTCTTCCATGCCCAGCGGCTGCCACAGGCGTCGTGTGGCGTAATCGCTCAGGCGTTCACCGGTGGCCGCTTCCAGAACCCAGGCCAGCACTTGCGTGTTCGGGCTGATGTAATGAAAGCGCTCGCCGGGCGGTCCGGCGGCGGGGCGGTTGGCCACCACGTCGCGTGCGGAATGGCCAAACAGGAAAACGCGGTAGAACAGCTGATTGATGTCGGAAAAATGATCGTGATAGGTCTCGTCAAAATCGATACCCGTGGCCATGCGCAGCAGGTCATGCACGGTCACATCACCGTAGGCCTTGCCGTCGAGTTCGGGCACGTACTGACGCACCGGATCATCCAGTGAGTCGATCAGGCCATCCGCCCAGGCCATGGCGATCAGGGTGCTGACCACGGTTTTCGCCATCGACCAGGAGGTCAGGCGCGATGTGGGTTCGGTGTCCTGGAAGTATTCCTCCATCTGGATTTCGCCCGCCCGCAGGATCATCAGGCCGGTGGTTTCGGTGCGCTCCAGGAATTCCTGCGTGTCGATGGTCTCGCCCTGATAGCTGAAGGTCTCCGGCAGCGAACCGGGCTGCGCGGCACGGGGGAAGGGGCGCGGCGTCTCGCTGGCGTTCAGCGTGGCGTAGGGGAAGACCCTTTCCATGGCGCGGAAATTGTCCAGCCGGTACTCCGGATGAAACAGGCGCGTCATGGTGCTGGGGGAATAGGGTGACCAGGGGCGGAACCACCAGAGGGCGGCGGCAACAAGCAATGCCAGCAACGCCAGCAGAACAATGCGGGTACGCATGGGTGAGGCCTTTATTGGAATCATTGCCCCAGAGTCTGCCAGCGTGTGGCGCTCGGCGCCACGCCGACGCGGATCAGTTCAGGGTATAGGCCACCGGCACGGTGATGCCGCCGGCGATGCGATCGGCAATGCTGTCTGGCGGTTCCGGCAGACGCAGGCGGCGCAACATGCGCTCGGTGGACATATCCAGAATGCGGCTGCCGGAGCTGTTGAGCACTTCGATGTTGTCGACACGGCCGTTGCCATTGACCTCGAAACGCACTTCGACCACGCCTTCCTGATTGCGCAGCCGGGCCTGAGCGGGGTATTCCTTGTGGCGCTCGATGGCATCGCGAATCTTGCCCAGGTACAGGTTGTAGTCGTTCTCCACCTGCCCGGCCATGTCCGCACCTTCACCGATTTCACCGGCACGGGCGCGCTCGGCGGCATCCGTCTGTGCGCTGTCAGTGGTGGCCCGTTCCTGCGGTGTGTCGCGCGGGGTGTCCGCAACCTGCGTGGGGGGCGTGGTGACCACGGGCTCTGGTTCAGGCTCCGGTTCAGGTTCCGGTTCGGGCTCAGGCTCAGGCTCGGGTTCCGGTTCGGGTTCGGGTTCTGACTCCGGCTCCACCGGCGCTTCGGTGTCTTCAGCCTCCGATGCGGGGGCGTCGCTGTATTCTGCCAGTGACAAGGTCATGGCCTGTTGCTGGCCGGGGCGTCCGCCGGCCAGCGTGTCCGGTTCGCGGCTCAGCAATACCACCGCGTGTACAGCCAGTGACACCAGCACCCACAGCCACAGGCGACTGCGGCGTGGTGTCAGATCAACCCCGGACTTCATGGTGCGCTCCGCGATACCAGCCTGACCTCACGCACTCCGGCCTGTTGCAGGGCGGTGAGCACAGGCCGCATGGCATCCAGGCGGGTGTCGGCGTCGGTAAGCAGGCGCACGGGCGGGCGGTCGGCGCCGTCTTCAACGTCGGGCAGCAGCGCGGGGAGGTCCGCCAGGGTCAGCGGCTCGCCCTGTTGTGACAGGTTGCCGTCACGGTCCAGTGTCAGCAGCAGCGTGTCGGCTTCCTCCGCCAGGGGCATGCGTGTTTCCGGGGGTGTGACGTCGATACGGTTGGGGGCAACCTGGCCTGCCACCATGAAGAACACCAGCAGCAGGAACACCACGTTGATCAGCGGCAACGCGGGTTCCAGCGCCGGGCGCCGGGGCGGCTGTTCGGTCAGCAGGCCGCGTCTCATCGCATCAGCTCCAGGCGGGCTTCCGCGAGCCCGGCGTCCTGAAGGATATCGACCACCCGCATGATGCTCTGGACCGAGGCGCCGTCGGCGCCGGTAACGCGCGTGGGCCGCTGCGGGTCGGCGCTCAGGGCGCGCGCCAGCGCATCCAGCGATACGGTGTCGCCGTCCAGATCCACTTGGCCGTCTTCGCGCACCTGTACTTGCCGCACGCTGTCGTCGGCGACCACCGGCGTGGTCGTCGGGCTGCTGACACGCACGGGCAGGTCCTGCCAGGCACCGAAGCGGGTGGCGAGCATGAAGAACACCAGCAAGATGAACACCACATCAATCAGCGGTGTCAGGCCGATGGTCGGCGTGCGGTGGCTGTGCTCGTTGATATGCATGAATCAGCCGATCAGTAGGCGTGGGCCGGGTCGGCCTCGGTTTCCTGGTGCACTTCTTCGGCCTGACTCAGGCGACCGTTGAGCTGCACCCGCAGCCGTGCCAGCCGGTCTTCCATGGTGTGGCGGCACTGCTCGATGGTGCGATCGCACCAGTGGAAGGCGGCCAGGGCCGGAATGGCCACGACCAGACCGGCGGCGGTGGTCAGCAGGGCTTCCCAGATACCGCCGGACAGCAGCGCC
Source organism: Alcanivorax sp. (assembly GCA_013823245.1). Lineage (GTDB taxonomy): Bacteria > Pseudomonadota > Gammaproteobacteria > Pseudomonadales > Alcanivoracaceae > Isoalcanivorax. The sequence continues at coordinate 40,070 of PNLU01000009.1, forward strand.
GGGTCCACCTGCGAACCGGCCATTTCCAGCTGCTGGAACGCATTGATCATGCCGAACACGGTGCCGAGCAGACCGATCAGGGGGGCCAGGGTGCCGACCACCTCAAGCAGTCGCAGGCCGCCGCGCAGGGCTTCCAGTTCGGCGCGTGCCTGGCGCAGCACTTCTTCCTGCCATTGCACGGCAGTAACGCCGGGGCGAGCCAGACCCAGAGCACTGGCGATCAGCCGGTCTGCAGGCGTGGCGGGGCTGGCGAGGGCACCTTGGGCGGCCTGGCGGTCTCCGGCGGCCAGCGCCGAGAGCGCGGCGTCTGCGGCGGGCGTGGCCAGTGGTTTGACGCGCAGGAACTGCACCACCTTGCTCAGCAGGACGGCCAGTGAGACTACGGACAGCACAGCGAGCAGCCACATCGCCGGGCCGCCGGCCAGAAACCACGCGGGCAAGGTGGAAGATTCAACAGCAGAAACAGGCATTGAGGCACTCCGTGTGGGGTCGGGGCCGGGGGCAAGAATGAATTCAGCTCTGAAAGCGCGCCAAGGGTAGCGCCGGGGCGGGATAAATGCAAGTCATTATCATTTGGCGCGGCATAACGCCGCACCCGGTAGGGTGCTCTCCTATCCCAGGAGGGCAGGATTCAGTTGCCAGACATGCCAGTTCAGCGCTGCTGCGAAAACCACCCAGGCCAAGTAAGGCAGCAGTAGCAGCGCCGCGATGGTCCGAGTGCGGGCGAAGCGGATGATGGTGGGTACCAGCAGGACGATCAATAGCAGGATGGTGAGAAACGCGAGATCACCTCGTTGCCAGGTAAAGAACACCCAGCTCCATGAGGCGTTCACAACAAGTTGAGCAACAAACAGTGTGAGGGCATTCTGCTGGCTTGCCCAACCTCCCTGTCGCCATACCAGCCAGGCAGAAATGGCCATCATGGTGTAGAGCAACGTCCATACCGGGCCGAATAACCAGCCGGGAGGTGCCCAGGCCGGGGTCGTGAGTTCACTATAAAAAACGCCTGCATTCAATGAACCAAAGCTGCCTAGCGCTGCGGCCAAAAAGCACAGGGTTATCCACAAGGCGAAACCGAAGCGTTGACGACCTGCGGGTAACAACGGCGGCATCAGTCGGCCTCCAGCAGCAGATTGAAGGGTGACCAGAACTCACGCTTGAACTCATCCAGCAGCTTGATCCGCTGCGCATCCAGGCGCAGGAAGTTCCGCGTGGTGGCCGGGCGATCAAAGTCGAGCTGATAGATGGTGGCGGCGGGGTCAGCCTCGTTGCCGGTCACGCGGCGCCATTGGCCGACACTGCGTTGCGGAGTGTCGGCCTCGCCGTTGGCGGTGAGACGGGTCTCGGTGGCGCGGTAGATGTTTTCCCGGTAATCCAGCATCAGTTCGACGTTCAGCCCCTCGCAGTCGGGGCAGGGCAGCACCCCGCGATAGGTGACCTGTGTGGCGGGTGCTGTCTGCGCGGGCGCCGGGGCCGGGTCAATGGTGGCGGCGTCATCGGCCGGTCGGCTGCTACAGCCGTTTAACAGCATCAGGGCTGGCAGCGCCAGAAGCAGCCACGCCAGGGGCTGGCCTGGCCGGTGAGTGACAGTGGTAACCATGCTCGCGTCCCCTTCGCCCGCTGGATGGTGACCTCATAGTACCCCACCTGGAGCGGCTGTCACGTTGCAGTGGCTGCCTTGTCAGCCCGCTTGCCGACGGACGGGCTGCGCTTCTGCACGCACGCGCAGGGCGTGGTTCATCTTGTTGAAGCCTGCGCGCGTCTCGCGGTCCAGCTTGCGACGCAGGAACGGCACCAGCAGCCCGCGGAAGGTTTCGCTGTGGCTCAGGCGCACGGTGCCGTCTTCCAGCGGTGAGAGCACAAAGGTATGTTCGCCATCAAACAGTCCCGGCATCAGGAAGCGGCCACGCCAGGCGAATACCTGGCCGTGCTTGAGGGCGACCACGTGTGGGCGAAAAGTCATGCTGCGTCCGGGGCGGGTAGCGATGCTCAGGGTCAGCCGCTGGCCCGGTCGCGGCACGCCGCTGGCCTCGATGATGAACGGGTTCCACTCACTGTAGTGGGCCAGATCAATCAGGATCGCCCAGATGCGCTCGGGGCTGGCGTTGATATCGATGGTGGTGTCCAGCGTAAACACAGGGAGCCCCGATCAGTTCACATGAAGGCCGGATGGTAGCAGAAAGCGGCGCTTTATAGCGCGGTCTGTTTCCCATGCTCACGCCAGGCGCGCCACAGACTGATGGCCAGTGTCAGCAGCGTCAGCGGCACCACAAACAGCAGCATGGTGGTGCTGAACGCACCGGCGGCGTCGTGACCTGCAGCATCCAGCAGTAACCAGCTGACATAGGCGATGTAGTAACCCAGGAAGATGGCGCCTTCCCAGCGGGCAATGCGATGGCCGGTGAAAAAGATGGGCAGGCAGGCGACGGCCACGGCCAGCATGATCGGGCCGTCAACCGTGCTGAGCGCGGTCGGGGCGGGCAGCCCTGCGGGCGCCACGATGGCCGCCAGCCCGGCGACGGCGAGAATGTTGAAGATATTGCTGCCGATCACGTTGCCGACCGCCATGTCGCGCTGCCCGCGCACGGTGGCGATGACCGAGGCCGCCACCTCGGGCAACGAGGTACCTGCCGCAACAATGGTCAGGCCGATCACGGTCTCGCTGAGCCCGATCTGCGCGGCGATCTGCACGGCCCCGGTGACCAGCATCCGGGCGCCCACCACCAGCAACACCAGCCCGGCCAGGACACGCAGCAGGGCGCCGGCCAATCCGGTGGCGGGTGTGTGGTCCGGCGTGGTGTCCGCCCGTGGTGCCTGCCACAGGGTAAAGGCCACGTAAACGAGCAGACTGGCGAACAGCAGTGCACCCTCGGTGCGACCCAGCAGGCCATCGCGGGTAAACCAGAGCAACGCCGCTGAAGCAGCGATCATGATCGGCACTTCGATGCGCACGATGCGCAGGTTGACCACCAGAGGTGCGATCAGCGCGCAGACCCCGAGAATAAACAGCACGTTGAAAATGTTGCTGCCGACGACGTTGCCGAGGGCGAGATTGGCTGCGTCGCCGCCGCGCCACCCGGCATCAAGGGTGACCACCAGTTCGGGGGCGCTGGTGCCAAAGGCCACGACAGTGAGGCCAATCAACAGCGTGGACATGCCCAGCCGGGCGGCCAGGCGTGCAGCGCCCGACACCAGCCATTCGCCTCCAAGGATCAGCAGTATCAGGCCTGCCACCAGCAAGGCCACCGTCATCATCATGGCAAGGTCACTCTCAGTCCGGCATAGATCATACGGTCTGGCGCCGGTTCGTAGTACTGGCCGTTATTGGCGTTGATGCGAATATTGCTGAAATAGTCGCGGTTGAACACGTTATTGATGCCCAGGTGCATATCGAGCTGCTGTGCGGGCAACGCCCACTGGCGGCCGATGCGGGCGTTGACCACGGCGTAACTGCCAGCCTGTTCATCGTTCGCGTTGCGGGTTTCCACGTCGCTGGCAAAGCGGGTGTCGATGATGACAAAGTGCCCGGCCTCGTGGCGCCAGGCTGATTCGGCAAACAGAGTGTGGCGGGGCAGGCCCGGCAGCCGGTTGTTGCTGAAGTCATTGCCGTTGCGGTCGCGGAAGGTGTCAAATCGATAGCTGGCCCAGGTCCAGGCGGTGGTCAGGGTCAGGCGGGCGGTGGCGGTGTGCATCAGTGCCGCCTCCAGCCCCTGTCGCTCGGTGCGTGCAGCGTTTTCGTAGAAGGTGCGTCCGTCGTCTTCGAACGGTGTGATTTCATCGCGCACGCGCAGGCCGAACAGGGCCAGGTCATAGCGCCATCGCGGCGCGAGCAGGCCACGGGCGCCGATTTCGGCACTGCGCGTCTGCTGTGGCGTAATGTCCGGGTTGAAGCCGCCGCTGCCGTCAGGGTTGGCAAACTCGGTGAACGTGGGGGTCTCGAAGGCGGTGCCGACATTGGCATACACCTGGTGATCGGCATGCAGATGCCAAAGCAGCCCGGTGCTGTAGCTGTATTCATCGAAGGTGCGTGAACCGGAATCGTCACCATCGCTGATCAGGCGATCATCAATGGCCAGTCGCACGCGATCCACCCGTGCGCCCAGTGTCAGTGTCAGGGTGTCGGTGAGGGCGGAATCGTTTTGCAGAAAAAGCCCGGTGCTGGTGCCGGTTTGCAACTCGTCACCGCTGATGCCGGTAACGGCCCCCGCAGGATTGACGTTGCGGCGCAGGCGGTCATCTTCCTGACGGGCGATGTCCACGCCCACTACATACCGATGATGCAGGCCGAACAGCTCCACCGGGCGGGTAAAGTCGATGCCCGCGCCGTAGAAATTGCGATCAAAACTGACCAGGCTGCTGCCGGGGAATGGCAATTGCTGCTCGAATTCGCGGCGGGTGAAAAACGTGTAGCCCGACAGTTGCCCACCAAGCAGGGCGGTGTCGTCGTAACGCAGGCCAACCCGTTGCTGCCGTACGGTCTGACCGGCATCCAGATTGATGGCATTGGCCACGGCCTGGTGGCGGTTGTCACGGACCTGCTGCCGGGTCAGGCCACCGGGGTCTTGCGCGGTATCCGTTTCCAGCGCATTGACCTGAAATGTCAGGGCGCGTTGATCGGTCAGGGCCATGCCCACGCTGGCATTCAGGCGCCTCTGGCGCACCGCGCTTTGCGGTCGGTAACCGTCGTAATCCAGTTCGGTCAGGCTGACCTGGTGGTAAAAGGGCTCTTGCTCACCGGCTAACTGGGCATTCAGTTTGCGATAACCGTATTCCCCGGCCTCGCCACGCACCTGGGCACGGTAACCGGCGGTGCGGCCGTCCACGCTGCGCACATCGATGACACCACCGCTGGCGTTGCCATACTGCACGGAAGCCGGGCCGCGAATCACGTTGATCGATGCAGCCGAGTCCAGGTCCAGCGCATCGACCTGCGATTGGCCATCCGGCAGGGTTTCCGGGATGCCATCGTAAATAATCCGCAGACCGCGAATGCCGAACGGTGCACGGGCACCAAAGCCGCGTGCAGAGATACGTTGGCCCTGGGCGAAGTTGTGGCTGTTCTGAAAATACAGGCCGGGCACCCGCGCCAGTGACTCGGCCAGTTGCAACTGCGGTTGACCGCTGCCGATGTCGCTGCGTTCAACCCGGGTGACCGCCAGCGGCGTGTCGTCCAGTGCGCGGCTGAGCCGGGTGGTCTCGATCATGACCGGCGCCAGAGCCGCCTGCTCGCTGCCGTTGTCGGAAAGCGCTGCAAGGGGCAGGAGCCCACACAGCGCCATGCCCGCCTGCCACTGGAAATGCCGGTTATTCATAGAGGTATTCCGTCCGGTTACGGGTCCACCTTGCCCCGCAGGGCCTTGGTTTGACTGCGTTGTTTCTTGGTGTTCAGGCGGCGCTGCCGCGCACCCGCTGTCGGGCGGGTGGCCACGCGTGGTCGTGCCACCACGGTGGCGCTGCGGATGATCCCGGCGAGGCGCTGCAACGCGTCTTCACGATTTTTCTGTTGGCTGCGAAACTGCTGTGCCTTGATCACCAGCACGCCGTCGGAGGTGATGCGATGATCGGCGCGCGCCAGCAGTCGCGCCTTGCAATCTTCCGGCAAGGACGATGCATGAATGTCAAAGCGCAGATGCACGGCGCTGGACACCTTGTTGACGTTCTGACCGCCAGCGCCCTGGGCGCGCATGGCTTCCATCTCGATTTCAGCGAGTGGCAGGCTGATCTGGCGATTGATGAAGAGTGTTTCAGACATGTCTCATCATATCACTTAAAAAAACAATGCGTGGCCCGGATCCTGCATGACCTCCTTCAAGGCTGGTCTGATCAGCGCTACCGGAGCAACATACCATGCTACTGGCTACCGATCTTGACGGCACCTTTCTGGCCGGCGACGAGGCGGCCCGTCTGCGCCTTTACAAGGGCATCGCTGCCCATCCCGGCCTGCAACTGGCCTATGTGACCGGGCGCAGTCTGGAAGCGGTGCTGCCGTTACTGGCAGACCCGACATTGCCTGCACCGGACTATATCATCGCGGATGTGGGCGCCAGCGTGTACGACGGGAATACCTTGCAACCGATCACCGAACTGGAAGCTGATATTGAAGCGCGCTGGCCTGGTGAAAACGAAGTGAATGCGGTGCTGTCCGGGCTGCCCGGGCTGACACGACAACCCGTGCCGCAGCGGCATCGCAGTTCCTGGTTCTGCTCACCGACGCTGGCGGCAGACGATGATCTGGCGGCCCGGGTGGCGGCGCTGGAATGTGACCTGCTGTTTTCGGCCGGGCGTTACCTGGACGTACTGCCGCCGGGCGTCAACAAGGGCAGCAGCCTGACCCGGCTGGTGGAGTGGTTGAGCCTGGACCAGGAACTGGTGCTGGTGGCCGGTGACACGCTGAACGACCTGAGTCTGTTTGAAGCCGGGTTCAAGGGGGTGTGCGTGGCAGGCGCGGAGCCCGACCTGCTCGCCGCTACCGCCGCGCTGCCAAGGACCTTGCATGCCAGTGCCGAGGGCTGCGCCGGTATTATCGAGGCACTGGCCTGGTTCGGGTTTCTGGGTGAAGCCGGTTTGCAAGCTGAATTGCCGGAGGCCACTGCGCCCGGCAGTGCTGAACTGGTGATGGTCTATCATCGCCTGCCCTATGAAGAATATCGTGAGGACGGGCAGCTCAAGCGCCGCCGCCCGCGATCCCCGAACGGCATTCTGCCCACGCTGCTGGGATTTTTCGCCGGGCAGCAGGAGGGGGCCTGGGTGGCCTGGTCGCAACATGATGACGGTGACGGCGACTTCGAGCGGCACACCCTGGTGGATGCCCGCGATTATCCCGGGCTGACAGTATCGCGTGTGCCGCTGAGCAAGGCGCAGGTGGATGTTTTTTATCGCCGCTTTTCCAAGGAAGCCTTCTGGCCTACGTTGCACACCTTCTGGGAGCGGGCGCAATTTCGTGATGAAGACTGGCAGGTGTTTCTGCATGTGAACGAATGCTTTGCGCGCCAGGTGGCCGAGGAAGCTGCGGAAGGCGCGCTGGTATGGTTGCACGATTATAACTTGTGGATGGTGCCAGGGACCTTGCGTGCCCTGCGTCCGGATCTGCGGATCGCCTTTTTTCATCACACCTATTTCCCGTCGGCGGATGTGTTCAACGTGGTGCCGTGGCGCCGCGAGATCATCGGCAGTCTGCTGCAATGCGATTACATCGGTTTTCATATTCCCCGTCAGGTGGAGAACTTTGTTGATGTCGCCCGGGGCGTGATGCCATTGGACGTGGTAGACAAGGTCGCCTGTGCACCGCGCTTTATCACCTATGGCTGCGCAGTCGGCCTGGATACCATGACCTCGGCGGTTCAGGCCGGGGATCGACGCATTGCACTGGGTGCGCATCCGGTGGGCCTCGATGTTGCGCGCGTCAAGCGCTTGCTGGCGCGTCAGGATGTACGTGACCAGATGGCCCGTTTGCGCGACTCACTGCAAGGATGCCGCGTCGTGTTTTCGGTTGAACGGCTGGATTACACCAAGGGCACACTGGAAAAGTTGCTGGCCTGGGAAAAGATGCTGCAGGACAACCCGGAGCTGCACGGCAAGGTGTCATTGATTACGGTCTGCGTGCCGGCGGCCAGTGAAATGACGGTTTACGACAGTTTGCAGACGCAAATCGAGCAGGCGGTGGGGCGTATCAACGGCCAGTTTGCGCAGGTGGGCTGGACGCCGGTGCAATTCTTTTTTCGCCCGTTGCCGTTTGAAGAACTGGTGGCCTGGTATGCCATGACCGATGTGATGTGGATCACCCCGCTGCGGGATGGACTGAATCTGGTGGCGAAGGAATTTGTTGCCGTGCAGGGGCTGATTCAGGGCACCGGCGTACTGGTGTTGTCGGAGTTTGCCGGGGCAGCGGCGGAGCTCCACGGTGCCTTGCTGACCAATCCCCATGATGTGCGCGATCTGGCCGATACCTGCTATCTGGCGCTGAATCTGTCGGCGTCTGAAGCGCGAAGCCGTATGGCGGGGCTCGCGGATATCGTTATGCACTATGATGTGACCTGGTGGGGCGAGCACTTCATGCATTCGGCCCGCGATGGCAGTTTCACAATTTTTTCCCAATCTGCCTGATCACGTGAATCCGGCGCGCGGTAACGCCATGCGGCAGCCCTGTGGCAGAACTAACTGCCTGATTGGTCGACATAAAAAGTGTGTCGTCACTTTTACATTTTGTGCACATTTCTGCTGCTTTTTCTTGCTCCGCGTGCAGCACCTTGTGGAGGCCGGGGCCAGACCTTGAGCGGCCCGGAGGGCTGGCACAGACTGAAGCTCTGTTCCCGCCCGCGAGGTCAGTTTCATGACACATCATGGTGCCGTTTCACGTTCTGCGAGGGTCTGGCTGGCGTGCCTGCTGGCCGCGCTGCTGCTGGCACCGCTGTCCGCCAGGTTGCAGGCGCAGGGCCAGGGCTTTACCCAGGCCGAGCTGGACCAGATGCTGGCGCCCATTGCCCTGTTCCCGGATGCGTTGCTCAGTCAGGTTTTGATTGCTGCCACTTATCCTCTGGAAGTGGTGGATGCCGCGCGCTGGTCAGCGGCGAACCCGAATCTGTCCGGCGGTGACGCGGTGCGCGCCGTTCAACGGCGTGACTGGGACCCGGCGGTGAAGTCACTGGTGGCGTTTCCGGATTTGCTGGCGCGCATGGATCGCGATCTGGACTGGACCCGACGTCTGGGCGATGCCTGGCTGATGCAGGAAGAGGAGCTCAGCGACAGCATTCAGGCGCTAAGACGCCGAGCGGATGCGGCCGGTCATCTGCGCCATGATGAACATATCCGTACGCGCCGTGAGCGCGATGTCATCATTATCGAGCAGGCGCGCCCCGAGGTGGTCTATGTGCCCTATTATCGCACCACGGTGGTGTACGGGCCCTGGTGGCATGCGGCCTATCCGCCGGTGTACTGGCATCCGCCCGTGGCGACCGGAGCTGTGTTTTACTGGGGCAGCGGCGTGCGGCTGTACAGCAACTTCTTCTTTACCCGGTTTGACTGGCCGCGCCGTCATATCGTGATTATCAACGCACACCAGCCGCCGCAATATCACGTGCATTACCACCAGGGTCGGCCGCCACGCGGCGGCTACACGCGCTGGCGGCACAATCCGCAGCACCGTCGCGGCGTCACCTATCGTTCTCCTGCACTGAATCGCCATTTCACCCGCCACGCCGCGTCGGTGGATGCCAACCGGCGTCCGGTGTGGCAGCGGGACGATGATGCCCGGCGGGGCCACGATGCCCGGCGGGGCCATGACGCCAACCAGCGCGGGCGCCCCGGCGCCGACACCCGTTCCCGTGGCGCCCGGCCCGAATCGGGTCGGCCTGAACCGGGGCAGTGGCGGGGTCAACGCGGCCAGGATGATGCGCAACGCCAGCGCGGCCAGCGCGATGCGGCCGATACTTCGCGACGCATGCGACCACCCGCCACGCCGGAATCGGAGCGTCGCGGCGCTCGTGGGACGGAGCGCGAAAGAGGCAGGGCGCGCGACGAGGCTGGCCAGCAACGACAAAATCTGACTGGGCAGCGTCAGCCCACCTGGCAGCGCGGCAACGAGGGCGGAGACAGATCAAACCACGCGGCACCGCCTCCGCGTCAGGAGCGTGATGCGGCCCGAGGTGCCGGGCGCGGTGGTCAGCGAGAGGCTGGCCAATGGGGCGCAGGGCAGCGAGGTGGAGCCGAGCGCGGCGGCGGACAGCGCGGAGACATGCAACGTGGCGGCGGTCAGCGCGGTGGAGCGCAACGTGGTGGACAACAACGTGGTGGAGAACAACGCGGCGGTCACGGCCAGCGGTAACGGCCTTCCCGCATCCACATCAGGGCAGTCGGTCTCGCAGCGTGCTGCCATCCTCGAAACGCACATCATCGAGCAGGAAACCCTCGTCCGTCAGGGCCATGATCGCGATATCGCGCCAGTGCCGCTCGCCCTGATGCAGACCGATTTCCACCCCGACATGTCGTGCGCTGATGGGGATACGGCGCAACACCACAAACTGCTCCGGATGCAGCGCCGGGCCTGTGAACAACGCACCCTCGGCCATCAGTGGCGGCTGGTCCGGGTGGTCCCGTTGCCAGGCATCGCGGGCCATCAGGGTGTCGTAAAGCAGGGCATCCAGATCAGGCGTGATAAACGGATCGAGGATATCCAGTGCGGTGTCGCCGGGCAGCCCTTCGGGCCGCAGCGTGAGGTAGCGACCGTAGAACTGGCAGGCAACAAACTCGGGGGAGTGAGGCTCACGGCAGGCCGGGTCGGCCTCCACTTGCGCCAGGGGTTCAGTAACGCAGGCGCTGAGGCTGAAGGCCAGGCACAGAGTCAGCAGTCCGGCCAGAAGGCGGTACGGCGAAGCAGGTCTGTTCATACCGGCAAGGGTATACCGGAAACACCGGCCTGTCAGGCCAGGTCTGCCCCGGCCAGCCGGGCCGTCATGATCCGCTGTGGTGCGCGCAGTATGCCCTGCAGGCGGTGCCACACCTCTTCCGGATGCAGGCCCGCCATGCACGGCGCGGCCGCCCGGCTGTCCGTGGCCAGCAGCCGACAGTCACGTTTGCGGCAGGGGGCGCAGGGCAATTCGCTGGCCATATTGATGGACAGGGGCCCGCTGAGTCCCACGCGCGATAGCGGGGTCGGACCGAACAACCCGACCACCGGCGTCTCCAGCGCAGCCGCCAGATGGGTCAGCCCGGTGTCCGGCCCCACCACCGCCCGGGCACCGGCCAGCTTGCCCGCGACCTGGGTCAGTGAACTGCGGCTCGCGGCCACCTGAATGGCACTGGTTGGCCCGCAGGCCCGCACGATACGCAGCGCCCGGTCCGCTTCCTGCTGAGTGCCCCAGAGCAGCTCCACCCGGTGCCCGGCACCGAGCGCCAGGCGCGACAGCGTAATCCAGTGCTCCTCCGGCCACAGCTTGCTGCGCCAGGTGGTGCCGGGCAGAAACACCAGCGGCGCCGGTTCCTGCCCGGGCGCTCGCAAATGGTCGCGCAGGCCGAAGTCCGGCTGGCCGGACAGCGGATACTCCAGAGCTGCCGCCATTAACAGACGATTACGCTGGATCGCATGCAACTCGGGGCTGATCCGGTGGCCACGCTCCACCAGCAGCCCGGCCAGTGATTCCCGCGCGCTGTGGCGATCAAAGCCATGCAATTGATCGCGCCGCGCCTGGCGCGCGATAAACACACTCTTGAGCAGCCCCTGGCTGTCGATAACGCGATCATAGTGCTCGGCCCTCAGGGCCTCACGCCAACGCCGCAACGCCCGCAAACTGCCGGGCCCGGGCTGGCGCAACCAGGTGCGCAGATTGATGGGAATGACCCGATGCACGGCCGGGTGCCATGCCGCCGCCTCGGCGAACGCCTCCTCCACCACCCAGTCGAGCCGGATGTCGGGGCGTGCCCGGTGCAGGTCAGTCAGCGCCGGGAAGGTATGAAAGATGTCGCCCAGGGACGACATGCGGATCAGCAATATTTGCGTCATGGGCCAGCATCTAAGCACGGCGATTCAGGGGGCTTCAATATACGTTCTGTTATACAGCGCACGGATTCATGTAATGTCAGCGGCGCAGCGCTTGGGTATGATAAGCGCTTGTTACACAAGAGCTACCTGACCATGCTGTACCGCCTGCGCCTCCGTCGCATCCCATTGTTTATGTTGCCTTTCTTTGCCATGGTGTTGCTGTCTGGCCGCCCTGCACTGGCGCAGCCGCTGCCGGATCCAGACCAACTGCGACTGGCGTCGGCCACCGCCGCCGTGGCCCGGCTGGGCGACGCCGAACCCCTGTTCCAGAAACATGCGGCGCAGCCAGTGCCGATTGCTTCAGTCACCAAGGTGATGACCGCCATGGTGGTGCTGGATTCGGGCGCGGGGCTGGATGAGTGGCTGGAAATCCTTGAACGGGACACCCCGGCGCCCGCCAACGCCTGGTCGCGTTTGCGCATCGGCTCTGAAGCCCGGCGCCGTGATCTACTGCATATTGCACTGATGTCGTCGGAAAACCTGGCCTCCCACGTGCTGGCGCGCCACTACCCGGGCGGCACACCCGCGTTCGTGAAAGCCATGAACGACAAGGCGGAAGCGCTGGGCATGCACCAGACGCGCTTTGTCGATGCCACCGGGCTGTCATCTGCCAATGTCTCCACGGCAGCGGATCTGCTGAAAATGGTCCAGGCGGCGCATGACTACCCGCTGATCCGCGAGCTCTCCACCAGCGGTGGCTTCCATGTCACCTTCCGTAATCCGCGTTATACGCTGGGGTACGGCAACACCAACCGGCTGGTGCATGCTGACAGTTGGGGCGTTTCCCTGAGCAAGACGGGGTATCTGACGGAGGCGGGGCGTTGCCTGGTGATGGTGGCCGACATCGACGGTGAACCCACGGCGATGG
>PNLU01000010.1 GCA_013823245.1 Alcanivorax sp.
CATCAGACCATGATTTGCCCCCGCTGTTCAAACAGCTTTTCCACAGGTTTTGCGGTTTCACACGCCTTTCACACAGGGCTGTACACAGAGTTATCCACAAGGACTGCCGTTGATGGGCGAGATACTGCCATTCAAGAAACCCAAGGCACCCCGCAAGGGTTTGTGCCAGCATGGCTTCCACAAGTGGGAGGTGTGCAAGGCGAAGCAGTTTGATGTGAAGCAGGGGCGCCTGGTCACCGTATACCGCTGTGCACGCTGCGGCAAAGAGAAAGTAACCGCTCACTGACATCAGGAGGTGGAGCATGGCCGGACACCGGGTTGAACGGGATTCCATGGGCGAGATGACGCTGCCGGAATCCGCGCTCTGGGGCGCCCAGACTCAGCGGGCTGTGGAAAACTTTCCCATCCATGGGCCGTTGCCGTCGGGATTTATCCACGCCGTGGCGCGGATCAAGGCCAGCGCGGCAGCCGCCAACCGGCAGCTGGGTCTGCTGGCACCGGAGCAGGCCGAGGCCATCATCCAGGCGGCACGGTCGATCATGGCCGGGGAGCACGATGACCAGTTTCCGGTGGACGTCTACCAGACCGGCTCGGGCACCAGCACCAACATGAACGTCAACGAGGTGATCAGCCATCTGTGCGCCGGGCAGGGCACGACGGTGCATCCCAATGACCATGTGAACCTGGGCCAGAGCAGTAATGACACGATTCCGACGGCCATCCACCTGAGTGCGGTTGAAGCGGTGACGGGGCAGTTGCTGCCGGCACTGCAACACCTGGACGCCACCCTGGCGACCCGCCAGAAAGAACTGGATCAGGTGGTCAAAACCGGCCGCACCCATCTGATGGATGCCATGCCGGTGACGCTGGGGCAGGAAATCGGCGGCTGGCGCAGCCAGCTGGCGTTTGCGGTGCAGGGGCTGCGGCAGGCGCGGGACGGGTTGCTGGCGATTCCCCAGGGCGGCACGGCGGTGGGGAATGGCGTCAATACCCACCCGGACTTTGCGGCGATCTTTGCCCGCGACCTGAGCGAATGTACGGGCTATAACTTCGAGCCGATGGACACCGCCTTTGCCGGGCAGAGTGCCATCGACCGGCCGCTGGCGTTGTCGGCGGCGCTGCGCGGCTATGCCGTGGTGCTGATGAAGCTGGCCAATGATCTGCGCTGGATGAACAGCGGGCCCATTGATGGCCTGGCCGAAATCCAGTTGCCCGCAGTGCAGCCGGGGTCGTCCATCATGCCGGGCAAGGTGAACCCGGTGATCTGCGAGTCGGCCTGCATGGTGTCGGCACAGGTCATGGGTCTGGACCAGGCGAACACCCTTGCCGCCCAGAGCGGCAACTTCCAGCTCAACGTCATGCTGCCGCTGGTGGCCGCAAATCTGCTCGACATGACCGGGATGCTGGCCAATGTCAGCCGTATCATGGCGGATCGCGCCCTCGCCGGATTCACGGTGAACCATGATCGTTTGGCCGCTGCGGTGGGCCGAAATCCGATTCTGGTCACGGCGCTGAACCCGGTGATCGGCTATGAAAAGGCAGCGGCGATAGCGAAACAGGCCTACGCCTCCGGGCGCGCTGTGCTGGATGTCGCGGAAGAGATGACGGATCTGCCCCGTGACGAGCTGGCGCGCTACCTCGATCCCGAGCGACTCACCCGGGGTGGGTTGCAGGATTAACTGGCATCACAACAACATGGAGTCTTGCATGACCGCAAAGATCATCGAACGTACGGCCTCCGCCGTGGACCAGCCGCTGGTCATTGGCAGCATTCTGGCGGCAGGCGTTCGCAATGCCCCGGATCAGGAAATCGTATACGCCGACAAGAAGCGCATGAGCTATCGCGAGTTCGGTGAGCGCATTCACCGTCTGGCGGGCGCCCTGACGAAAGCAGGGGTCAAACCGGGCGATACCGTCGCGGTGATGGATTGGGACAGCCACCGCTATCTGGAATGTTTCTTCGGCATTCCGATGATGGGCGCGATCCTGCACACGGTGAATGTGCGGCTGTCGCCGGAACAGATTCTCTACACCATCAATCATGCGGAAGATGACGTGATTCTGGTGAACCGGGAATTCCTGCCGCTGCTGGAAGCGATCCAGGATCGCATCGATACGGTCAAGACGTTCATTTTGCTGGATGATGGCGAGGGTCCACAGGACACCAGTCTGACGATTCAAGGGGAATACGAAGCGCTGCTGGCCGACGCCGCGCCGGAGTTCGATTTTCCCGAGCTGGATGAAAACACCCGTGCGACCACCTTTTACACCACGGGCACAACCGGGCTGCCGAAGGGCGTATATTTCAGCCATCGGCAACTGGTCCTGCACACCTTTGCTGCGCGCGCGGCCATGACCGGTGATGGCCACGGTCGTTTCAATCAGCGTGATGTCTACATGCCGATCACGCCGATGTTCCATGTGCATGCCTGGGGTGTGCCGTTCCTCGCGGTGCTGCTGGGTGTGAAGCAGGTGTATCCGGGTCGGTATCTGCCGGAAGTGCTGCTCAAGCTGCTGGTCACGGAAAAAGTGACCTTCTCCCACTGCGTGCCGACCATCATGCAGATGCTGCTGGCTTCCGAGGCAGTGAAAAAAGTCGATCTGTCCAACTGGAAAGTGATTATCGGTGGTTCGGCGCTGCCGAAGCCGATGGCGAGAGCCGCGCTGGACATGGGCATCGATATCTACACCGGCTACGGCATGAGCGAGACCTGCCCGCTGCTGACCCTGAGCTTCATGATGCCGCATATGGAAGACTGGGATCTGGATCGCCAGGCGGAAGTGCGCAGCCGCACCGGGCGCCCCGTGCCCATGGTTACTTTGCGCATTGTCGATGAAGACATGAACGACGTGCCGCATGACGGCAAGAGCCAGGGCGAAGTCGTGGTGCGCGCGCCGTGGCTGACGCAAGGCTACCTGAAGGACAAGGAAAACTCCGAACAACTGTGGCGCGGCGGCTGGCTGCACACCGGCGATATCGGCGTGATGGACAGCGACGGCTACCTGAAGATCACCGACCGCATCAAGGATGTGATCAAGACCGGCGGTGAGTGGATCTCTTCGCTGGATCTGGAAGGTCTGGTGCTGCAGCATCCTGCCGTCGCCGAATGCGCAGTGATCGGCATTCCCGATGCCAAATGGGGCGAACGTCCGCTGGCGCTGGTAGTGAAAAAGCCAGGTGTCGAGGTGGAGGAAGCGGCCATTCGGGACCTGGTGGCCGAGTACGCTGACAAGGGCGTCATCTCGAAGTATGGCGTGCCGGAGCATATCCGTTTTGTCAGTGAACTGCCGCGCACCAGCGTCGGCAAGCTCGACAAGAAGGCGATGCGGGCGGAGCACGGTGAGGGATAAGCCAGGGCGGGTAATACCTCTGTCATAACCCTGCGTCACCCTGTCACCGTTTGGTGGTGGGGTGACACATGGCAGCGGTACGTAAGACACGCATCAGTGATCTGACCATGCGCGTGCATCCGATCCCTCCGGGGATGCGGGTGGCGGACGTGGCGGATCTGTTTCTGGCCGACGCCTGTCGCGATCTGCTGTGTTTGCCGGTGGTGCAGGATGGCCAGCCGCTGGGCGTGATCTCGCGTTACGCCATCATGCGTATCTTCCTGCGCCAGTATGGTCGCGAGATTTTCGGCCAGCGCCCGATCGAACGCTTCATGAACACCGCCCCCCTGATGGTCGATATCGACGCCGACGTGGAAGCGGCCAGTGCCTGGGTGCGCCAGCACATGGTGCTGCCGGTGACCGAGGATTTCATCATTGTCGAGCAGGGCCACTACCGTGGCATGGGCATGGTGACGTCGCTGCTGGAACTGATGGAACACCATGTTGCCCTGCGTGGCCGCGCGCTGGCGCGGGCCAACGCCAGTCTCAAGGCGTCGCAGGCGCATCTGGTGCAGTCGGAAAAAATGGCGTCCCTCGGCCAGATGGTGGCCGGCGTCGCCCATGAGATCAACACGCCGCTGGGGTATGTGCGCAGTAACGTGGAGCTGGCCCGGGATTTTGTCTCGCAGACCAGCAGTGCCCTGGTCGCCAGCCGCAACCTGATCCATTGCCTGCTGGACGAGCGCGCCTCCGACGAGGAAATCAGCGGCCATCTGATGACCGCTGCCGAAGAAACGGAAGCGGTATCGCAAAGCGGTATTCTGGAAGAAGTTTCACCGCTGTTTGATGACACCTTGCACGGCCTGGAACAGATCAGCGAGCTGGTGGTGAACCTGCGCAATTTCAGCCGTCTGGATCGCGCCCGCGTGGACCATGTCAACCTGAACGAAAGCCTGGACAGCGCTCTGACCATCGGCCGCAACCTGATCAAGCACAAGGCCGAAGTCATCTGTGATTACGGGGACCTGCCGAGCGTGGAATGCGCCGCGTCACAGATCAACCAGGTGTTCCTGAATATTCTCACCAACGCCGCCCAGGCGATCGCGGATTATGGCCGTATTACGGTGCGCACCCGGACCCTGGCTGACACGGACCAGGTGGAGGTCCGCATCCGCGATAATGGTTGCGGTATGCCCGAGGAGGTGCGTGCCCGCATCTTCGATCCCTTCTTTACCACCAAGCCGGTAGGGCAAGGCACCGGCCTGGGCCTGTCGATTTCCTATCAGATTATCGAGCAGCACCGGGGCAGCATCGATGTGGTCTCGACACCGGGGGAGGGCACCGAGTTTGTGCTGTGCCTGCCGTGTCGCCAGACCGCTTCAGCAGCGCAGAACCCGGTGCTGGCCGAGGCCGCCGGGAGTGAAGCATGAACGCCAAACCGACGTTGTTGTTCGTCGATGATGAAGAACGGATCCTGCGTACTCTGGTGCTGGCCTTCCGGGTCCGTTACCGGGTGCTGTCGGCCACCAGCGGTGAGGAGGCGATTGCGCTGTTACGCGAACACCCGGTGGATGTGGTGATCAGCGATCAGCGCATGCCGCAGATGACCGGGGTGGAAGTACTGCGCGCTGCGCGCGAGATCGCTCCGCACGCGATGCGCATTCTGCTGACCGGCTATGCTGAACTGGCGAGCATTGTCGGCTCCATCAACGAAGGCGAAATTTTCCGCTATGTGCAGAAGCCGTGGCGGCTTGAGGAACTGCGCGACACCATCGCCGAAGCGGTGGACATTGTCCACGCGGCCCGTGACGCGCAGACAACCCCGGTGGTGGCGAACCAGGCTCGTGCCGCAGGCATTATGGTGCTTGATCGCACCCCGGCGCTGTTTGATCTGATCCGCCAGGCTCACCCTGAACACCATGTGGATACGGCGGACACGCTCGACGAGGCGCTGGAACGCATGGCGCGCCATCCACCAGCGGTTCTGGTCACTGACCTGCAATTGCCGGAAGGGGACATCAGTGACGCACTGCGGTTATTGAAGGCACAACAGCCTGAACTGGTGGTGGTGGTGGTCACGGCGTTCCGCGATACCGGCCATCTGATCCGGTTGATCAACCAGGCGCAGGTCTACCGTGTACTGCCCCGGCCGGTGAGTCAGAACATGTTGCTGCGCAGCCTGGAAAGTGCCCTGAAGCATCATGACCTGTTGCGCGAACGCCCGGCGCTGCTGCGCCGCCATAGCGTGGAGGCCGTGCCGGAAGCACCGCAGCACAGTGACATCCAGCAACGGGTGCGGGGCTATCTGGATCGGCTGCGCGGGCGCACCAGCCCCGCCTGACAGCGCGCCGGAAAGGACGTAGCATGGCGGCAGTTGTTTGCGACAGGCCGCCATGACCGACGCCCAGCCCTTGCCCGAATACACCCTGATTCGCAGTGATCGTCGTTCGCTGGAACTGCGTGTGCTGACGGATCAGCGTCTGGAGATCCGTGCGCCACGGCGCACCGCGCAGTCCGATATTGACGACTTTCTGCGCAGCCGCCTGTCATGGCTGGCACGCACCCGCGCACGCCTGGCACAACGGGCCGCGCCACTGACCCTGCCGCTGGCGCACGGCGCCCGTCATCCGCTGCTGGGGCAGCCCGTGCAGCTGCATATCCTGACCGGCGCCCGGCGCGCACCTTTCTTGCTGGGCGACCGGTTGCAGATCCAGTTGCCGACCCCCGATGAAGCGTCCATCGGCCGGGCACTGGATGACTGGTATCGCCACCAGGCGCGCACGGCCTTCAATGCCGAAATCGACCGCCAGTTCCCGTTTTATGCCGCCCGCGGGCACGCCCGCCCGACCTTGCGTATCAAGCGCATGAAAAGCCGCTGGGGCTCGCTGTCCACGCGCGGCTATATCAACCTGAACCTGGCGCTGATCCAGCTACCCCGACCGTGCCTGGAATATGTGGTGGCCCACGAGCTCTGCCACCTGGAACACATGGATCACGGCCCCGGGTTTCATCGCCTGATGGATCAGCGCATGCCGGACTGGCGTGCCCGCAAGGCGCTGCTCAACCGCTTGCCGGTGATCGCCTGACCGTCGTCACCGGATGCCGCTACACTTGATCTGGCGCAATGCCACCCGGACAGACTCCGGGCATGCTCGGGATCAGGAGGAGCCGCACCATGGTCGACAGACAACCGGTATTTCGCACCCGTGGTGTCACGCGGGTATTCGGTGACGGCCCGGCCACCGTGCAGGCGTTGCGCGGTGTCGACATGAGCCTCTATGCCGGGGAATTCGTGGTGCTGCTGGGTGCGTCCGGCAGCGGCAAATCCACCTTGCTGAATATTCTGGGCGGGCTCGATACGGCCACCGATGGTGAGGTCTGGTACCGCGATCAGAATCTGAGCCAGGCGAGCGAACGGGTGCTGACCCGCTTTCGCCGCCACCATGTCGGTTTTGTATTCCAGTTCTATAACCTGATTCCCAGCCTCACCGCACGGGAAAATGTTGCCATTGTCACCGAGATCGCGGATGCGCCCATGACCCCGGAAGAGGCGCTGGATCTGGTGGGCCTGGCGCCGCGCATGGACCATTTCCCCTCGCAGCTGTCCGGCGGTGAGCAGCAACGGGTGGCCATTGCCCGCGCCATCGCCAAGAACCCGGCGGTGCTGTTGTGCGACGAACCCACCGGCGCGCTGGATTCGAAGACCGGCATCCGTGTACTGGAAGTGCTGCAGGACATCAATCAGCGTCTGGGCACGACCACGGCGGTGATTACCCACAATGCGGTGATTGCCGATATGGCGGACCGTATGATCCGCCTCACTGATGGCCGCGTCAGCGAGGTGCATGAAAACACTCGCCGACTCAGCCCTGCCGAACTGCACTGGTAGCCCCATGCGCACCCTGCATATCAAGCTGCGCCGGAACCTGTGGACGCTGCGCGAGCAGGGGCTGGCGATTGCGCTGGTGATTGCGGCCGGGGTGGCGACCTTCGTCATGTCGCTGTCGACCCTGGATTCCCTGCGCCTGACCCAGCAGAGCGTCTATACCAGCCAGCATTTCGCGCACCTCTTTGCTGATTTGAAACGGGCCCCGGAAGCCACGGCGGAGCGCCTGGCGAGCATTCCCGGCGTGGCGCAGGTGGCGACCCGGGTGCAGGCACCGGTGACCGTGCAGGTCGCGGATTTCCCGGACCCGGTCACCGGGTTGATGATCTCGGTGCCGGATGGCCAGCAACCGGCGCTGAACCGTCTTTTTCTGCGCGCGGGTCAATGGCCGGACCCGGGGCGCGACGATCAGGTGCTGCTCGCGGAAGCCTTCGCCCAGGCCCATGGGCTGTCGGTGGGCGATCGGCTGTCGGTGGTGATCAACGGCCGTTACCAGCGTTTGCGTATCAGCGGCATCGCCCTGTCGCCGGAATACATCTACCAGATCCGTCCCGGCGAACTGTTTCCGGATTTCGAGCGCTTTGCCGTCATGTGGATGAACCGCAGCGCTCTGGGCGCGGCTTTTGGTATGGAGGGCGCCTTCAACAGCGTGACACTCAGCCTGGCACCGGGGCAGGGCGCGGCCAGCGTGATTGAACAGGTGGATGCGCTGCTGGCGCCCTGGGGCGGGCTCGGCGCCTACGATCGCGAGGATCAGATCTCGCACCGCTATCTGGAAGATGAATTCCAGCAGCTGTCGGCGATGGCGCGGTTTATTCCGCTGGTGCTGATCGGCGTGGCGGCCTTCCTGCTCAACGTGGTGGCGGCGCGGCTGATCCGCACCCAGCGCGAGCAGATCGCAGTGCT
The DNA here is from genome assembly GCA_013823245.1 of Alcanivorax sp. Taxonomy (GTDB): domain Bacteria; phylum Pseudomonadota; class Gammaproteobacteria; order Pseudomonadales; family Alcanivoracaceae; genus Isoalcanivorax. The sequence continues at coordinate 8,123 of PNLU01000010.1, forward strand.
CAAGGCCTTCGGTTACGACCGCCGCACGGTGGCGCTGCATTATCTGATGCTGGTCATGGTGGTGGTGCTGATCGGCAGCGTGGTGGGGGTATTGCTCGGTGTCTGGATGGCCTCCGGTCTGGCCAGTTTGTACCAGGACTTTTTCCGTTTCCCGTGGCTTGAGTTCCGCCTGCGGCCGCAAGTTGCCGTGGCGGCCGTGCTGATAGCCGGGGGGGCCACCTTGCTGGGCACCTTCACGGCGGTGCGCGCGGCCCTGTTGCTGCCGCCCGCAGAAGCCATGCGCCCGGCGCCGCCAGCGCGTTACCGGCGCACGGTGATCGAGCGTCTGGGCCTGCAGCGGCTGTCGCAACCCAGCCGCATGATCCTGCGCAATCTGGAGCGGCAGCCGGTCAAGGCCGGGCTGTCCATGCTCGGCATCGCTTTCGCGGTCTCGATCCTGATGTTGACTGGCTTTTCCCGGGGCGCCATCAATCACATGGTGGATGTGCAGTATCGGCTGGCACAAAAGCAGGATGTCACCGTCACCTTCAACGAGCCGGTGTCCTGGCGCGCGGTGCACGAGTTGCGCAGCCTGCCGGGCGTGCAGCACGCCGAGGCTTTCCGCGTGGTGCCGGGCATCCTGCGCAATGGGCATCGCAGCTATCGCGGCGCGGTGCAGGGCTATCTGCCGGACAGCGAACTGTTTCATGTGCTGGATCGTGACCTCCAGCCGCTGGCGCTGCCCCGGGAAGGCGCGGTGATCACCGACCACCTGGCGCGGTTGCTGGATATCGCCCCCGGGGACACCTTGTATGTGTCGGTGCAGGAGGGGCATCGCCCCACGCTGGCCATTCCGGTAGCGGCGCTGGTGACGGAATACATCGGGGTCGGCGTCTATATGCAATTGCCCGCACTGGAGCGTTTGCTGCGCGAGGGCGGTTCGGTGAGCGGCGCTTTTCTGGCGGTAGACCCGTTGTATCTGCCGGCCTTGCAACAGGCCCTGGAGGCCCGTCCGGCGGTGGCGGCGGTCAGCCTGCGGGACACGCTGATTCGCACCTTTCGCGAGTTGATGGAAGACAACATTCTGCTGTTTACGTTGTTCAGCCTGTTTCTGGCCGGGACCATTGCCTTTGCCGTGGTGTACAACAACGCGCGTATCGCTTTCGCCGAGCGCAATCGCGAGCTGGCCAGCCTGCGGGTGCTGGGTTTCACCCGTGCGGAAATTACCTTCATCCTGCTGGGCGAACTGGTGCTGCTGACCTTGCTTGCCCTGCCATTGGGCTTTGCGCTGGGTGCCGGTCTGTGCGCCCTCATGACCCTGGCCCTGCAAACCGATCTGTACCGCATTCCGCTGGTGCTGACCCCGGCCACCTATGCCTGGGCGGCAGCGGTGGTGCTGGGGGCAACCCTGTTATCGTCACTGATGATCGGCCGGTTGTTGCGCCGGCTGGATATGGTGACCGCATTGAAAGGCATGGAGTGACACCATGAAGAAGCTCGCCAACAAGCCCACCCGCCGTCTGTTGTGGCTTGCCGCACTGGGGCTGGTGATCGTGGCCGGTCTGGTTCTCGGTTTCCGTGAACCGCCGGCCCTGGTGGACACCGCCGAGGCCCAGCGGGGCAGTTTCCGGGTACTGGTCGAAGAAGAAGGCCGCACGCGGCTGGCGGATCGTTACGACGTCTCGGCGCCGGTCAGCGGCCATCTCAGTCGTGTCCGGCTGGAGCCGGGCGATCACGTCGAGCGTGGCGACCCGCTGTTTATTGTGCACCCGCTTTACGCGGCGCCACTGGATGCCCGCAGCCGTGCCCAGGCTGAAGCCAGCCTGGGGCGGGCCGAAGCGATGCTGGCCGCAACCCGCAGCTATGTGGAAGCGGAAGAAGCCCGTGCCGAACTGGCGCGCAAAGAGCTGGAGCGAGTGCGTCCGCTGGCGCAGGCCGGGCATCTGTCGGCGGATCTGCTGGATCGCGCTGAAACCGAAGCCCGCCGCGCCGATGCCGCGTTGCGCTCCACCCGTTTCGCTGTGGATGTAGCGCGGCACGAGCGCGATAACGCCCGCGCCACCCTGGCGGTCACCGGCGGCACGGACGATGTCGCCCCCCTGACCGTCAATGCGCCGCTGGATGCCACGGTGCTGCGACGGCCCCGGCAGAGCGAAGGCGCCGTGCAGGCGGGCGAGCCCGTGCTGGTCCTCGGGGATCTCAACAGCCTGGAGGTGGAGGTCGATGTGCTGTCCCGCGATGCGGTGCGCATCCGCCCCGGCATGCCGGTGCTGCTGAGCCGCTGGGGCGGTGACGATGATCTGGTCGGCACCGTGCGCCGGGTCGAGCCAGCGGGGTTCACCCGGGTGTCTGCCCTGGGCGTGGAAGAACAGCGCGTCTGGGTGCTGGTGGACATCGATCTGGAGCCCGCCCTTGCTGCGGGCCTGGGTGATGGCTACCGGGTGGAAGCCGCCTTTGTGCTGCGCGACAGTGACGACATATTGCAGATTCCCGTCAGCGCGGTGTTCCGGGATGACCAGGGCTGGGCAACCTATGTGGTGGAGCAGGGCCGCGCCAGTCTGCGACGTCTGGAGATCGGCGAGCGCAGTGGCTTGCGTGCTGAAGTCCTCGACGGTCTGACGGCGGGCGAACAGGTCATCCTGCACCCGGGCCAGGATATCCGTAGCGGTCGTCGTATCCGGCTGCGCTGAGTCCCTGGCCGCCTTGCCCCCGGGCATGTGAAACCGCCATCATGCCCGTACACTGAATATTTCTGAGCGCCGTATCATGCAGACACTTCACGATTTTCTGGACCGCCTGACCCACCGTGATCCCCACGAAAAGGAATTCCACCAGGCGGTGGGCTCCGTGTTCACCAGCCTGTGGCCCTATATCGAAAAGCACGACGTTTACGTCAAGCAGGCGCTGCTGGAACGCATGACCGAGCCCGAGCGGGCCATCATGTTCCGCGTGCCCTGGACCGATGACAAAGGCCAGGTCCATGTGAACCGGGGTTACCGCGTGCAGATGAACAGCGCCATCGGCCCCTACAAGGGCGGCCTGCGCTTTCATCCGAGTGTCAATCTGGGGGTGCTCAAGTTTCTCGCCTTCGAGCAGACCTTCAAGAACGCACTGACCACCCTGCCCATGGGCGGCGGCAAGGGCGGCGCCGATTTCAATCCGCGTGGTCGCAGCGATGACGAAGTGATGCGCTTCTGCCAGTCGTTCATGAACGAGCTCTACCGCCACATCGGGCCCGACCTTGATGTGCCCGCTGGCGATATCGGTGTCGGCGCCCGCGAAGTCGGCTACCTGTTTGGCCAGTACAAGCGGCTGAAGAACGAGTTTACCGGGGTCTTCACCGGCAAGGGCTATAGCTGGGGCGGTAGCCTGCTGCGCCCGGAAGCCACCGGTTACGGTCTGGTCTACTTCCTGGAAGAAATGCTGCGCGCCCGCGAGTGCAGCACGGAAGGCCAGCGTATCGCTATTTCCGGCTCCGGCAACGTGGCCCAGTTCGCCGCGAAGATCCTGATTGTTCAGGGGGCCAAAGTGGTCACCCTGTCCGACTCCGGCGGTACGGTGCATAACCCGGACGGCTTCACCTGCGAGCAGTGGGACTACCTCAGCGACCTGAAGAACAACCGCCGTGGCCGGATCAGCGAACTGGCTGAGGAATACAAGCTCGACTACGCCGAGGGCAAGACGCCCTGGCATTTTCCGTGCGATATCGCCTTGCCCTGCGCCACCCAGAATGAACTGGACGAAAAAGCCGCCCATACCCTGATCAGTAACGGCTGCTTCGCCGTGGCCGAGGGCTCAAACATGGGTTGCACCCCTCAGGCCATCAAAACCTTCCGCGACGCGAAGATCCTCTACGCGCCCAGCAAGGCCGCCAATGCGGGCGGTGTCTCCGTGTCGGGCCTGGAGATGAGCCAGAACGCCCTGCGCATCCACTGGAGCGAAGGCGAAGTGGACGACAAGCTGCACAACATCATGCATGCGATCCACACCAGCTGCTGCCAGCACGGCCGCGATGGCGACAGTGGCCATATCGACTATGTGCGCGGCGCGAATGTCGCCGGCTTCCTGAAGGTTGCCGACGCCATGCTGGCGCAGGGCGTGGTGTAGGCTGATAGAGGCGCTCGCCACCTAACGAGGCAGGCCGGGGGCGGGTACGCCTGTTCGGGACTGTGTGAGGCAGGATGCCGAACGCAAGCCCCCATGGACGGGTTCACGGCGGGTCCCGAACAGGCGTACCCGCCCCCGGCCTGCCGTGCTACGGAGCACCTGTAGACGATGCCCGCCCAAGCGGCTGCCTTGAAATTTTTCCCCGAATCCCCACGTCTGCCCTCATAACATGCCGTTTTCCCGAGGCTACAACATTCGTTTGAGGAAGCAGACCATGTCCCAGGCCGCCCAGACCGAAAAGCGCGAATTCCAGACCGAAGTCAAACAGCTCCTGCACCTGATGGTGCACTCACTCTACAGCAACAAGGAAATCTTCCTGCGCGAACTGATTTCCAACGCCTCGGACGCCGCCGACAAGCTGGCGTTTCTGGCGCTGCAGGACGACACGCTGTATGAGGGTGACGGCGACCTGCGCATCACCATCGAAGCCGACAAGGCGCAGGGCACCCTGACCCTGCGTGATAACGGCATCGGCATGAATCGCGACGACGTGATCGCCAACCTCGGCACCATTGCCCGCTCCGGCACCGCCGAATTCCTGCGCCAGATGAGCGGCGACCAGAAAAAGGATTCGCGCCTGATCGGCCAGTTTGGTGTCGGTTTCTACAGCGCCTTTATCGTGGCCGAGCGCGTGGAAGTGCGCACCCGCAAGGCGGGTGAACCCGCCAGCGCCGGCGTGTACTGGGCCAGTGAAGGCACGGGCGAATTCGACCTGGGTGAAATCGAGCTGCCCCGGCGTGGCACCGAAATCGTGCTGCATCTGCGTGAGGACGAGAAAGAATTTCTGGATGCCTGGCGTCTCAAGTCCCTGGTGCGCAAATACTCGGATCATATTTCCGTGCCGGTGATGATGGCCGCTGACCGCACGGACGACGACGCAGCGGATGACGACCAGAAGGACGCGGCACCGGTACTGGAGCAGGTCAACAGCGCCACCGCTCTGTGGACCCGCAACAAAAGTGAGATCAGCGACGAGGAATATCAGGATTTCTATCGCCATGTGTCCCACGATTACGGCGAGGCGCTGAGCTGGAGCCATAACCGGGTCGAGGGCAAACTGGATTACACCTCGCTGCTTTACCTGCCGGCCCGGCCACCGTTCGACCTGTACCAGCGTGAAGCGCCGCGGGGCCTGAAGCTGTATGTGCAGCGTGTATTTATCATGGACGACGCCGAGCAGTTCCTGCCCCTGTATCTTCGTTTCATCAAGGGCGTGATCGACAGCAATGACCTGTCGCTGAACGTCTCGCGGGAAATCCTGCAGAACGACCGCACCGTGGCGTCACTGAAGCAGGCGCTGGCGAAGCGTGCACTGGACATGCTGACGAAGCTGGCGGACAAGGAGCCGGAAAAATACCAGCAGGCCTGGGAAGCGTTTGGCAGTGTGCTGAAGGAAGGCCCGGCAGAGGATATGGCCAACCGCGAAAAGATCGCGGCGCTGCTGCGTTTTGCCAGCACCCATACCGGCGAGGCGACCCAGAATGTCAGCCTCAGGGATTATATCGGGCGCATGAAGGACGGCCAGAAGGCGATCTATTACGTGGTGGCCGATGGCCATCAGAATGCCGCCGGCAGTCCGCACCTGGAGATCTTCCGCAAGAAGGGGATCGAAGTACTGCTGTTGTCTGACCGCATCGATGAATGGCTGATGAGCCACCTGAGCGAGTTCGACGGCAAGCCGCTGCAAGACGTGGCCCGGGGCCAGCTTGATCTGGGCGACCTGGAAGATGCGGAAGAGAAACAGAAACAGGAAGAGGCGGACAAGACCTACGCCGACCTGACCGCGCAGATTGCGAAAATTCTGGAAGACGACGTGGCCAGCGTGCGCACGACACACCGGCTGACGGATTCACCGGCCTGTCTGGTAGTAGCCGAGCATGATATGGGCGCCCAGATGCGGCGCCTGCTGGAAGCGGCCGGGCAGGCCGTGCCGGACAGCAAGCCGACGCTGGAGATCAATCCGGAGCATCCGCTGGTGCAGCGCCTGCATCAGCAGGGCGACGGGCCGCACACGCGCGATCTGGTGTCTGTGATTTACGAACAGGCGCGTCTGGCAGGCGGTGAAAATCTCAAGGACGCTGCGGGCTACGTGCGCCGCATCAACGCCTTGCTGCTGGAATTACAGGCCTGACGCTTCACTCAGGGCTTTCTTTATCGCTCAGGGCTGTAGCCGCTGGATTTCCCAGTCGTCTTCAGCCGATGTGCGGCGGTATTCGAAGCGGTCATGAAGGCGGTTCGGACGGCCCTGCCAGAACTCGATGCGTTCCGGGATCAGACGAAAACCGCCCCAGAAGGGGGGCAGTGGCAGGGCGCTCTCGCCGAAGCGCTGGCTGACTTCGGCGAGCCGGGCCTCCAGGGCGGCGCGACTGGCGATGCCTTGGCTCTGCTGCGATGCCCAGGCGCTCAACTGGCTGCCGCGCGGGCGGCTGGCGAAATAAGCCGCCGAGTCCGCCTCGCTCACCTTGCTGACCTGCCCCTCGATAATCACCTGCCGATTCAAGGGCAACCATGGGAACAGCATGCTGGCGCGGGGATTGGCCAGCAGAGCCTGGCCCTTGCGGCTTTCATAATTGGTGTAGAACACGAAGCCGCCGTCACTGACGTCCTTGAGCAGCACCGTGCGTTGTTGCGGTTGACCCCGCTCGTCAACGCTGGCCAGTGTCAGGGCGTTCGCATCCGCAACATTAACGGCCTCGGCTTCGGCGAACCAGCGCTCGAACTGCACTAACGGATTCGGGTCCAGATCGGCCCGGCGCAGGCCCTGGCTTTCATATTCGCGGCGCATATCGCTGAGTTTCATGGTCTGTTCCTGGTCCGGCGGCAGATCTGCGAAGATACCTTGGGGCATCATACGCGAAAGCGCTCCGCCCGTGCTGATACAGGTCAGTATGGGCGATGGCACGTAGCGCCACAGTGAAAGGGAGAGCAGGCGATGCAGACAGAGACAATGAACATGACACAGGGCAAGGCATGGCGCGGGCTGATACTGGCTGCGCTCATGCCTTGGTGGCTGGCGGCCTGCGGTGACGCGCCGGAACCGGATACGGCGGCCGCGCCGGAAGGTGCTGAACCGCTAAGCCGACCCTGGGAGGAAGCCAGGGCGCGTGGTGTGGGTTTCCGCGCGGTGGGTAATGAGCCAGGTTGGCATCTGGAGATATACCCCGACAGTCACCTGCACCTGGTGCTGGACTACGGCAGTCACACGATCGAGGTGCCCGCACCGGCAACGGAAACCGAGCGCCTGGGCGATGTGACCGTGACGGTGCGCAGCACCGAAGCGGAAGGTGAGCCGCTCTATATCGAGGTGCGCGAAACCCTGTGCCAGGACACCATGGCCGACCAGCAATTCGACTACCAGGTGCTGGTGCGCCTGGGCGAGCGTGAGCTGGAAGGCTGCGGGCACTCGCTGGACGGCAGCACCTGAGCGATCTCGACGCGACTTACTCGTCGGGAGCCTCGACCACGCCGTCGTAAAAGGCATCGCAGTCACTGCTGGCAATGCGCAACAGGCCCAGCCCCTGATCGAGCAGGTCCAGGGGCGCGCCCAGCAGGGCGTCGATGATGCTGGGTTCATTCACCTGGGGATCATCGAACGGCCCGTCGACGCGCTGGCGGATCACAGCGCAGCCGTCCTGATTGACCACGGCGACCTCCAGGTCGCGCAGCATGCGCTCACCGAAGTCCACCGCCCCGCGCGCTGCCACCCGATTGCGTTCCGTGGCCAGGGCCACATCGGTGGCCTCGGCAACGCCTGCCTCAAGGCTCCAGTGGGAGTGGACCCGCTTCAGGGTGGTATCGCCGTCGGCGCGTTCGAGCAGACGGGCAAACTCGCCGCCCTTGGTCGCCGCCAGCCCGGCCGGTCCGGCGAGCAGCACCGCACCCACATCGGTCAGGTTGAAGCGCTGGGTGCGGCGGTAGCGGCTCAGCTCCTCATCCAGATCGAAGCCTTCGATATGAAGGTCCTCCCCTTGCAGTAACAGCTCACCGGCCAGCGATTCGGGCCAGCCACCGGGCCAGGCATTGTGGGCACCCTGGGCCTCCAGGGTGAGTGCTGCCTGGCCTGTGCCCTGGATGGACTGCCCGGCACGCCAGGCTTCGGGCAGGGCTTCGGCCTGCAGGTCGGGGAATTCCAGCTTGAGCGATAGCCGCGCCGGTGGCTCGGCCAGCGCCAGGGACACGTCGGCCTGGCCTCGGCTTTCCAGCCAGGTCAGGGCCAGATCGCGTGAGGTGAGGGTGCCCTCATCGGCCTCGATGGTCGCTGCAAGATCGGCGATCACCAGCGCGTCGTACCGCAGGCGCGCGATCTGCACATCGGCGTCGAAGTGCAGACCGTAAAAGGGGTGGTCTTCGTCGGGCGGAGACGGTCGCCGCAGGGATTGCAGGGTCAGCGCCACGCCTTCCAGGGTCAGCACGGGCCGGTCTGCGTCTTGCCAACGCAGCGTGCCGTCATTCAGCGTTACCCGGCCGAGCTGCACGGACCCGGGTTCGGCGTCCGGGTCGCGCCAGCGCCGTGGGTCCGGATGCAGCGTGCCGTCCGGATCGCGGTGCAGGGTCAGCACCGGCGTGTCCATGTCCAGCCGCCGGATAGCCACTTGCCCGCGCAGCAGGCTGCGCCAGCCAAGATCCAGTTTTGCTCCCTGCAAATGCAGCCCCGGCGCTTCATCTTGTTCCAGGTCGGTACTCAGGCGGGATTCGCCCAGCCTCAGCCCCGGGCGGGGCAACAGTTGCAGACCTGCCCCCTGGATGTCGGTCTGCAGCCCGGTGTAGTCCGACAGCACATGGCTGAGCCGGTTATTCAGCGGGCGTTCGGGCCACAGGGGGACGAGCAGGAGAAGCGCAATCAACAGCGCAAACAACACGGCTATTGCCAGGCCAAGCAGGCGTCCAGGTCGCAGTCGGGCAGTTTGGCGAGGCATGGCGGCTCCTTCCGGTCTGGTGGTGGCAAGACGTCAGTGTAGCAGAGTGTATACCCTGTATCCGCGCGGGCCAGGTGTGGCATGCTGTCAGACCACGTACCTGCGGAGGTCATCATGACGTATTCCCTCGACAACGCCGCCCTGCGCGAGGCCATGAGCCTGCCCGCTGACGAACGCTACGATTATTTTGTGCAACACGCGATTGCCCATAATGAAATCTGGAGCCTGGCCCAGGGCGACGATTGGGCCATGCTGCGTGCCGATGAACAGGAATGCCTGCCCGTATGGCCGCACCCGGACATGGCGGCGGCCTGGGCCCGGGATGACTGGGCGAGCTTCAAACCCACCGTGATTTCTCTGGATGTCTGGCTGGAGCGGTGGCTGCCGGGCATGAGCGATGACGGCTCGGGTGTGGCGGTTATGCCCGATGAACACGGCGATAGCGTGGTCGTGGAGGCGGACGATTTGCAGCAGTCGATGATTGCAATATTGCGGGCAAAGAAGAAATAAAACGCATGATGGCACTTTGCCATCATGGCAAAACCATGACGCCGACTCTCCTGATTGGACTACCGTTGAGGCGGGGATTTTCCCCGCTCTCAATGTAATCCAACAGGAGATTCATCATGAACCAGCATATTCAGATTCCCGCCACGGCGTGGCAAACCGCAAAGCAGAGTCATTGCATCGAAGACTGGCAGGGCTTGCCGTACGCAGAAGCGGAAAATACCTACACCCACTACCTGGAAACCTGGCTCAAGGATTCCAACGCCTATACCAATACCTATTTTTCACGCTATTTCGAATGGCAGGGCGTTTGCCGCGAATCCTGGTTTTTCAAATGCATCGCGGAAGACATGTTGCAGGATCAGGGCGTCTTCATTACCAAGCTGGCGCACAATGATTATGTCAACGAAACCTTTCCGTTCCAGCGTATTCGTTGTGAGCTGAACACGGCACAGGTCAAACAGGCGTCATTCTATATCCTGTTCCGTTTCTTCAATGCCGATAATGGGGAACTGGTATCCGGTGGGTATCAACAAATCGTGTTTGCCAACCATCAGCGGCGTATCAGCCGCCTGCCGGCGGCGGTGCTGGACAAGATCCACACCTATGAAGTCCCGCTTGATGTGACTGTGGCGTAAGTACCACAACTGTATTGAGCCGGGGGGCGCTACGGTGCTCCCCGACTCTTTTTCTGGATGCCGGGCAAAGGCCAGCGCAAACGGAAACTGGTATAACGGCCAGGCCGGGACCGGCAGCGAATCTCTCCCCCCATGGCACGCATGGCACGACGACAGAAGGCCAGGCCGATGCCGGTGCCCACCGTGCGTGTCGTATAGAAATCATCAAAGATATGCGGCAGCACTTCTGGTGCCATGCCTGTACCGTTATCGGTAAAGGTGAGGCTGGCACCGCCCGAGGTCTGACGCAGACTGATGCGAATGCGCGCGGCGTCGCTGGCGGGCAAGGCCTGGCAGGCGTTTTTGATCAGGTTGTACAGCACGAACACCAGCAATACATCCGAGCCATAGAAGCGGCAATGCGGATCATCGCGCAGGCTCACGCGGGCCGCCATGCCGTCGGTGAACGGGTAGTGGGTCAGTGCTTCGCGCACGCAGTCACCGGCGTGCTGGATACGGAAGCTGCTGTGATCGATCTCGTCGGCCTGCGCGGAGGCCAGCAGCATATCAATCACCAGATTGGATCGGTCCACTTCGCTACGGATGACATCCAGGCTGTTGCCCAGCGCTTGCACGCGGCCCGGCCGCACCGTGCCGAGTGCTCCCGTGGCGAGGGCGTCGCGGTACAACGCCATCAACGTGGGCCAGTGTTCGGCGATCGCTTCGGCGCGCAATCGGATGGTCGCCAGCGGTGTGCGCATTTCATGCGCGATGCTGCTGGCTAGGGAAATCAGCGTTTGCCGTTTGCCCTCCAGCAGGGCGAGCTCCTGTTGCCGCTCGTGATAGGTCTGCAAGGCATCACGCAGGTGCTGGCGCAGGGTCTCCAGTTCCCAGGGCTTGAGAATATAGCCGGTCACGCCGCCTTCGTTGACCGCGCCGACGGCCTGATTGATCTGCGCGTGGGAGGTTGTCAGCATACGGATCGCCTCCGGCCGTTGCTGGCGCGCCCAGCTGAGCACGTCAACGCCGGTGCCATCGGGCAGGTAATGATCGGCCAGCACAACGGCGATGCTGTGACCTTCCTTTTCCAGCAACTCAAGCGCCTCCGCCAGTGTGCTGGCGGTGATCAGGTCAAACTCTCCATAGGTATGACGAAACAGCCGCTGGATCGCGGGTTCGTCCTCCACCAGCAGAATCCGTGCCGGTTGTTGCGTGCTCATCGTGCCTCCTTGTTGAGGGCAGAAAATCGAATTTCCACTCGTGTCCCGGAACCCGGTGTGCTGTCCAGCCGTACCTGGCCGCGATGTTCGGCGGCAATGCGACGCATGACTTTCAGACCCAGACCGCTGCCACCGGTTTTGGTGGACTCCAGCGGCAAGGTCAGGCGCTGTTGCTGCGCTACGCTCATACCGACGCCGGTGTCGGTGACGGTGAGGCTGACCGTTCCGGAATCTTCCAGGGTTCGTGTTTGCAGGGTGATCGTATTGAGACGCGCCGGGTCGGTGGCCTCCACCGCATTCTTGAGCAGGTTGACGCACAGGATCAGCAGATCATCGGCGTCGCCGCTGAGCATCGGTGCGCGGCTGTCCAGATCCAGTACCAGCTGCGCCTTGCGTTGTGGAAACAGTTTCACTGCGGCCTGCACCACGCCATTCAATGACACGGGCCGTTCGTGCCGTTGCCGGTCATCGTGCAGTACGCGCAGCATTCGCTCCAGAAGAGAAAACAGTCGCCGGCATTGCGTGAGCACTTCGCTACGCAAGGCCTCCGCGTCCATGTCGGATTGCGCGTACATCTGCATGATGCTCAGTGGTGCCTTGAGTTCATGCTGGTACTCGTTCATCAGTGCCATCAGCGACGCGGTCTTGCCGGCACGCGCAAGACCAGCGGAGACACGGGCGTAAGCCTGTACCTTGTCGAACGCCAGCGTGAGTTGGGCGGGCAGCAATTCGAGCAGATCGAGATCGGTATGAGTGTAATGCGGAAAACCGTCCTGGCGACCAATCAGCACTAGCGCCAACGGGGCCGTGTCGGTACCAATGCGTAATGCGCTGCGTGCTTCATGTGTCTCCAGCAGGCGGCGGCTCGTTCCGCTCAGGGCGCGAAAATACCCCACCGGTTGCTCGGCCAGATCCGTGACCAGCGGATGGTCGGCGGGCAATGACTCTGCATGACTGACATCACCCTTGCGGGTATCCCAGCGCAGAAAGTCGCCGGTGGCCGGGTCCATATCACCGCGCACCAGACCGGCACGCACATAAAGATGTATCGGCGTCATGCGCGCATGCGTGCCCAGCACGTCTTCCAGTGCCCGCGCCAGTGCATCCAGTGTGATGGGCTGATGCAGGGCATGGCCGAGGGACTGAACCACATCGGCGAAGCGATACAAGTGACGATCGCCATGCATCAGCCGGTCGGGAAGACCCTGCAGGTAGCGGCGCAAAGGCTCATAGCTTTCACACACCAGCACCAGCCAGACGATCCCGATGCCGGCATAGACGGGCAGCCCTGCATCGGGCCAGTATCGTTGCAGTGTGAGCAGGGTGCCAACGTACAACGACGCGAAAATGCCCAGCGTCATCAGTCGCGCCAGCCCCTGGCTGATCACGACCGACACATCCATCAGCTGATAACGCACCGTGGCCAGCGTCAGCAGACCCAGACTGACCGAAATCAGGAATACGCCCGGCGGATAGAACTCCAGCCCGTAGTTACACAGATAATCCACCGCAGCAAACAGATAGATCAGCAAGCTGGCGATGCAGTAGCGCAGACGAATGCGTTGACGTGGCGCGGCATCACGCTGGGCAACCCAGGTAATATGCAGACCGCGCAGCACCACCACGCAGGTTTGCAGTACATGCAACGGGTGCAGCACACCGGCTTCGGGATAAGGCCCGAAAAAGTAATCATAAGTGCCGGCCACTATCCAGGGTGTGGTCAGCAGCAGTACGGCGAGTACACCACACAGCGCATAAGAGGCCATCACCAGGCGGCGTTCTTTTTCCGTGCCGGTAATTTCGACCAGAAAGTGATACAGCGTTGTCGGCAGAAAAAGAATCATCAGATAGCCGACATGGGCAAGCGTCAGTGCTGTGCCGGGATCTTCAACACGAAAAAGCACCGCCCAGGTGGCTTGCCAGAAAAAGGTCGTCAAACACAGCAGGAAAAAACTCAGTGTGACCCGCGTACGTCCGCGCTGCTGCAGTACATACAGACCATAACCCAGAAACAGTATGGCAATGACAGCGGGGAAGAACGAATACACCGGGAAAAGGCTCCTTGAGCGTAAAGTGCGAAAGTACTCAGGATAGACCTTTCAGGCGGCTAACAACACCGTAAAAAGTGATAGCAGAATGCCATCATTTCAGGGGCGTCCGAGCAAACGGCGCAACCAGGGAAGACGTTGCTGACGGCGGCTTCTTGCCAGGTCGAACTGGGCTGCGCCCAGGGCCTTGTGCAATTGTCCCGGCGTTGGCGCGAAGCCGTACTTGAGGCGCCAGGTACGCTCTGCCTGCCGGATCAATGACAGGCAAAGAAAGTCGTACGGGTTCATCGCATCATAACTGAGCGGTTGCTGTTCCCAGTCACCATCAACACCGGCCGCTTCCAGTGCTTCACGGAACCAGTGGATCAGGGCAGCTTCACTGTAGGGATTGTCCATGTTGTTATCCTGAAACAGTCCGCGTCAGTGAAAGGTGAGCTATTCTCCCGCCACGATCACCCTTACCGCCGCCAGTTCCACGCGTGCTTCGCCGATGTGTTGCGCCAGTTGCCGGGTTTGCTCGTCGATGAAATCGATCTCCTCCTGACGGATGGCCGGGTTCTTTTGCTGCAGGCGCAGCAGGCGGTCGCGCTCGTGGGTCTGATGGGCCTGCATGCGTGTCAGGGCGTCGTTGATCAGCGTGTCGGCCTGGGTCTGGCGGCTGGCCAGATCTTCGTCCAGCAAGCGTGCCAGCAGGGCCTGCTGGCTCTCGACGATCTTGCGCGCCAATGGCTTGTCCAGCTTGTGGCATTGCTTGTCCAGTCCACCATGGCTGATGGCCTGGCTCAGATCCCGGCCCTGGGCGTCGATCAGCCCGCGCATGATGGTGCTGGGCAGGAAGCGGTTGGCCTGCAACGCACGCGGGGCAACGCAGCTGAGGCGATAGAACACCTCCACCAGCAGGGTGCCGGGTTTGACCTTGCGGTTGCGCAGCAGGGCGACACAGGCCTTGCCCTTGTCTTCGCCCAGGACCATCTCCAGGGTGCCGGTCACCATGGGGTGTTCCCAGGTGAGGAACTGGATGTCGTCGCGGGCCAGCGCGGTGCGGCGGTCGCTGGTGACGGTGGTGCCTTCTTCCGGCAAATGCGGGAAAGGGCCGACCATATGGGCGCCGGGTTTCAGAATCACGGTATCGGTGGAGTGTTCCTCCACGTCCACGCCGTACCGTTCGAAAGCCGCCTCCATGAAGTCGGCGGGTGAGTCGGTATCGGCAGCCGAGACCCCCTCGATCAAACGCTCGGCCCGCGCCGGATCGTGGGCGCCGAGTTCCAGCAGGCGATCGCGGCCTGCTTCCAGGCGCGCCAGCAGCTCCCGGGTGACGGTCCGGGTGGTCTCGATCAGCGCTTCAAGGCGTTCGTTGTCCTGCGGCGCGACCAGGGCCTCATCCAGGGCGTCGGTGGTCTGTGTCAGGATTTGCGGCCCGGCCGGGTTGGTGCGGGTGAAGGCCTGCATGCCGTCGTGGTACCAGCGGAACAGGACTTCCTGTGCGTGACCGCTGAAATAGGGCACGTGAATCTGGATGTCCTGCTGCTGGCCGATCCGGTCCAGGCGGCCGATGCGCTGTTCCAGCAGATCCGGATTGCGTGGCAGGTCCATCAGCACCAGCTGGTGGGCAAACTGGAAGTTGCGGCCTTCACTGCCGATCTCGGAGCAGATCAGGGCCTGGGCACCGTCTTCCTGATCAGCGAAGTAGGCGGCCGCGCGATCGCGGCTGATCAGGTCCATGTCTTCATGGAAGACGGCGACGTTCATGCCCAGCTTGTAGCCGCACCAGGCGTGCAGGTCGATGGCGGTTTCGCGTCGGGCGCAGATGATCAGCACCTTCTGGTCGCGATGCTGGCGCAGGAAGTCGGCCAGCCAGGTGACGCGGCTGTCTTCGGCGCACCAGCTGTCATCCGCATAGCCGCTTTCCGGATGCAGGCAGTCGTCCGGGTCGGGACCGGTGGCGTCCACCGGGCCATACTGGTCAGGCCAGGGCAGCGGGATGCCGGTGACATGGCGTGCCGGGAAACCGGATACGGTCTTGCGGGTGTTGCGGAACATCACACGGCTGGTGCCGCTGCGGTCGAGCAGCTCGCGCAGCAGGGTATCGCGCTGATCTTCCTCGATGGGCAGATCCGGCAGAAAACGGGCAGCTTCCTGACGCAGGGCGTCGTCCCAGTGTGTCTCGTCGTGCAGGCGGCCAGCCACGGCGGCCACGGCTTGCCAGTGTTTCTGCTCTTCGAGGAAGTCTGCCAGCGTGTGGAACCGGTCCGGGTCGAGCAGGCGCAGGCGTGCAAAGTGACTTTCCTGGCCAAGCTGTTCCGGTGTCGCGGTCAGCAGCAGCAGGCCGCGCGCGGCAGCGGCCAGACGCTCCACCCGCTGATAGCCCTCGCTGGCATGGTCCTCGGACCAGGTCAGATGATGGGCCTCATCGACCACCAGCAGGTCCCATTCGGCGGCGACCAGCGCGTCCATATCACAGTGTTCCAGAAAATCGGTACTGCACAGGATCAGTTGCTCCGACAGGAACGGATTGTCGGTGACGCCGGAAGGTGATTCCCCGGCGGCGCCGTTCTCTTCGGCGATGATCTGCGCCAGCATGTCGCGCAGGTCGCCCTCTGGTTGCAGGGCGGCCAGCCGTTCCTGGTCGAAGATGCTGAAATGCAGGTTGAAGCGGCGCACCATCTCCACGAACCACTGATGTACCAGCGGTGGCGGCACCACGATCAGCACGCGCTGTGCGCGGTGGGTGTGCAGTTGCTGGTGAATGATCAGACCGGCCTCAATGGTCTTGCCCAGGCCGACCTCGTCCGCCAGCAACACGCGCGGCGCAAAGCGCTGGGCGACTTCATCGGCTATCGCCAGCTGGTGACCGATCAGCTCGATACGCGGCCCGCGCAGCCCCTGCACCGGTGACTGCTCGGCGGTGGCTTCTGCATTGAGGGCGGCGGCGCGCAGCGCGAACCAGCCATTGCTGTCCAGCTGCTTGGAGAACAGGCGGTCAGTGACCGCCGTCAGGGCCACCTGGTACCCGAGCTGGCTCTCTGGCAGCAGTCGGGCCTCGCCGGGCGCGTCCACGGGGGTGACCGTGTACATCATCAGGCCATCGACTTCGTCGGTGGCTTCTACGCGCCAGGCCGCGCCGTCGGTGCTGTGCACCTGATCGCCTGCGCTGAAGGTCATGCGTGACAGCGGTGCATTGCCCTTGGCGTAGGTCCGCTCTTCCTCGCAGGCGGGGTAGAAGACGGTTACCAGGCGGTAATCGAGGTTGACGATGATGCCGAGCCCCAGCTCGGTTTCGGTTTCACTGAGCCAGCGCTGGCCTATGGCAAAGTCGGTCATGGATTTGGAAGTTGTCCCGGCTGCGGCCGCCGGCATCAGGCGCGGCGGGGTGGGGTGCGGGTGCACGGCGGCGCCGGTGCACCGGATGAGCGGGCATTATACGGGGTTGTGGCCGCAGGCTGAACCGGCGTGAGCGGAATCAGCGTTGACGCGGCTGCAGGGCGTCGCCTTCAAAATGCAGGGCATCCCAGCCATGGCGCATGAAGGTGCGGATATTGCCGTGATTCACGCCATCCGGATCGCCCAGCACCTCGTCGCGATAGTAGTGCCCGAAACAGGCCAGTGTCTGTGCGGGCGGCAACTGATGCAGGGCGGCGAACGCGAACAGGCGGCAGGACACTTCGTTGCTGCCCGCCGTGTTGACCTGTTGCTCCGGCGGCACGCCGTTGGTGAAGGTGGTGGGGGTATACTCGTACCCGGCCTCGATCACGGCCAGCACGTCGGTAACCTGGACGGTGTCCGGAGCCTGATGCAGGCGCGCCAGCAGTTGCGCCTCGGTTTCAGTGAAGGGGGCGGCGTCAGTCATGCGCGGCTGGCATCAGCGGGTTACAGTTGCGGATCACCACACGGCCTTCCAGCATCCGGCCCCGGGCATACTCGCTGAAGATGCAGGTGTTGGTGTCCGGGTCGTAGTTCTGGATCCACAGATGGTCGTCCTTCCAGGTGGCGCCCATGTGGTGCTGACCGGTCGGCACACTGATGGTCATGGTGCCGCCCCAGCGCTTGACGAACATCTGTTCAAGGTAGAAGTAGTACAGCAGGGTGCCGACCACCAGCACAACGGCACTGACGATCAGCGCCGGTTTCCAGCGGTTCAGGCGGGCGCCGAGGCCGAACAGGATCAGGAAGAGCAAAGCGACGAGCAGGAGCCAGTACAGATAGGTAATCATGCCAACAGTCCTTCAGGCAGGTAACAGATCGTCATGACCACAAGCATAACAGCAGGCTGGTGTGTGTACATGGTGCGCTGCGCGGATGGCACCTTTTACACGGGGATTACGACCGATCCGGCGCGGCGTCTTCTGGAGCACAACGGGACGGCTCGCGGTGCGCGTTATACACGGGCGCGCAGACCGGTGCAGATGGTCTATCAGGAGCCGGCGCCATCACGCAGCGCGGCAGGGCAGCGAGAGTGGCAACTCCGCAGGCTGAGCAAAAAACAAAAAGAGGCACTGCTGCACGGTGACGCGCAACAGGGGTGAAGCAGAAACGAAAAACCCCACCGTGGTGGGGTTTTTCGTCAGTGTGCCATTCTAGCCGTAAACCTTAGCCGGCCAGGACATTGGCAGCCTGGGGACCCTTCGGACCCTGCTGGATCTCGTAGGTCACCTTCTGACCTTCAGCCAGGGTCTTGAAGCCAGAACCCTGAATCGCGCTGAAGTGTACGAATACGTCCGCGCCGCCGTCGTCCTGGGTGATGAAACCGAAGCCCTTGGACTCGTTGAACCATTTAACAGTGCCGGTAGCCATTGAATCTATACCTCAAAAAACCAATCTATATGTGTGTTGCATGCAGGGGCGGAATCCGGGGGGTGTTCAGGAGAGTACACATCAGGAGGAAGCTCACATGCGGGCACAATCAAAACATCCACTGCTGTCCATCTGCAGCAGAATCCACCTTACGCCCTTTCCGGATGCCGTGCCACTGTTTTTTTGACTTTTGTCAAGCGGCCTCTATACCCTTGTCATGAAAAGAAAAATCCGTTTGACGGGGCATTCATCGAGTCGCAGGGACGATAGCGCATATGAACAGATTCAGAGCACACGTGTTGCGTTGGCAAGGTCGATTCGGGGTGGCCGGGGTCGCCTGCATCCTGCTGGGGGCCTTGCTCAGTATTGTCTCGGTGGCGCAGGACAGCCGTAACAGCGCCTACCTGCTGGACATCGACGGCCCCATCGGGCCCGCGACCAGCGATTATGTGCTGCGTGGCATGCAGCAGGCCCGGGAGGGTAATGCCGAGGTAATCATTCTGAGAATGGACACCCCGGGCGGGCTGGACAGCGCCATGCGCCAGATGATCAAGGAAATCCTGTCGTCACCGATCCCGGTGGTCGGCTATGTCGGGCCATCAGGATCACGTGCGGCCAGTGCGGGCACCTACCTGCTTTACGCCAGCCATCTGGCGGCGATGGCACCTTCCACCAACCTCGGGTCGGCCACGCCGGTGCAGATGGGCGGCATGCCCGGTGCCCCGGACGAGCCCGCGGAAGCGCCGCGACAGGAGGAGCGGGGGTCCGCAGAGGAGAACGGTGACGAGGCGGACCTGACCGATCGGGTGCGGCGCGGCAGCACGGCCATGGAGCGCAAGGTGCTGGAGGACGCGGTAGCCTACATTCGCGGGCTGGCCGAGTTGCGTGGCCGCAATGCCGACTGGGCAGAAGAAGCGGTGCGCGAGGCGGTGAACCTGACTTCCAGTCAGGCGCTGGAGAAAAACGTCATCAACGTCGTGGCGGAGGATATCGACGACCTGCTGGCCCAGATCCATGGCAAGGAAGTGCGCATGGAGCGCGGTACCTACACCCTGAACACCGAGAACCTCCAGGTGGTGCAGATAGAGCCGGACTGGCGCAACAATCTGCTGGCGGTCATTACCAATCCCAACATCGCCTACTTCCTGATGCTGGTCGGTTTCTACGGCATCATTTTCGAGCTGTCGAGCCCCGGTAACATCTACCCCGGGGTCATCGGTGCCATCTGTCTGATTCTGGCGCTGTATGCCTTCCAGGTGCTACCCATCAATTATGCCGGGCTGGCGTTGATCATCCTCGGACTCGCCTTCATGGTGGGGGAGGCCTTCATGCCCAGTTTCGGGATTCTTGGCCTCGGAGGGATCATCGCCTTCGTGTTCGGGTCCATCATCCTGATGGATGATGCGAACCTGCACATTTCCATACCGTTGATCGGTGGCACGGCACTGGTGTCCGCCGGGATGATGACCTGGGGTATCACCCGTCTGGTACGCTTGAGGCGGCGACCGTCCATCACCGGCAGTGAGGGGCTGCAGGGCGCCACGGCGGTGGCGCTGGCGGACTTCGTGGCCGGCGAGGGCCGGGTGCGGCTGCTGGGTGAATCCTGGCGTGCCAGCGCTAACGTGGAAGTTCATGAAGGTCAGACACTGCGCGTGACTGGCGTGCGGGGTTTGAGTGTGGATGTTGAACCGGTCGGGGATGGTCCCCGTGCCGCATCAAAAGGAGATTCGAAATGATTCCGTATCTGACACCCATTTTGCTGCTGCTGGGTCTGGTGGCCATGTCCGTGCGCGTGCTGCCGGAATACCAGCGCGGCGTGGTGTTCTTCCTGGGCCGCTTCCAGGCAGTAAAAGGCCCCGGCCTGATCATCGTGATTCCCGGCGTTCAGCAGATGGTGCGTGTCGACCTGCGGATCATCACGCTGGACGTGCCCAGTCAGGATGTGATCTCGCGGGATAACGTGACGGTTCGTGTGAATGCCGTGCTGTACTTCCGCGTTGTTGATCCGAACAAGGCCATTATCCAGGTCGAGGATTATTACGCGGCCACCAGTCAGCTGGCGCAAACCACGTTGCGCTCAGTGCTGGGCAAGCATGATCTGGATGAAATGCTGTCCGAGCGCGACAAGCTGAATGCGGATATCCAGGAAATCATCGACAGCCAGACCGACAACTGGGGCATCAAGGTAACCAACGTCGAGATCAAGCATGTCGACCTCAACGAGAGCATGATCCGGGCGATTGCCCGTCAGGCGGAGGCCGAGCGCGAGCGGCGTGCCAAGATCATCCATGCGGAAGGCGAACAGCAGGCTGCCGAGAAACTGGTGGAAGCAGCGGAAATCATGGGCAAGAACTCAGCGGCGTTGCAGCTGCGTTACCTGCAGACCATGAGCGATATGTCGAACAAGAACGCCTCGACCATCGTCTTCCCCCTGCCGCTGGATATCATGGACGTATTCAAGAAGCTCAAGAGCTGAGGCTGCAACACGGCGCAGCCGGCATCACTTGATGCCGGCTGCGACTTCCAGTTCGCGGATGCCGTTCTCGATGTAATCCAGCAGACGCTGCATGGACGGCAGGGTGCGACGGCAACCAATCAGGCCGAACTCCAGCTGATCAACGTAACTGGTCAGCGTAATGTTCAGGGCGATCTGATTCAGTGCAATCGATACCGGATACATCCCTTCCAGGCGTGCGCCGTTCCAGTACAGCGGCTCCTTCGGCCCCGGCACATTGGAAATGATCACGTTGAAAGCCCGCCATTCCGGCGCCAGCCCGGTGAGCAGGTTCAGGCCGGTCGGTGCCATCATCAGCGCCGTGAAGTTGAGAATTTCCTCCGGCGTCATTTGCCGGTAACGTGCCTTCGCTTCCTCCACCGATGCCTTGATGACGCGCAGCCGGTTGGCCGGGTCGGCAATGTGCGTGCCGAGGTTGGCCAGAATCATGGCGATCTGGTTGCCACCTTCGCTGTCGTCCTGGCGCAGGTTGACCGGCACCATGGCAATCAGTGGCTTGTCGGGCAACGCGTTCTGACTGATCAGGTAATCCCGCAGGGCACTGCCGCACACGGCCAGCACGATGTCGTTCATGGTGCAGCGGAACACCTTGCAGATCGCCTTGAACCGGCTGGTGCTGTAGGACTGGGCCGCGAAGCGGCGGCTGCCGGTAATGCGCTGGTTGATGATGCTCTGCGGCGCCTGGAAGATGGAAACGTAATCCGGATCGTTCCGGGCTTTCTGGGTGATCTGGTACACCTCGCGCGCCAGCGCGGGTACGGTGGCAATCTGCTTGCTCAGGCCAGCGCTGAAACGGGCCAGCCCACTGACCGCAGCCACCGGGTTGGCGGTCAGCTGCATGCGCTCGCGCCGCTTGGGCGTATTGGCCCAGACCGGCGGCAGATCGCGCTCGTTCGGGTCTGAGGACAGGGCGCGCATACCCATGCGCATGGCAGAAATACCGTCCACAACGGAATGATGCACCTTGGTGTAGAGCGCGAAGCGCCGGCCCCGGATACCCTCGATCAGGTGTGCTTCCCACAGGGGCCGTTCGCGGTCCAGCAGATTGGAATGTTCGGCGGACACCAGGGACAGCAGCTCCCGGATGCGGCCTGGTTTGGGCAGTGCCTCATGACGAAAATGGTGGTCGATGTCGAACTGCTTGTCCTCCACCCAGAACGCCTGCCCGAGACGTGTGTACAGCCGCTGGTTGAAGGGTGCCACCGGGCAGCAGTAGTCACGCATGGCACCGGCCAGCTCACTGACGTACTTGGGGCCGGCGTCCTCCGGGAAGCTGAACAGCTGCAAACCGGCCACATGCATCGGCTGCTGACGTCGTTCCAGCCACAGGAACAGCTGGTCCACCGGACTCAAGGGTTTCATCGGAGATCCTTCTTCATCGCATTATGAACGGGTTACTTGCCCTGCCAGTGCTTCATGGAGGTGGAAATGCCGGTGCGGCGCGCCACCTCATCCCAGAGGCGCCGGGGCAGGGCACCTTTGAGCAAGTCTATACTTTTCACCATTGTCGGCTCGGTCACCATGGCTTCGCCTCGCTTCACCCCGCGCAGAATGGATTTGACAACTTTTTCCGGGGTGAGCATGGGGGACAGCAGCGGGCTGCGGGCACCATCGAACATGCCGGTGCTGATGTAGCTCGGACAGACGGTGGTTACGCTGACATGGTCGATACCGCGCTCGCGCAACTCAAGGCGCAGAGATTCAGAGAAGCCGAGCACAGCCCATTTGCTGGCGGCGTAGGTGCTGCCCCAGGGCAGGCCGATATAGGCGCTGGCGCTGGCGATGTTCACCAGGTGGCCGCGGGGGGCGTCGCGCAGGTCGTCCATGAAGGCATGACTCATGGCAATCAGGCCCAGCGTATTGATCTGCAGCGTGTTCAGATGTTGAGCGAGGTCCACACGTTCGAACTCGCCGCCGAACACAACACCGGCATTATTGATCAGGATATCCACCGGGCCGATGCGTGCATGAACGTCGTCACGAAAGGCCGGAATGGCGTCAAGATCGCTGACATCCAGCAGCAGGGCGTGGGCGCGACCGCCCGCCGCCTGTACCCGGCGGCAGACGTCCTCGGCGGGCTTGCGCCGCCGTGCGGTCACGATCACTTCGGCACCACGCCGCCCCAGTTGTTCCGCCATCAAGGCGCCCAGGCCTGAGCCCGCGCCGGTGATGAGTACGCGCTTTCCCTGATAGTAGGACATCGGTGGTCTCTCACTCTTTGCTGACAAGCCTAAACAATTAATTTACCCAATGCATCACGGTTGCGTTTGAGTGAACAGACGCAAGCCGGGGCGTGAAGAAAGCGCGAAGGTGCAAGGGGCTAGGCGCACACCAGTGCTCGGGCTAGCATGGAAGTGATCAGGGGAGGATCACCAGGATGGAGAACGCGGCCCTCACAGGGAGCAGACATCGGCATGGCCGTGGTCGATGTCGTCAGCAGCACGTCGGATCGCCGGGCCTGCCTGTCGGCTTCCTGGCGGGGTCCCTGCTGTGTTGTGCCCTCTGGTGGTCTGCGGCCGCACACGCCGACCCGCAGCCTGAACTGATCGATCCTGTGCCCCATATGTCGCTCGCCCCCTATCTTCACTACTGGTGTGATGGTGATGGCGAGGCCTCGCTGTCCCGGGCGCAACAGGCTGACTTTGTGCCCCTGGAGGCTGCACAGATCACCTTTGGTTATCGTCGGGATGCCTGCTGGTTCCGCACGCCCCTGAGCAACGAGGCGGCGGACACCCTGCGGCTGTGGCTGGTGGTGGATTACGCCCTGCTGGACGAGCTGGATATCCATGTTCTGGACCGTTCTGCACAGCCGGCCCCTGCGCAGCAATGGCGGCTGGGTGACCGGCGGCCCTTTGCCGACCGGCCCTTGCCCGTGCGTTTTTTCCTGGTGCCGCTGGTATTGCCCGCCGAGTCTTCTGTCGAGTTGTATGTCCGGGTGCGGACCAGCAGCTCGATGACTGTGCCGTTGATGATCAGCGGGCACGATGCCTTCATCACCCATTATCTGGCTATGGACTGGCTGCAGGGGCTGTTCTACGGCATCGGCTTCGGGCTGTTTCTTTATCACCTGGTGTTATGGCTGGCTGCGGGTGAACGGGTCAACCGGTTCTACGTGGCGCATGTCTTCGCGACCATCGTTTACGTGGCCTGCCTTCAAGGGGTAGCGGTGCGCCTGCTGCCGGTGCCGATGCAATGGCTGGACACGCTGCCCTTTCTCGCCGGGCATCTGTCTCTGCTCACCGGTGTGCTGTTCGCTCGTGACTTTCTGGAAACCCGAGAGATGCCGCGCCTGGACCTTCCCTTGCGTTTTGCCGCCTGGGTGGCGGGTGCCATGGCGGTGGGCCAGGTCCTGTTGCCGCTGGGCACACTCAATCATCTGCAGGGTTTGACGGCGATCCTCTGTATTGCGGTGCTGTTGCCGGTGGGCACGATCTGTCTGATCAAGGGGCGCCCCCAGGCGTGGATATTCGTACTGGCCTGGGGCCTGTTCCTGATCATGGTGCTGGCGCTGGCGCTGAACGTGTACGGTTTGCTTGACGGCTTCCCGGTGTTGCTGAACGTGCACGGCTTGCAGATTGCGCTGGTGACACAGCAGGTGCTGCTCTCCCTCGGGCTGGCGCAGCGGTTGAACACCCTCAAGCGGGAGAGCCTGGAGCGGGCCAGCGAGAGTGCCCGCGCGCAAGCAGACAGCGCCGCCAAGAGTGAATTTCTGGCGCGTATGAGCCATGAAATCCGGACCCCCATGAACGCCATGCTCGGGCTGACGGAACTGATGCGGGATACCCCGCTGGATGCCACCCAGCGCAATTACATGGACACTCTGAATTCGGCCGGGGAAAGCCTGCTGGCGGTGATCAACGATATTCTGGATTACTCGAAAATCGCTGCGGGCAAGCTGGAGCTCGAGCAGGAACCCTTCAACCTGCCGGCCTTGCTGGAGGATTGCCTGACCATCTTCCACGGCACGGCCGAGCAGCGAGGCCTGACACTGGTGGCAGACTGGCCGGATGGCCTGCCGGTGTGGGTGCGCGGTGACGCCGCCCGGTTGCGTCAGGTGCTGCTGAACCTGTTGAGCAACGCCACCAAGTTCACCGAGGGCGGTGAGGTGCGGCTCAGCGCGCGCTGCAATACCGTGGGTGAATGGATCTGGTTGTACTGCGCCGTGGCGGACCAGGGGATTGGCATGACCCAGGCGCAGACAGAGCAGTTGTTCGAGTCGTTCCAGCAGGCGGACAGCTCCACGACACGCCGCTATGGCGGCACCGGGCTCGGGTTGGCGATATCGCAGCAACTGGTCGAGCTGATGGGGGGCAAGATCGATGTGCAGAGCAAGCCCGGTGCAGGGTCACGCTTCTCCTTCCGGGTCAGGCTGTCGCCAGCGCCACCGGGCGATCTGGATCCGGTGGTGCCGGAGCATCAGGAGTTTCCGGACCTGCATATCCTGCTGGTGGAGGACAACGCCGTGAACCAGATGGTCGTGCGGGCCTTGCTGAAAAAGCTCGATGTGAGGGTGTCGCTGGCGTCCGGTGGTGAAGAGGCGCTGAACCGGCTATACACCGGAGAGCGCTTCGACCTGATCCTGATGGATTGCGAAATGCCGGGGCTGGATGGCTACGAAACCACGCGCCGCATTCGCCGCTGGGAAGAAGAACTGGCTTATCCGCGCACCCCGGTCATTGCCCTGACGGCGCACGCCCTGAGCGAGCATCGCCAGCAGTGTCTGGATGCGGGGATGGACGACCACCTGTCCAAGCCATTGACTCTGAAACGGGTGGTCGCCACCTTGCAGCGCTGGGCTTACTCGTAGTCGAACGAGAAGTGCTCTGCTTTCATCTGCATCATGGTGCGGGTCGGCTTGAGCATGCTTTCGGCATGCCCCTTCGCCTGCGGCAGCAGGTGCTCGAAGTAGAACTCCGCCGTGGCCAGTTTCGCCTCGTAGAACTCCTTCGGCTGTTCGCCGCCTTTCTCCAGTTTTTCCTGCGCCTTGGCGGCCATTACGGCCCAGAAGTAGGCCATCATGGCGTAGCCGGAGTACATCAGGAAGTCGTTGCTGGCGGTGCTGACCACATCGCGATCCTTGGCGGCGGTGAGCATCACCCGGGTGGTCAGGTAGTTCCACTGGGCGGCGATCTTCAACAGCTTCCAGGCGTAGGGGCGCAGGGTGCCGTTGGTCAGATTGCGGGTGCCGAAATCCACCAGCTTCTGGCTGAATTCGCGCACGCACTTGCCGCGGGTCGTCAACAGCACCTTGCGGCCCAGCAGATCCAGCGCCTGGATGCCGGTGGTCCCTTCATAAAGGGTCGAGATGCGTGCGTCGCGGGCAATTTGCTCCATGCCGTGCTCGCGAATGTAGCCGTGACCACCGAACACCTGCATGCCCAGGTTGGCACAATCCAGGCCCTTCTCGGTCAGGAAGCCTTTCAGGATCGGGGTCAGGAAGCCCAACTGGCTGTCCCAGTATTCCTGCTTTTTCTTGTCGCCTTCCAGAATGCCGGCAATCATCTTGTCGGCGTACTGGCCGGTGTAATACAGCATGGCGCGACCGCCTTCGGCGATGGCCTTCTGGGTCAGCAGCATGCGGCGCACGTCACCGTGGTGAATGATGGCGTCGGCGTTCTGTTCCGGATCTTTCTTGCCGGACAGCGCGCGCATGGAACGGCGCTCCTTGGCATAGGGCAGCGCCCCCTGGAAGGCACGCTCGGCGTGGCAAACGCCCTGCATGGCGGTGCCAACGCGGGCGGAGTTCATGAAGGTGAACATGCACTCCAGACCTTCGTTCGGCGGGCCGATCAGGAAGCCGGTGGCGCCATCGAAGTTCATCACGCAGGTAGCGGAGGCCTTGATGCCCATTTTCTTTTCCAGCGCACCGGCGGTAACGCCGTTGCTCTCGCCGATCTTGCCGGGCAGGTACTTTGGCACGATAAACAGCGAGATGCCCTTGGTGCCCGCCGGGGCATCCGGCAGGCGCGCCAGCACGATGTGTACGATGTTTTCTGTCAGGTCGTGATCGCCGGAGGAAATAAAGATCTTGGTGCCGGTGATCTTGTAGCTGCCGTCAGCCTGCGGCTCGGCCTTGCTCTTCATCTGGCCCAGGTCGGTGCCGCACTGGGGCTCGGTCAGGCACATGGTGCCCGCCCAGACGCCTTCGGTCAGTGGCGTTAGGTAGGTCTGCTTCTGCTCATCGGTTCCGTGCAGCATGATGGTGTTCATCGCGCCCAGAGACAGGCCCGGGTACATGGCAAACGACCAGTTGGCGGTGCCCAGCATTTCCTGCTTGAGCATGCCCAGCGACATCGGCAGGCCCTGGCCGCCGAACTCCACCGGGTGTGACAACCCCTGCCAGCCACCGGCCATGTACTCGGCATAGGCTTCCTTGTAGCCGCTTGGTGTCGATACCTGACCGTCGGCCAGCTTGCAGCCTTCCTCGTCGCCGGACTGATACAGCGGCGCGATGGTGTTCTCGCACAGGCGGGCACACTCGGTGAGGATCGCCTCCACCATGTCCGGTGTGGCCTCCTCGCCGTTGGGCAGGGTCTTGTAGTGGCTCTCGTAGTCGAACACTTCGTTGAGCAGGAAGCGCATGTCGCGCATCGGCACCTTGAACTGGGGCATGGGTAAACTCTCTCTGATCCGGGCCGCCGTCGGCGGCACTGCCATAGACGGTGCGCAGTTATAACGAATGTGCACCGAAACGCGGTTGACCGCAGATTCCCGGCCGCCTGTCTCCGGGGGCAGTCGCGGCTTCACATCGCCTGCTGAGGATGTGTCTATACTCGAATAATCCGAGAGGGAGAAGCGCGATGAAACGATATGGACGTCTGATGCTGGTCGGCCTGATAGCCCTGGCCACCGGGTTGAGCACAGTGCATGCCCAGGCCTGTACCCGGGTGGTCTACCTGGGCCCTGAAGGCCGCATTCTCACCGCCCGGTCGATGGACTGGAAAGTCGATATCGGCACCAACCTGTGGATACTGCCACGCGGCGTGACGCGCCAGGGTCTGGTTGGTGAGACCTCGAAGACCTGGGAAGCCCGGTATGGCAGTGTGGTGGCGACGGCCTACGACATTGCCTCCAGTGATGGCGTCAACGAGGCGGGCCTGATGGCCAACCTGCTCTGGCTGCCGGATTCGGAGTATCCCGAGCTGGACGGCGAGACCCCGGCGATCGCGATTTCGCTCTGGGCCCAGTTCATGCTCGACAACTTTGCCACCGTGTCGGAAGCCGTGGCGTATGTCCGCGAGCAGCCGTTTCTGGTGATTACTGACAAGATGCCCGGCGAAGACCGGTTGGCGGCGCTGCATCTGTCGATGTCCGATGCGCTGGGTGACAGCGCCATCATGGAATATGTCGGCGGCGAACTGGTGATTCACCACAGCCCGGATTACCAGGTCATGACCAACCAGCCGACCTTCGACCGCCAACTGGCCCTGGCGCAGTACTGGGACGAGATTGGCGGCACGACCATGCTGCCCGGCACCAATCGTCCTGCGGATCGCTTTGTGCGCGCCCACTTCTATATCAATGCCATTCCGAAGGTGGCGGATGCGCAGCAGGCGGCGGCCAGCGTGTTCAGCGTGATCCGCAATGCCTCCGTGCCGCTGGGCATTTCCACGCCGGACAGCCCGCATATTTCCTCGACCCGCTGGCGCACCGTGTTCGACCACAAGGACCGTCGCTACTACTTCGAGTCGGCGATGATGCCGAATACCTTCTGGGTGGATTTGCGCAAGGTGAACTTTGCGCCGCGCGCAGGGGCCCGTGTCCTGACGCTTGGCGCGGATCAGCGTGAGGTGTTTGCGGGTGAGGTGTCGGGCCGGTTCCGTCGCAGCGACCCGTTCACGTTCCTCGGTTTGCAGTGAGGCGCATCAGGTTTTCGGCAAGCGGATGCCCACCAGGCTGACCTTGCCGTCTTCCAGGGCTCGCGCACGCAGGCGGATGCCGCCCAGTTCCAGCGTGTCGCCCACCACGGGGGTGCCGCGGCGCCGCTGATGGAACAGCTCCGTCAGGGTCAGTGCCGACAGTCCCGGGTCCAGCCCGGTCAGGCCATAACTCAACGCCACATCAGTGACCTTCACCGAGCCTCGCACCGTGAAGTCACCGTAGAAACGACGCAGCGCCACGGTGGTGGCGAGGAACCACTCCCCCAGCTGCTCCTGCTCCGCATGGCTGGTCAACCAGGTCACCAGATCTCCGGCCTGAAGTACCGGATGGTCGGTCAGATCCAGCGCCGTTCCGTTGCGCACGACGGCCACAGGCCGGATGCCGGGGTTGGCCACCTGGTCCATGGTCTTGCCTTCGGCCCGGGAGCCGGCTTCGATGCGGAACTGCACCAGGAACTGGTCGTTGGCCCCCTCCAGCGCCACAGCGTTCAGGGGGCTGGCGGCCGGGGGCAGCGCAATGCGCAGGCGCCGCGCCAGCATGTTGATGGACGTGCCCTGCAGCAGCAATGACGTCAGCACCACCACGAAGGTGATGTCGAACAGCAACCGGTTTTGCTCGATACCGGCCAGCAGCGGGAACACGGCCAGCACGATGGGTACCGCACCCCGTAGCCCGGTCCAGGCGATAAACGTGGTTTCCCGACCGCTGAACGAGAACGGCAGCAGTGACAACCAGACGGCGGCCGGGCGTGCGATAAAGATCAGGAACAGGGCAATCAGAAGGCCCGGCAGCAGTGACGAGACCAGTCCCGCCGGCGTCACCAGCAGGCCGAGCAGCAGGAACATGCCGGACTGGGCCAGCCAGGCCATGGAGTCCATCGACCGCAGGACGTTATCGCTGGTACCAGCGCGCCGGTTTCCGGCGATCAATCCCGCCAGGTACACCGCCAGGAATCCGGAGCCCCCCGCCAGGTTGGTGACACTGAACAGCGCCGCACCGCCGGTGCACAGAAGCAGCGCATGCAGCCCCTCGTTGCTGCGCACCCGTAACAGCAGTTCCGACAGCCCGGCGCCCAGGGCCACGCCGAAGACGACGCCCAGTCCGAATTGCTGCACCAGCATGATCAGGGTTTCCAGACCCCAGGCCGCCTCCGGATGGGTGAGCAGATCAATCAGCAGCACGGTAATGAAGATGGCCATCGGGTCGTTGAGGCCCGATTCGATCTCCAGTGTGCTTTCGACCCGCTCATTGATCCGCTGGCCGGAACCCTTGAGTACATTGAATACCGCCGCGGCATCGGTGGAGCCGATGATGCCCCCCAGCAGCAGCCCCAGGCGCCAGTCCAGCCCTAACAACCAGGTGGCGAAAGCGCCCACGAACATGGCGGTCAGCAACACCCCCAGGGTGGCCAGGGTCAGCGCCGGTTTCAGGCCAACACGAAAAGTGTGCAGCCGGGTGCGCAGGCCGCCGTCCAGCAGGATGATGGCCAGTGCCAGGTTACTGACGAGAAAGCCGAGCTCGAAGTCCTGAAACTGGATACCGCCGATCCCGTTTTCGCCCGCCAGCATGCCCACCACCAGGAATACCAGCAGTGAGGGCACGCCGACTCGCGTGGAGAGGGTGCCCAGCAACAGCCCGATGAAGAGCAGTGCTGCGCCAACAAAAAGTGCCAGATGCAGGCTTTGCACGAATGAAGTCGTCCCGCTGGTGGATGGGCCTTGGCTTGGCAGAAGTATAACGCAGATCTATCGGTTGGCCGTTGTTGCCACAGATTTTCGTATCCAGATATGGGCAGGGTCGCGTTCGAGCGCGACGGGCCAGATCATGTAGACCGGAATGGCAGGCAATGCGACAGGGAACGGCATGACCTGTATCGGCCAGGTCGCGGAGAAAAGATGCGCAATGCTGGCGGGCAGCGACGCGACAAGGTCACTGCTGGCACACACGCTGATCTGGCTGACGAACTGACTGACCTGAACGGCCACTTGCCGCTTCCAGCCGGGCTGGTTCAGGATCATGTCGAGTGGCAGCCGCCGCCCTCGCTCCTGGAGCACAACGTGGCGCTCGGCCAGAAACTGCTCCGTGCTGATACGCCCGCGCAGGCGCGGGTGCGCCTGATGTGCCACCACAACCAGTTCTTCCTCAGCGATGGCGGTATGGCGCAGGCGCGAGTCTTCCGGCAGGAAGCTGTCGAGCGCGATATCCGCCTGAGCATGCGCCAGGCGTTCGTGCCAGCCGTCGGACACCGGCTGGACCGAGAAGCAGGCGCGGGGTGCTTCCCGCGCAAGCAGATCCAGCAGCCGGGGCAGATGGACCTGTTCGACATAATCCGTGCCCATGATCAGGAATCGCCGGTCGCTGCTGGCGGGATCGAAGTGGCGGGTCTCCTCGAAGGCTTCACGTACCGCATCGACACCGGGCCGCAATTGCTGCCACAGGGCGGTTGCCCGCGGCGTGGGCTTGAGGCCCTGGCGGGTGCGCACGAACAGCTCATCACCCACCGTGTCGCGCAAGCGCTGGATCGCCGCGCTGAAGGCGGGCTGGCTCATGCCCAGTTGTTCGGCGGCGCGACTGAGCTGGCCAGCCTCCATCAATGCCTCGAAGACCGGCAGCAGGTTCAGGTCGATACTTCTTA
This sequence comes from Alcanivorax sp., assembly GCA_013823245.1. Classification (GTDB taxonomy): domain Bacteria; phylum Pseudomonadota; class Gammaproteobacteria; order Pseudomonadales; family Alcanivoracaceae; genus Isoalcanivorax. The sequence continues at coordinate 39,399 of PNLU01000010.1, forward strand.
AATTCAGCTTCATGGATATTTTATATCATGATTATTGGCTTCATGGATGTATGAAATCTGGCCAATACTCGGGGTGTTTGCTGACAGATGCATATCGACAACAACGCCGGAGGCTCCATGGACAGCATCCTGACAACCACCGTGACCGTGTTTATCGTGCTCGCCGCCCTGTGGGAGATCCTGGTGGGGCGCACCCGCGACGGCCGCAAGACCAGACAGGACTGGCATGCCGCCTTTCTCAGCACCCTGATGATGGTGGTCGTGCAGCGCCCGCTGGTGCTGTTGCTGATTACCCTGGGCCTGGGCACTATGCTGCCCGGCAGCGCGGGTTCGCTGGCCTGGCTGGAGAAGGAATACTTCTGGCTGACACTGGTCGTGTTCTTCTGCATCGAGGAGCTGCTGCATGGCGCCGCCCACCTGTTCGCTCACGCCCGGCGGCCGAAAAATCGCCGCCTGCAATGGGTGCAAGCCTTCTTCAAGATGAGCCATCGCCCCCATCACCTGTCCGGCGGCCAGGACAACAAGGGCCAGTTGAGCGTAACCCAGACCTTCGTCAACGGCTGGGCCTGGTGGCTGATCCTGCCCAACTACTGGTTCCAGCTGCTGTGCCTGTACCTGGGTCTGGTCGAGGTCTTCCTCTACGCCACCGCGTTCAAGGGCGTGTGGGCGGCGCATACCCACGTCAACTGGAACTATGACCTCTATTTCCACAACCATCGCTGGGCCTGGGTGCGCAAGACCATGTGGGCCCTGTCTCACCTGCTGGTCTTCCCCACCCAGCATCACCACCATCACGCACGTGGCCCCAACTCGGCCCGCAACGTGACCTCGACCCTGGCGATCTACGACTGGCTGATCTTCGGTACCCTGGCGATCGAGAAAGAGAAGCCGAAGGTGTATGGCTGGCGGCAGAAAGACGACGAGGCCAACAGCGTGCTGAAACGCTACTTCAACTACGACGTGCGCCAGTACATGCCGAAAGGCTGAGTTCTGTCCCAGCCTACCTGCTCCCTTGCCCCTTCCTGCACGGCGGGCCTTTATTTTGGCCTGCCAACCTTTATACTACGCGCCCTTTCTGGTCATATTTTGAACAGGCCTTCGGGCTGAGGTGTCATGGAGTATGCAACGCGTTTCGGCGTAATCGTGATCGGCGGTGGCCATGCGGGCACTGAGGCCGCGCTGGCGGCTGCGCGGATGGGCGTGCCGACGCTGCTGCTGACCCATAACATCGAAACCCTGGGGCAGATGAGCTGCAACCCGGCCATCGGCGGTATCGGCAAGAGTCATCTGGTGCGCGAGATCGACGCGCTGGGCGGCGCCATGGCGCGTGCCACCGACCGTGCCGGTATCCAGTTCCGCGTGCTCAATGCGCGCAAGGGCCCGGCGGTGCGGGCGACCCGTGCCCAGGCGGATCGCATCCTTTATAAGGCCGCCATTCGCGACATGCTGGAGAATCAGCCGAACCTGACGATTTTCCAGCAGGCGGTGGACGACCTGATTGTCGAGCAGGGCCGCTGTGTGGGCGCCGTGACCAACATGGGGCTGCGTTTCCGCGCCGAGGCGGTGGTGCTGTGCACCGGGACCTTCCTGGGCGGCGTCATTCATATCGGCCTGGACAATCATGGCGGCGGCCGCGCCGGTGATCCGGCCAGCAATGCGCTGTCGCGGCGTTTACGTGAGCTGCCGTTCCGGGTGGACCGACTGAAAACCGGCACGCCGCCGCGCATCGATGGCAAGACCGTGGACTTCTCTGTCATGGAGGAGCAGTGGGGCGACACGCCCACGCCGGTCATGAGCTACCTGGGCTCGGTGGATGAGCATCCGCGTCAGGTGTGCTGCCATATCACCCACACCAACGAGCGCACCCATGACATCATCCGCAGCGGCTTTGATCGCTCGCCGATGTTTGCCGGGGTGATCGAGGGCGTCGGGCCGCGTTATTGCCCGAGCATCGAGGACAAGGTCAATCGCTACGCGGACAAGACCAGCCATCAGATCTTTGTCGAGCCCGAAGGGCTGACCACTCATGAGCTGTACCCGAACGGCATCTCCACCAGCCTGCCCTTTGATGTGCAGCTGGCGGCGGTGCGCTCCATTCGTGGCTTCGAGCAGGCGCATATTACCCGCCCGGGCTACGCCATCGAATATGACTTCTTCAATCCCCAGGACCTGAAGCATTCCCTGGAGACGAAGCACATGCCCGGGCTGTTCTTCGCCGGCCAGATCAACGGCACCACGGGTTATGAAGAGGCGGGTGCCCAGGGTCTGCTGGCCGGGATCAACGCGGCGCTGCTGGCCAGAGAAGAGGCCGCCTGGTATCCGCAGCGCGACGAAGCGTATCTGGGAGTGCTGGTGGATGATCTGATCACCCACGGTACCCGTGAGCCGTACCGCATGTTTACCAGCCGCGCCGAATACCGGTTGTTGCTGCGGGAAGACAACGCCGATCTGCGGCTGACCGAGCAAGGCCGCCGTCTGGGGCTGGTGGACGACCGCCGTTGGGCCGCGTTGTGCGCCAAGCGCGAGGGTGCCGAGCAGGAAATACAGCGGCTGCGTAATACCTGGGTGCGACCCGGCAGCGCCCGCTGTGACCAGGTCAGTGCCTTGCTGGACAAGCCGCTGGCCCATGAATACAACCTGATGGATCTGCTCAAGCGGCCGGAGCTCGACTATACCGCCCTGCTGGCGGCGGCCGAGCTGGCGCCCGCCGTGGCGGCGGTGGCCGAGCAGGTGGAGATCCAGGCCAAGTACGCCGGCTACATTGACCGTCAGGCGGACGAGGTCGCCCGCCTGCGGGCCAGCGAGGACACCCGGCTGCCTGCGGATCTGGATTACGGGCGGGTCAGTGGCCTGTCCAATGAGGTGCGGCAAAAGCTGGAGACGGCGCGGCCGCAGACGCTGGGTCAGGCGGGGCGGATTCAGGGCGTGACGCCCGCCGCGATTTCCCTGCTGCTGATTCACCTGAAGAAGCGTGCCGTGGGGCAGGCACAGACCTCAGACACGACCGCAGACAGCACGGCGAGCCTGCAGGGATGAGCGCGGCACACCCTCTGGCCGGCCCGCTGGCGGCGGGTTGTGACGCCATGGGCGTGGCGCTGGACGCCGATCAGCAAGCCCGGCTGCTGGCCTATATCGATCTGCTGCACAAATGGAATGCGGCCTTCAATCTGACGGCGGTGCGCGAGCCCGCCGCCATGCTCAGCCGGCATATCCTGGACGCGCTGTCGGTGCTGCCGCATCTGGGGCCCGAGGCGGTGCTGGATGTCGGTACCGGCGCGGGCATCCCCGGGATTCCGCTGGCCATCGCCCGGCCCGGGCAGCCGTTTGTGCTGCTCGACAGCAACGGCAAGAAAACCCGTTTTGTGCGTCAGGCGGTGCAGGCGCTGGGTCTGGAGCATGTGGAGGTTGTGCAGTCCCGCGTGGAACAGTACCGTAAGCCATCACCCCAGGTGATTTCCCGTGCCTTCGCACCCCTGCCGGAGATGCTCCGCCTGCTGGGCCATATACTGGCCGGAGGCGGGCGCCTGTTGGCCATGAAGGCCGCCGCGGCCGAAGACGAAGTCGCAGCGCTGGCGGGGCACTGGCAAGTGAGCTTGCAACCGCTGCGGGTGCCGGGAAGTGACGGAGCAAGGCAGCTGGTGATCATCGAGCCATCGACGGAGAGCGTGCAGTGACGACGGTATTTGCCATTGCCAACCAGAAAGGCGGGGTCGGCAAGACGACCTCCAGCGTGAACCTGGCGGCATCGCTGGCCGCAACGCGCAAGCGCGTGCTGCTGGTGGACATCGACCCGCAGGGCAACGCCACTTCGGGCTCCGGGGTCGACAAGCACGAGACCGAATACACGATTTATGACGTGCTCATGGAAGAAGTGCCGGTGGAGCAGGCCATTGTCGGCACACCGGAGGCATCGGGTTTTGACCTGCTGGTGGCCAATGGTGACCTGACCGCCGCCGAAGTGCAGCTGCTGGACATGAAGATGAAAGAGTTCCGGCTGCGCAATGCCCTGGCACGGGTGCGCAACCGTTACGACTACATCCTGATCGACTGCCCGCCGTCCCTGAACATGCTGACGGTGAACGCGCTGACCGCTGCCGATTCCGTGATTGTGCCGATCCAGTGCGAGTATTACGCGCTGGAAGGCCTGACCTCGCTGCTCAACACCATCGACAAGATCAGCAGCGTGCTGAACCCGAAACTGCACATCGGTGGTTTGCTGCGGACCATGTATGATCCGCGCAACAGCCTCTCCAACGACGTCTCCAATCAGTTGATCAGCCATTTCGGCGACAAGGTGTATCGCACCATCATTCCCCGCAACGTGCGTCTGGCGGAAGCGCCCAGCCACGGTGCGCCGGTGATCAGCTACGACGCCAAGTCACGCGGGGCGATCAGTTATCTGGCGCTGGCAGGGGAAATCCTGCGTCGCGAACAGGCACTCAAACAGGCCGCACAACAGGCCGAGACACAGACAGCAAAGGTGGAATAAGGCATGGCAGCCAAGCGTAAAGGTGGTTTGAGCAAAGGGCTGGATGCACTGCTGAGCCACAACAGCCCGGCGCCCCGCGAAGAGGTCAGCCTGGAGACAACACCGGTCGCAGACGGCACGCCCCGAGACGGCGACCTGCGCAAGCTGCCGGTGGAGCTGATGCAGCGTGGCCGCTATCAGCCGCGCCGCGACATGTCTCCGGAGGCGCTCGAAGAACTGGCCGAGTCGATCCGCGCCCAGGGGGTGATGCAGCCCATCGTGGTGCGCCCCATCGGCGACAAGCGTTATGAAATCATCGCCGGTGAGCGGCGCTGGCGCGCGGCCCAGCTGGCAGGTCTGGAGACTATCCCGGCGGTGATTCGCGAGGTGCCGGACGAAGCGGCCATCGCCATGGCGCTGATCGAGAATATCCAGCGTGAAGATCTGAACCCGATGGAAGAGGCCCTGGCCCTGGCTCGCCTGAAAGACGAGTTCAGTCTGACGCATCAGCAGGTAGCGGACGCGGTGGGCAAATCGCGCACCATGATTACCAACCTGCTGCGCCTGATCAGCCTGGAAGAAGAAGTGCGTAAGTTGCTGGAGCATGGCGACCTGGAGATGGGGCATGCGCGCGCGCTTCTGGCGCTGACCGGACAGAACCAGACCGAGGCGGCCCGCATGGTGGTGGCGCGTGGTCTGAATGTACGTCAGACCGAAGCGCTGGTGCGTGACTTCGACAAGGTGCGGGCGGCGCCAGCGCCACAGCGGGAAGATCCGAACGTGCGCCAGTTGATGAACGACCTGTCTGATCGTCTGGGTGCGCCGGTGGCCATTCGTCAGGGCAGTGGCGGCAAGGGCAAGCTGGTGATCAGCTATAACAGCCTGGACGAGCTGGACGGTATCCTCGCACACATCAAGTAACCTGCCTTCACGCGGGCGGGGCCGACTTTGGTCGCGAACTGCCCGACAATCAGCCGGTTGCGGTTGATACCTGACCGGCATATCCCTATACTCTGCGCCCCAAGATAAGGGTCCCCCCAGACCCCCGGATGGCGGCCTCGCGGCGTGGGGCTTGCCGGATGAAAAAACATGGTGGAGAGACAGGTTCAGGGCCTCGGATTGTTCCGGGGCCTTTTAGTGGCACAGCTGATCACCGCATTTGTGGTCAGCCTGCTCGCACTACTTGCCGGAGGCGCTGCGGTGGCTCTGGCGGCCCTCTGGGGCGGCACGATTTGTATCCTGGCCCATGCCTGGGCGGGATTTCAGTTATGGCTCCATCCTGGCAATCGCAAGCCGGCCCGCAGGGCCAGCTCGGGAATCAGGGCGGAGATAGGCAAGATCGTCATCACGCTGGCGCTATTCTGGCTCACGCTCCGGGAAATCCCGGCGATGCAGACCCGGGACATGGCCGCTGCGCTGTTGGTGGGGTTCTTTGTCACGCAGGCGGCGGGGCTCGTCTGGCTGGCGCGCAATAGCAATCGCTATATCCAGTCGGTGAACCCGGGCGAAAACGACAGTTAAACAAGTTGGACTAGAGCAGATGGCCTACGACACGCCGAAGGATTACATCCAGCATCACCTGACCAACCTGACCTATGGCAAAGTCCCTGCTGGCACCCCGGTATGTGATTCCAGTGCCAATCTGACTGGCGAGGTGTACCAGGCCCCTACCTGGATTCTTGCCACCTGTTACGACGAACTGGAAGCCATGGGCTTCTGGGCCTTTCATGTAGACAGCCTTGGCTGGGCCGGTTTCCTCGGTACATTGTTCATTCTTGTTTTCTGGGCCGTGGGCCGCAGAGCACACGCCGGCGTTCCGGCGGGCTTCCTGAACTTCATCGAAGTCGTGGTCGAGTTCATCGAGGGCATCGTCAAGGGTGCCTTCCACGGCAGCAGCAAGCTGATTGCGCCGCTGGCGCTGACCATCTTCTGCTGGGTATTCATGATGAATTCCATGAAGCTGATCCCGGTGGACTTCCTGCCTGGCACTGCCCACTGGCTGGGGCTCGAATACTTCAAGGTCGTGCCGGTGGTGGACCCGAACGTCACGATGTCGATGGCCCTGTGCGTACTGCTGCTGATCATCGGGTTCAGCATCAAGTCCAAGGGCGTGCTCGGCTTCATTGCCGAACTCACCATGCACCCCTTCTCGTCGAAGAACATTCTGCTCAAGATCCTGTTGATCCCTGTAAACCTGGTGCTTGAACTGGCATCGCTGCTGGCCAAGCCGTTGTCGCTCGGTCTGCGTCTGTTCGGCAACATGTTCGCGGGTGAACTGGTGTTCATTCTGGCCGCTGCGCTGATGGGCGTGTGGCAGATTGCAGTGGCGTGGCCCTGGGCGGTGTTCCACATTCTTGTGGTCACTCTGCAGGCGTTCGTCTTCATGATGCTGACGGTGGTGTATCTGAGCCTGGCCTCAGAGAAGCACTGACAGGGTGTGTTTCAAGTAACTTAATATCGTCAAACGGGAGTTAGAAATGGAACTGAATCTGATTGCAGCTGCTATCGTAGCCGGTCTGGGCGCCATCGGTGCTGGCCTGGGCCTGGGTCTGATGACCAGCCGTTTCATCGAAAGCCTGGCGCGTCAGCCGGAGCTGGGCGACATGCTGCAAACCCGCATGTTCATCGTGGCCGGTCTGCTGGAAGCTGTGCCGATCATGTGTGTGGCGCTGGCCTTCATCATGGTTTTCGTCGCCTAAGCAAGCGGTACTCGACACACCCCGCAAGGGTAATTCAGGTATTTGAGGTGTTGGCATGAACATGAATGCGACACTGCTCGGGCAGGCGATCTGGTTCCTCGCGTTCGTCTACTTCTGCATGAAGTTTGTCTGGCCGCCGATCATCAAGGCGCTGGAAGAACGTCGTCAGAAGATTGCCGAGGGGCTTAACGCCGCTGACCGGGCCGAGCGTGATCTTGAACTGGCCCAGCAGAAAGCGTCCGAGAATATGGTAGAAGCCAAGGCCAAGGCTGCCGAGATCATCGAGCAGGCGAACCGGCGGGCTGGCCAGATTCTCGAAGAAGCCAAGGCTCAGGCGCGCGTTGAAGGCGAGCGTCTTGTAGCCAGAGCCCAGGGCGAGATCGAACAGGAAATCAACCAGGCGCGTGAACAACTGCGTAAAGAGGTGTCAGCATTGGCACTGGCTGGCGCCGAGAAGGTGCTGGGCGCAGAAGTGAACCGTGACGCTCACAAGCAGCTGCTTGAGCAGTTGGCGGCTGAACTCTGACTGAACGGATAACCCATGGCTGAACTGACCACCATCGCTCGTCCGTACGCCAAGGCAGCCTTCCGGTTTGCGCAGGAGCAGAACGCCTTTGCGCAGTGGGAAACGATGCTCGGGCTGGCCGCCGCTGTAGCGGACGACCCCGTTATGCGGTCGTTCCTGCGGCAACCGTCTCTGGGCGGCAAGCAGAAAGCTGACGCCTTCATTGATGTGTGCGGCGAGGACGTCCTGGACGAAAGCGGTCGTAACTTCGTCGCTCTGCTGGCGGATAACGGCCGTCTGGCACTGGTGCCGGTGATCTTCACGCTGTTCCATGCGCTGGTCGCAGAGCAGCAAGCCATTGTCGACGCAGAAATCGTGTCGGCGCATGAGCTTGATGCGGCAGATGTGGAGCGACTGGTGGCGGCATTGAAGAAACGCCTGGGCCGCGAAGTAAGAGCAACCAGCACCGTCGATGCCAGCCTTCAGGGCGGCGTTGTCATCCGTGCCGGCGATACCGTTATAGATGGCAGTGTGCGCGGCAGATTGGCCCGCCTGGCCGAGCAAATGAACTCTTGAGTTTGAGGGATTGAAGCATGCAGCAACTCAACCCGTCCGAAATCAGCGAGATTATCAAGCAGCGCATCGCGAAGCTTGACGTCTCCACCCAGGCGCGTAATGAAGGTACGGTGGTTTCCGTATCCGACGGTATTGTGCGTATCCATGGTCTTGCCGACGTCATGTACGGTGAAATGATCGAGTTCGAGGGCGGCGTATTCGGCATGGCCCTCAACCTCGAGCAGGACTCCGTTGGCGCGGTGGTGCTGGGCGACTACCTGGGCGTGGCCGAAGGCCAGAAAGTCCAGTGTACCGGCCGTATTCTGGAAGTGCCGGTGGGCCCGGAACTGCTCGGCCGCGTGGTCGATGCGCTGGGTAACCCGATTGACGGCAAAGGCCCGCTTAACACCAAGATCACCGATGCGGTCGAGAAAGTGGCCCCGGGTGTGATCTGGCGTCAGTCGGTAGACCAGCCGGTACAGACCGGTCTGAAGGCCATCGATGCGATGACCCCGGTCGGTCGTGGCCAGCGTGAGCTGATCATTGGTGACCGCCAGATCGGTAAGACCGCGATTGCCGTCGACACCATCATCAACCAGAAAGATTCCGGCATTAAGTGTATCTACGTTGCTATTGGTCAGAAGCAGTCGACCATCGCCAACGTGGTGCGCAAGCTGGAAGAGCATGGCGCGCTGGAGAACACCATCATCGTCGCCGCGTCCGCCTCCGATCCGGCGGCCATGCAGTACCTGGCACCGTTTGCCGGTTGCTCCATGGGCGAATACTTCCGTGATCGTGGTGAAGATGCGCTGGTCGTTTATGACGATCTGACCAAGCAGGCCTGGGCCTATCGCCAGATCTCCCTGCTGCTGCGCCGTCCGCCGGGCCGTGAAGCCTACCCGGGTGACGTGTTCTATCTGCACTCCCGTTTGCTGGAACGCGCCGCTCGAGTCAACCCGGACTACGTGGAACAGTTCACCAAGGGCGAAGTGAAAGGCAAGACCGGTTCCCTGACCGCGCTGCCGATCATTGAAACCCAGGCGGGTGACGTCTCTGCCTTCGTACCGACCAACGTGATCTCCATTACCGATGGCCAGATCTTCGTTGAGACCGACCTGTTCAACGCCGGTATCCGTCCGGCCATGAACGCCGGTATCTCGGTATCCCGTGTGGGGGGCGCTGCGCAGACCAAGATCATCAAGAAGCTCGGCGGCGGTATTCGTCTGGCGCTGGCCCAGTATCGTGAACTGGCGGCGTTCGCCCAGTTCGCTTCGGATCTGGACGAAGCAACCCGTGCCCAGCTGGAGCATGGTCAGCGCGCCACCGAGCTGATGAAACAGAAGCAGTACAGCCCGCAGTCTGTCGCTGAAATGGGCGTCATGCTGTATGCCGTGAACGAAGGGTTCCTCAAGGACATCCCGCTCGACAAGATCGGCAAGTTCGAGGCGTCGCTGCTGGCGTACATGAACAGCGAATGCAAGGCGTTGATGGACAAGATCAACGAGAAAGGTGACTTCAACGGCGAGATCGAATCCGGCATCAAGGAAGCGATCGAGCAGTTCAAGGCTACCCAGACCTGGTAATCGTTGCGTAGAAGGATAGTCCTATGGCCGGCGCGAAAGAGGTACGTACCAAAATCGCCAGTGTCCAGAGCACGCGGAAGATCACCCGTGCGATGGAGATGGTGGCCGCAAGCAAGATGCGCAAGGCGCAGGATCGGATGGCGGCAACCAAGCCTTACGCCACCCGTATCCGCAACGTGATTGCGCATCTGGCCAATGCTGATGTCGAGTACCAGCACCCGTTCCTTGAGGAACGGGAGGTGCGCAGAGTGGCGTATATTGTGGTGTCGTCAGACCGCGGCTTGTGTGGTGGCCTGAACGTCAACCTGTTCAAGGCCATGCTGCGTGAGGCAAGAAACTGGGACAAGCAGGGTGTCGAGGTGCAGTACAGCACCATCGGCAACAAGGCGATCAGTTTCTTCCGCAGCTTCGGTGGCAATGTGACCACCACCGTCACCGGGCTGGGCGATGCGCCGCACCTGAGCGATCTGCTGGGCACCATCAAGGCGGTGGTTGATGCCTTTGAAAAGGGCGAAGTGGATCGTGTCTACCTGGTGTACAACGAGTTCGTGAACACCATGACCCAGGCGCCGCTGGTGCAGCAAATGCTGCCGCTGCCGGCCGAGGACGTGGACGAATTCCGTGGCAAGGATCAGCAGCACGGCTGGGATTACATCTACGAGCCGGCACCGAAGGCACTGATCGACGGTCTGTTGCTGCGTTATATCGAAACCCAGGTGTATCAGGCGGTGGTCGAGAACAACGCCTGTGAGCAGGCCGCGCGGATGGTTGCCATGAAGGCCGCCACCGACAACGCCGGCGGCCTGATCCGGGATCTGGAGCTCCTGTATAACAAGGCCCGTCAGGCCGCGATTACCCAGGAAATCTCCGAAATTGTTAGTGGTGCCGCAGCGGTCTGACCGTGCGGACAAGCAAGCTGAGAGGATGCAAGCATGAGTAGCGGTCGTATTGTTCAGATCATCGGCGCTGTAATCGACGTGGAATTTGCCCGCGAAGACGTGCCCAATGTCTATGACGCGCTGACAGTCAGCGGTGCCGATACTGTTCTGGAAGTACAGCAGCAGCTCGGCGACGGCGTGGTGCGGACCATTGCCATGGGCTCCACCGAAGGCCTCAAGCGCGGTCTGGACGTGTCCAACACCGGTGAGCCGATCAAGGTGCCGGTGGGCAAGGAAACCCTGGGCCGCATCATGGACGTACTGGGTCGCCCGATCGACGAGGCAGGCCCCATCGGTGAGCAGGAGCGCATGCCGATCCACCGCAAGGCGCCGACCTACGCCGACCAGGCGTCTGGCAACGAACTGCTGGAAACCGGCATCAAGGTGATCGACCTGATCTGCCCGTTCGCCAAGGGCGGTAAAGTCGGTCTGTTCGGTGGTGCGGGTGTAGGCAAGACCGTAAACATGATGGAGCTGATCCGGAACATCGCGATCGAGCACTCCGGTTACTCGGTATTCGCCGGCGTGGGTGAGCGTACTCGTGAGGGTAACGA
>PNLU01000011.1 GCA_013823245.1 Alcanivorax sp.
TCATGCTCGATGATGGCGCGATCATTGCTTGCGGCGCCGAGGCAGAATCGGCAGCGACTCAGACGCTTGCCTGGTTGCAGGCCCTTGATTGTGCGCGTATGTATGGTGCTGCCCGAGCACTCTATGAAAAAACACTTGATTATGCAAAGACGCGCAAGCAGTTTGCTGTCCACATTGGCAGTTTCCAGGTAATCCAGCACTATCTGGTCGATATGTTTATTGATCTCCAGCAGCTGGAATCAATGTTGCTGATGGTTTCAATCAAGGCTGCCAGCGGCGATGCGGCAGAGCGCGACCGCGCCTGTGCTGCCGCCAAAGCCTACTTCGCTGACAAGGCTGTGCGAATCGCCCAGCAAGCCATCCAGATTCATGGTGGCGTCGGGGTTACCGAGGAGCTGGATGTTGGCCATTATTTTCGTTTGATTACACACTGCTCGCTTTCCCATGGGGCGGGCGACATCCAGGTCGAGCGGTTTGCTGCCTTGAGTGAGGCCGCACATGGATAACCGTTACGACTTCATTGTTGTCGGTGCCGGTTCTGCCGGCTGTGTTCTGGCGAACCGATTGAGTGAATCGGGAAAGTTTTCGGTTTGTATGGTCGAGGCCGGGCCCCATGATAATAGCGGTTTCGTTAATGTTCCCTTCGGCGTGATCGGCCTGATACGCGAAGGTAAAAGAAACTGGGGTTACTATACTGCCCCCCAGAGTGAGCTCGGCAATCGACGTCTGTACTGGCCGAGAGGCAGGACGCTGGGTGGAAGCAGCTCGATCAATGCCATGGTCTATATCCGTGGCCAGCATCTCGATTATGACGATTGGCAGGATGCCGGAGCAGCCCACTGGGGCTGGCAGCAGGTCAGGCCGGTATTCAATGCTCATGAGAACAATGAGCAATACTTGCCCGACGACTGGCACGGTCGGGGTGGCCCCCTCAATGTCACCCGGGTCACTGACCCGAATCCCCTCAGCGCCATGTTTGTTCGCGCCGGCGTCGAGCTTGGCTATCCTGAGAACGACGACTTCAACGGCGCCTCACAGATGGGCTTCGGGCGTTTCCAGGTGACCCAGAAGGACGGGCGACGCTGGAGTGCGGCGCGCGCATTTCTGGATCCGGCGAAAGCGCGGCCGAACCTGACGATCATGACCGATATGCTGGTGACCCGTGTGCTTGTCGACAACGGCCGAGCGCGCGGCATTGAATGCCTTGATGCCCAGGGGAAAACCGTCACACTGACCTGTCAGCGGGAGGTCGTGCTGTCAGGCGGTGCCATCAACTCACCCCAGTTACTGATGTTGTCCGGTATCGGCGACCGCCAGCACCTTGAGGAAATTGGCATCAGGTGTATCGTCGACTCCCCCCAGGTGGGCAGGAATCTCCAGGATCACCTGGATATGACGGTATCCATTCGTGACAAGAGCCGGCAGTCGATCGGCTTCTCGCCTTTTTTCCTGCCGAGGCTGATCAGGGCATTTTATGACTATGTGCGGCATAAGCGCGGCTTCCTTGCCAGTAACGCGGCCGAAGCAGGTGCGTTTTTGAATGTTGGCGGTGGTGCGCGCCCTGATATTCAGCTGCATTTTATCCCCGCCTTCCTGCGTGATCATGGCCGGGAGCTGACACCGGGTTTCGGTTGTACTGTTCACGTTTGCCAGTTGCGGCCAAGGAGCCGGGGTTACATTTGCCTGCAGGATAATGACCCGCGTAGCGCGCCCTTGATTGACCCGCGCTATTTGTCAGACCAGGACGATATCAGGGTGCTACGTGAGGGGGTAAAACTGGTGCGTCGCCTGTTCCAGACTGATGCTTTTGCGCCCGCCTTTGGTGGCGAAGATCTGCCTCCGGCAACGGTAAAAACGGATGCGCAGCTGGACGAGGATATTCGGCAGCGGTCAGAGACGATATACCATCCAGTGGGCACCTGTCGCATGGGTGAAGACCGTCTGGCGGTGGTTGATAGCCAGCTTCGAGTCAAAGGCATCAGTGGCTTGCGTGTTGCCGATGCATCGGTGATGCCATTGCTGATCAGCGGCAACACCAATGCGCCTTGTATGATGATCGGTGAGCGTGCTGCGGGCTTTATGCTTGAGGAGAGCGCATGAGCCGCCGGGCGGTGTGTTGCCTGCCGCCCGGTGCGCTGCGATTCAGGCGATACGGTAGACCATTGTCCCGTTGGCGATCGGTCTTCCTGAGCTTTCCTCACTGATCGCCACCTCGGTAAAGATCAGCTCGCGGCCACGTTTGACAGCTGTTGCGCTGGCGATGATGTCACAGCCGAGAGCTGCGGAAAGATAGTTCACGGTCATGGAGACTGTCGCCGCTTTCATGCCTCGGGAGGGGTCGTGACCGGACCAGGCGGCCAGCGCGCCGGTCAGATCCAGCAAGCTGCTGATGGTACCGCCATGCAGCGCGTTGCCACCGCCGGCAAGCTCTGCCCGGAAAGGCAGGCGCACCACCGCCTTGTCCCTGGTGACGCTGACAATCTGGATGCCTAGCAACTTCTGGAATGGCACATCAGGAAACGCACTGATCAGTGAGTCTATGAAGTTGCCTGACATGAAGTTTGCTCCTGAAAAGGTGTGGCGCACGCTCTCTGCCATGAAAGCGTGCGCTGGATTGAAGTGATTCGAGTGTAATGGCGAAGCCCGCAGCTGTCATGCAACGCGGTTCTGATAGACATCATGCAGAGCGCCACCCTCTGCAAAAAGTCGTTTCCGCCATGCGGACTCCAGAGCTCGCGTATCATGATTTTCAGGATGAAAGCGCTTGCCGATAAACTCAGGAACCCGTGGCAGAATTCCTGTAACAAAACCGTTCTTCCCGAACAGCATCGAAAGTCCCTTGACATTATCACCGATATTGCCTAGCTGCCTGTCCTTCGCCAGCATCCAGGCCCAGGTAATGCCGAGCATGGGCAGCAGCACTACCAGAGACGCCGCAGCGGCCGCGATACGCTCACCATGACTGTTTCCGATAACTTCATAGACATCGTAGGCCACTGATTTGTGCTCGAGTTCTTCGAGTGCGTGCCACTGCCAGATCTTGATCATTTCCGGATCGGCCAGGCCCTGGAAAGACTCGTCCTCGAGCAACTGCTCTGCCAGCAATGCGGTAAAGTGCTCCATGAATGTCGTGGCAGCGAGGCGTGTGCTTGGTGGTAGCATTTTCAGAACACGGAGCCCGATGCGGACAGTTCGGTCTGGCGTCGCCATGTCAAACCCCTTTTCCGCCAACAGTGCGTTCAGTCGGTCATGTTCCCGGCCATGGATTGCCTCCTGCCCCATAAAACCGGATATCGCCGCGCGTAATTGCTTGTTGGTGATGCGCGATCTGAACGGCCGGACCGAGTCCATGAAGTAGCGTTCCCCGGGCGGGAAAAATCCGGATAGCATGGCAAAGAAAGTCGTCGCCGTGGCATTTCCCGCATAAAAGTATTTCTGCATTGAGTCAGGAAATGAGAAATCAATGTGTCGCGGTGGTATGCCAACAGAGGCGCCGTTGAGGATAGTGTTTGCTTTGCCTGTCATGATGAATCTCCTTGATTTTCTATAACCGTTCAGGAAGTGGCAGGAATACGAGAGCGACGTTGGTTAAGGCGGAAAGCGGTTTCCAGAAGCCGTTGGTAGCCGGTCGGCATCAGTCGCTGGGTAACATCCAGAAAGGCAGCATCAGCACCAATCAGAACCCGCCGCTGGTTTTTACGCACTCCGCTCAGTATGGCCTGTGCCGCCTGTTCCGGTGTGGAGCGGGCAATGCGCTCAAACATGGACGAGATTTCTTCGTGGCTGCCAAGGGAGAGTGCGCCCATATCGCCCATGCGGCTACTGCGAGCGATATTGGTCTTGACGCCACCGGGGTGAACGCAGGTGGCGCTGACGCCGGCGTTCTCGATATCCAGTTCTTCCCTGAGCGCCTCGGTGAACCCGCGAACGGCAAACTTCGCGGCGTTATACGCAGACTGAGTTGGCACACCAATAATGCCGAACACGCTTGAGATGTTGACAATGTGGCCATCGCCGGACTGCTTCAGATACGGCAGAAACTCCTTGCTGCCGTATACCACGCCCCAGAAATTGATACCCATCAGCCATTCAAGATTCTCATAGCTCATGGCCTCAACCGTTTCGCCGAGACCGACACCGGCATTGTTGATGATCAGGTTTACCTGACCATGCTCATTGACGCATTCCTCGGCATAGCGCTTTACCGCTTCCTGCCGGCTTACATCGACATGGTGGCTGGTGACCTTGACCGGATAGCGGCCAAGCATCTTCGCGGTCTCGGCCAGCTCTCTTTCGCTGACATCTGAAATTGCCAGGTTGCATCTCGCCTTGGCCAGTTCAATGGCTGTAGCGCGGCCGATTCCGGATCCTGCCCCGGTAATGGCGGCGACCTTCTCTTTGAAGGTTTTCATGTGTTGTCTCCTCGTTGGTTGCAGGCTTATCAGGCGCGCAAGAGATTGACAAGGGTGGTGGATTTTCCTTGCCTCATATTCTTGCCGTCGTACTTGAGGTGGCCATCGTCAAGCGATCCGTAACGCAGGGCCGGCAGATCACGAAGATAGTCATCAAGGTTTTGCCAGGGGATCTTCGCGCCCTGTCGCGGCAAGCGGTCATTGGCACGCTGGACATACCCGGAGCGCAGGTTGAGAAAGTTGAGGTTTGTTCCACAGCCTTCCTCGTCTATCGGGGTTACTACCTCCGCACCGATCTGTTTCATGTGATTGAGAAGTCGGCAAACATATTCGCAGGCGATATCCGCCTTCAGTGTCCATGAAGCATTGGTGTAGCCGAAAACCAGTGCCATGTTGGGTACGCCTTCCAGCATAAGCCCCTTGTACATCAAGGTTTCTGAAATACGAATATCCTCGCCGTCGATGGAAAGCGACGCGCCACCCAAAAGCTGCAGGTCGAGACCGGTGGCGGTGATAATGATGTCTGCATCAAGGTGGTCGCCAGACTTGAGCTGGATGCCGTTCTCAGTCACGGTTTCGATATGGTCGGTAACTACCGATGCCTTGTTATTTCGTATTGCTTTGAAAAGGTCGCCCTTGGGCACGGCGCACATGCGCTCTTCCCACGGATTGTAAGCAGGCTGGAAATGGCGCATATCAACATCCGGCCCAAGCTGCTTGCGTGCAGACGCCAGCAGCAGGCGGCGAATGGCTTTCGGTTTGCTCAGAGACAGCTTGTAAACAGTTCTTTGCAGCAGGATGTTGCGGCTTCGAGCTATTCGATAGACGAGCATCTCCGGCAGGAAACGACGCAGATTGGCGGAGATCAGGTCCTTTTCCGGCACAGTGGCAATATAGGTGGGCGAGCGTTGCAGCATGACCACGTGGGCCGCCTTGTCGGTCATCGCCGGGACCAGCGTCACGGCGGTTGCACCACTGCCTATGACCACGACCCGCTTTCCTGTGTAGTCGTAATTTTCGGGCCAGTGTTGCGGGTGGATGACATCACCCCGGAAACGCTCCATGCCTTTGATTTCTGGTGTGTAACCGGCGTCATAGTTGTAGTAACCGGTGCAGTTGAAAATGAATCCTGCGGTAAATTCGTGGGTGTCGCCGGTCTCCTCGTCAACGGCAGTGATCTGCCAGTGCTTCTTGTCGCTATGCCAGGCCTCGGACAGCACCTTGAGACCGAAATGGATTCGTTTCCTGACACCATGTACGCGAGCCGTTTCCTCGATGTACTGGCGGATGGCTGGACCATCGGCAAGCATCTTGATGCCGGTCCACGGGCGGAAGTTGTATCCGAGAGTGAACATATCCGAATCAGAGCGGATCCCCGGGTAGCGAAACAGGTCCCAGGTGCCGCCGATGCGTTTGCGTCGCTCGACAATGGCAAAGCGTATGTTCGGGCACTTCTTTGCCATATGGCAGGCCGCCCCGATACCGGACAGGCCTGCACCGATAATCAGTACGTCAAGGTGGCGGTGTTTCATTGTCTAGCTCCTGTCAGTCCGGAACTGGCGCGCAGCCGGGGCTTGCCGGTGATATCCGGGTGGTTGAGAAAATCCAGTACTGTTTCCGTGAACACGGTATTGCGGTCACCGGCAACCATATGACCGGCCTGATCAAGCACGGCATAACGGGCGTGGGGGATGATCGATAGCAGCTCACGGGCGCCGGCGTCGCTGAGCACGTCACTCTGGTAGCCGCGAATCAGCAAGGTGGGCAGGTCAAGATGCTGTGCGGCAGCATTCAGCCTGCTGATATCGAACATCCCTTCGTCGTTCACCGGCAGGCGCGCATGGTCAAGAAAAGCCGGATCCCAGTGCCAGTAATAGCGCCCGTCAGCGCGCTGACGCAGGTTCTTGCGCAACCCGGAAAGGTCCTCTGGTGGGGGACGATGCGGGTTGTAAGCGGCGATGGCGTCACGCACTTGTTCAAGGGAAGCAAAGCCGTCCTGATGACGGCGCATGAACTCGATGATGCGTCGCACTCCGGCCCGTTCAAGCCGCGGCGCGACATCCACCAGCACCAGTGCCCGGCATGTCAGGGCAGGGTTCTCGCCCAGCGTCAGCATGGCGGTCAGCCCGCCCATGGATGCGCCGATAATGACCGGGTCTGTATCCAGCGAGCGAATCACTTCGGCGAGGTCCGCAGCCAGCAAGTCGGCGCGGTAGTCTCCGTCCGGGCTCCAGTCGCTGTCGCCATGGCCGCGCGCATCGATAGTGAAGGCACAGTAACCGGCTTCAGCCAGCGCTGCGGCGGTATCGGCCCAGGCATGCCGGGTCTGGCCGCCGCCATGGAGCAGTAACGCCGGTGGGCTTTGCGGACTACCGTAGCGGCTGGCGCGCAGCTTTACGCCGCCAGCACCGACAAACAGGATGGCGTCACCATTGCCGTGAGTGGTCTTGGCGCCGGAAGGCGGCATGGCAAGTCTCCGGTAAAACAGATTGAATTGGTCGACCAACCAAATGATAGTCGGATCAATCTGCGGAAGCAAGTCATGAGCCGATGAATGGCGGATCGACACTGTACTCGGGGCGGCCTGCCCGGAAATTGAGGGTGCACCATGGTATCAGGGTAGCGACAAGGGCCGTTTCGCTGGAAACAGCCGAATTGCCTGCGCTGGCTCGCTGAAATAGCTCGAATCCGCTTCAGCGTTTCACGGGTGAGCGGGCGCCACGCCTGTAATCCTCGGGTGGCTGGCCAAACCAGCGCTTGAAGGCACGCCTGAAGTTGGCGCTGTCGTGGTAGTTCAGCAGCGCAGCAATGTCTTCGATCGACAGCGTGCTTTCACGCAGGTAGCTGGCCGCCTGACTGGACAGGATGTCATCACGAATTTGTCGGAAACTGCTGCCTTCCTGTTTCAGTTTCCGGGCCAGGGTGCGCTTGCTCATGAAAAGAGTGGCGGCGGCTTCCTCTTCACTGAGTGTGCCGGGTGGCCGGGATAACATCATTTTCTTGAGGCGGTTCTGGTAGCTTGATGTTTGTGTCTGCAGTTGCGCCAGCATCGCTTCACACTGCTGCAGAGCGAGGCGATAGCTCTCGTGATTGGCAGAAGCATTCGGCTCATGACACAACGCCAACGGTAAACGGAGCGTCAACTGATCATGGCCGAACTCAATCTGGCCGGACAGGTACTGCGGATAAATCGCCTGGTATTCGGGCGCTGGATGGGTAAAGGCTATTGCCGCCTCGTTCAGAGGGCGGCCGACAATGAATTCGCCGAACTCCAGTAGCACCGTGATTATCAGCTCTGCCACGCAACGCAGAAGTTCGTCATCGAGCTGCACCTGGAAAGTCAGCCTGCATTCGAGGTCATCACCTGCTTCCTGCAAGTGCAGCTCGATAACGCTGGCACGGGTGGGCAGAAAGGTGTGTATCGCCTGGAGAGCGCTGAGCAGGTCAGGGCTGCTGGAGGCGGCAAAGCCCATTGCACCGTGGGTTGCCGGCGTCAAGCGCTTGCCCAGCCGCAATCCGAACCCCGGTTGGTCCGACAACGCCAGGGCGTTGCGCAGAATCTGCATCTGCTGCACTGGAGTAATCAGACCATCCTCGCTCAGCAGCTGAGAGGCGCTGAGGCCGGTGCCTTGTAATAATTCCGGCAATTGCCTTGCTGTCAGACCGAGTTCGCGGGCGATCAGCCGTGAATAGTTGGACGGAATATCGCCACCGGATTTGTCTCTTGTGCTGGCAAGTTGCGTCATTGGGATCGGCCCTGATGAAAGGTTCGATTGTCTCTAAATGACCCCTACGCTGTCAAGAAATGACCTCCTCGTTATGGTGATGCCGAATCACCATCGACACAAGATCTAAATTGCAGGAGAAAGGCATTGGCCAAGATCACCTTTATTGAGCACAACAATATCGAGCATGTTGCCGAGTTCGAGGCGGGCACTACGTTGATGCAACTCGCCGTTACCAATGCAGTCCCCGGCATTGACGGGGATTGTGGTGGAGAATGTGCGTGCGGGACCTGCCACATGATCGTTGACCAGCAATGGTTCGACAAGACCGGTGAAATCGCGGATGACGAAGAACAGATGCTGTCCATGACACCGGAGCGGGCTGGTACCTCGCGTCTGGGTTGTCAGGTCAAGATTACCGAAGCAATGGATGGGATGCGCGTCTATCTTCCCGAATTCCAGATGTAAAGATGGAGAATAATATGACGACGTTACAAGGTGAAAACACCTCATTCCAGACAAAAATGTTCAACACCACTTCAAAAGTGGTGCCGATGCACCTGCAGATCAAGGCGCTCAAGGTGTTGATGAAGGCGAAGAGAAAAACCATCGGAACCAAGACTCCGATGATTCACTTTACCGAGTCGCCTTTGCCCGATGTGAACACTCTGGCTATTGAAGATATCGATACCAGCAACCCGTTTCTGTACCGGCAAGGCCAGTGGGGGGCCTATTTCAAGCGTCTGCGTGACGAGGCGCCTGTACACTATCAGAAAAACAGCCCGTTCGGTCCATTCTGGTCGATAACGCGCTATGACGATATTCTGTTTGTTGACAAGAACCACGAGTTGTTTTCTTCCGAGCCGCAAATCATTCTGGGGGATCCCCCGGAGGGTTTATCGGTGGAAATGTTCATCGCCATGGATCCCCCCAAGCACGATGTACAGCGCCGCGCGGTGCAGGGGGTGGTGGCGCCGCAGAACCTCAAGGAAATGGAGGGGCTGATTCGCCGCCGCACGGCAGAGGTGCTTGATAGCTTGCCTTTGAACACGCCGTTCAACTGGGTGCCGACGGTATCGAAAGAACTGACTGGCCGGATGCTGGCGACTCTGCTCGATTTTCCCTACGAGGAACGTCACAAGCTGGTTGACTGGTCGGATCGCTTGTCCGGCGCGTCGTCGGCCACCGGTGGGGAATTTACCAATGAAGATGTCATGTTCGACGATGCCGCAGACATGGCCTGGTCTTTTTCCAGGCTTTGGCGCGACAAGGAAGCGCGCCGTGCAGCTGGTGAAGAGGTCGGTTTCGACCTGATCAGCATGATGCAGAACAACGAGGATACCAAGGACCTGATCAATCGTCCGATGGAGTTTATCGGTAATCTGGCGCTGCTGATCGTCGGCGGCAACGACACCACGCGCAACTCGATGAGTGGTGGCGTGCTTGCCCTGAATCAGTTTCCCGAGGAATTTGCCAAGCTGAAGGCGAATCCGGATCTGATTCCGAATATGGTCTCGGAAATCATCCGTTGGCAAACCCCGCTGGCACATATGCGTCGAGTGGCCACGCAGGATGTCGAGTTGCATGGCCAGACCATCAAGAAAGGCGATCGTGTGCTGATGTGGTATGCCTCGGGCAATCGTGACGAACGAAAATTCGAGAACCCGGATCAGTTAATCATTGATCGTAAGGATGCCAGAAACCATATGTCGTTTGGCTATGGTATCCATCGCTGCATGGGCAACCGCCTTGCCGAACTGCAACTGCGCATTCTGTGGGAGGAGCTGCTCAAGCGTTTTGACAACATCGAGGTGGTTGGCGAACCGGAGCGAGTGCAGTCCAACTTTGTGCGGGGCTATTCCAAGCTGATGGTCAAGTTGACGGCGAAAAAGTAATGAGTCGTCAGGCGGAGGTGGCGTCAGAGCAGTTTGACTATGTGGTAGTTGGCGCCGGCTCAGCCGGATGCGTTGTAGCTAACCGGCTGTCCGAGAGCGGCTGCTATTCTGTGCTGCTGCTTGAGGCCGGGCCGGAGAGCCGTCGTAACCCGTTCGTGAACATGCCGCTGGGCTTTTTGCAGCTGATGTTCAGCCGTCGCTATAACTGGCAGTTCAACACCGAGCCGCAGCGGCATATGTATGGTCGCTCGTTGTTCCAGCCACGGGGCAAGATGCTCGGCGGGTCGAGCGGCATCAACGCTCAGGTTTATATCCGCGGTCACGCCCGGGACTACGATGAATGGGCGCAGCGGGGTTGCCAGGGATGGTCATACCAGGAAGTGCTGCCTTACTTCACGAAGTCGGAGAATTTCGAGCCGCCATTAAACCCGCTTGACGCGCCGTTTCATGGTCGGGGAGGTCCGCTCAATGTTGCCGAGCGTCGTTATACCAATCCCCTTAGTCGGGTGTTTGTTGAGTCCGCAAAGCAGGCGGGATACCGCCACAACAGTGACTTTAACGGCCATGATCAGGAGGGCGTGGGTTTCTACTACGCCTATCAGAAAAATGGTGCACGATGCAGCAATGCACGCGCCTATCTTGAGCCAGCGGCAGGACGCACCAACCTGACGATACGAAGTGGTTCACAGGTCACCCGGGTCCTGCTCGAAGGAACCCGTGCTGTCGGTGTGGAGTATCGGAACGGGGCGGGCCTGGTGCAGGTGCGAGTAGCGCGCGAGGTGGTGCTCTGCGGTGGCGCGTTCAATTCACCGCAGCTGCTGATGTTATCCGGTATCGGTCCGCGTGAGGAACTCGTTCGGCACGGCATTGAGGTGCGTCACGCGCTGCAAGGGGTAGGGCAGAATCTACAGGACCATATCGACGTGTTCGTCCGCGCCAAGGCACGCACCCGTCTGGGCATTTCGATGCATCCAAGCTACTGGCACAAGGGATTATGGGCCGTGCTGCAGTATCTGGCTGGTCGGCGCGGTGTGCTGTCCAGCAATGGCGCCGAAGCCGGCGGGTTTATCCGCTCCCGGCCGCAAGAGCCGATTCCCGATCTGCAGCTGCACTTCGGCCCCATGCTCTACGCTGATCACGGGCGGGACATGAAGACCGCGATGAGTGGTTATGGCTACATAGTCATGATCTACGGGCTTCGGCCTTTGTCACGGGGCCGCGTCGGTCTGCACAGCGCTGATCCCTATGCGGCGCCGCTGATCGATCCCGCCTATTTGTCCGATCCCGCGGATGTTGAGCAACTTGTTCGCGGAGTGCGACTGGTGCGCGAGATTCTCGCGCAGCCAGCTTTTGCGCCGCACCATGATACCGAGGTTTCCCCGGGAGAAGCGCGGTTGTCGGACCAAGACCTCGCCGACTGGGTGCGGCGCAGCGCTGAATCGGCGTATCACCCGGTCGGCACGTGTAAAATGGGTGTCGATTCGCAGGCAGTGGTGGACCCGCGTTTGCGAGTGCATGGTGTGCAGTGTCTGCGGGTCATCGACGCGTCGATCATGCCGACCCTGGTGGGTGGCAATACCAACCAGCCGGCGACCATGATCGGCGAGAAGGGCGCTGCGATGATGCTTGAGGATGCCGCGACATCTGGCGCCTGAGAAAACCTTCCCGAAATTGAGTTTGAGAGAGGCCATGGCGAACAAATCGCAGCAGGTGACAGTCATCGTTGGCGGTGGGCATGCAGCAGGTGCGCTTTTGGCGGCCTTGCTGCAAGGCAGATACCCGCATGAGGTGGTGCTGGTCGGTGAAGAACCGCATCCACCGTACCAGCGACCACCTTTGTCGAAGCATTATCTGGCCGGTGAGGTTGAGCAGGAATCACTGTACCTGAAGCCACGCTCGCTATACGACAATGCGGGCTATCAATTGCGGCTCGGTGTGCGTGTCGAGCAGATCGACCGAGACAGCAAGACGGTCAAATTATCCGATCACAGCATGATCCGGTACGACCACCTTGTCCTGGCCACGGGCTCACAGGTTCGCCGCCTGACATCGCCGGGGGCCGAGTTGAAGGGTATTTACTATTTGCATGACATCGCTGACGCCGATGCCCTGCGCGAGGCGCTCGTGCCGGGCAAGCGTCTGGTCATCGTCGGCGGTGGTTTTGTCGGCCTTGAGGTCGCTGCCAGTGCCGTCAAGAAGGGTGTCAGTGTCACGGTGCTGGAAGCGGCCGAGCGTCTGATGCAGCGGGTGACCGGGCCGGAGATGTCCGCCTTTTTCTGTGCCAGACACCGTGATGCCGGGGTGGAGGTACGACTGGATACCGGGGTGACCGGGTTCGAGACCGGGGATCACGGTCGTGTCGCCGGGGTCAGGTTGGCCAATGGCGACACGGTGCCCGCGGATATCGTGCTTGTCTCGATTGGCGTCATACCGGATACCGCCCTGGCAGAGGCGGCCGGCCTGGCCTGCGATGGCGGTATTCTCGTTGACGAGTTTACTCGCACCGATGACCCTGCGATTCTGGCGATCGGCGACTGCACACGTCATCGCAATCTTTTTTTTGAAGACAGGTTGCGGCTTGAGTCGGTAGCCAATGCTGTGGATCAGGCGCGTACTGCCGCAGCGATATTGATGGGAGAGGACAAGCCCTACGATAGCGTGCCGTGGTTCTGGTCGAACCAGTATGACATTCGCCTGCAGATGGTCGGTTTGTCGCAGGGCCATGACCAGCGTGTCATGCGTGGCAGCCCGGCGGACAAGGGATTTGCGGTGTTCTACTTGCGCGACGGCCGCGTCATCGCGGTCGATGCGGTCAACCTGCCGATCGCCTTTATGGTCGGCAAGCAGCTGGTGCAGCGACGCCAGGCTGTCAGCCCTGACGTATTGAGCGATCCGCATACCGATCTGAAATCTCTGCTCTGAAACCGCCCTTTGGCAGCGAGGCTGGCAAGCTCCGTTCACCGGCATCGCTGTCAACCTTCCCGGCCTGCTGTTCCCCCACTGAAAAGATACTCAAAAAAAAGCCCCCTCAAGGGGGGGCAAAAAATGGCACACGCGGGGTGTGCACACGGGTAGCGGCCGGACTAGAAGTCCTTGACTGGCAAGAAAGTGAAGGTCAGGTCAACCGCCAGTGGCGGCACCTCAAGGTTTACCGACGCGAGTCCTATGCCAAACAGATCGATGTTGGCGGGAATCTGCAGCGGGTCCGGGTTGGATACCTTGAGAATCAGCCTGCCATCGTCAACAAAGCGCAGTGGCCCTTCGAGGGTAACGTTGTTGACCCGCTTGCTGCGGATATCGTGGCCCAGCTCAATGAGCAGTCTGGGTTCAAGCTCCGGTGCGTCAATGAGCAGATCAAAGGTGGTGCTGAACCAGGGGCCGTCGTCCGTATCAGTGATATAGCCGGTAATCGAGGGAGAGCCTGGTTCGTTTAGCAAACGCAGTACCAGCGGGCCGGTATCCAGAGGGATGGTAATCAGCCCCAGGGCTCTCGCCTCCAGGAACACGCTGGTGGTGGTCAGTGAGTTCGGGAATACATGGGCCAGTACAGCGCCCTGAATCCGGTCATCGGTTGCCGGGTTGCCATCCAGCAGTCGCCGGTTGACTTCAACGTTCGGGTCGAACTCCCGCGGCCCGGCCTGCAGAGCGCCGGTACTGACAAAGGCAAATTTCCTTTCCGGGCAATTCTGACCGATCGAGCAGCCCAGCTCGGCATTGGTGACCACGCCGCCAGTGCTGGCCAGCCTCAAACGCAGATGGTTGGCGGGAGCCTCGATAACGCCATTGTTGTTGACTGCGCCCTGCTCCTGGGGATCGAGGACCAGGTTGGCGTTGACATCGGCGACGGGTAACGAGCGCAGTGTCACCAGCGAGTAGCGCTGCTCATCACCGACCACGCGGAAATGATTGACCATGTTCGGGCCGCCTTCACGGGGCGCCGGGGCTGTGCTGCTGCTTTGCGATATCTGCCGGGTCTGAATCGGGGCGCCATCCGGAGCGCAGACAGCATTGACGCCACAGTTCGGGTTGCTGGCCACCGATCTCAGGGTGTGGCGGTACAGTGCACCTACCTGCCAGGGGGAATCAGGATGAAACTCGATGCGCTGGGGCAGGTGTGTGATTTGTCCGGGTTCGATCACCCAACTACCATCATCAAGTCGTCTTTCGACGAAAAAGGTGTCGCTATTGACGCTGGCCGGATCAATATTCCGATTGAAGACAACGCGCACGCCGAAGTCCTTGTACAGCTCCGCAACCGGGATCAGCGGGTCGCTGCTCTGGCCGCCGGTGCAGCGGCCGTTACGCCAAGTGTTTTCGGGGCCGGTGAGCACGGCGCCGGTCAGGGCGCACGGGTAGCCCGGGAAAACGCTGGCCACCAGCGGCGCGCGAAGGTTGGCAGGATTGCCGCCCGGGATAAAGAGATCATCCAGGCGCAAGGACAGCGTTTCATCCTGGCTCAGTGGATTACCCTGCACATCGCGAAGCAAGCTGCTCAGCTGGATCTGAATGTCCATATTGTGGCGAATCAGCGAGCCTTCGATGATGACAGTGGCACCGTCGTGCCGCATGGGGGCCTGTTCGCGGGTCACTGGTATGCCGTCTGCAGTGATGCTGATGGCACCGTCGAGAAACACGCTGGCCGGATCCAGCGCCTTGTTGAAGTTAAGAATGACGGCGTCGCCGGGCCGGGCGTTTGACTGGAAGTCATCACCCGGCGACCAGGACTGCAGTGTCAGGGGGCGGGAGTCGGTTTCCGGCATCGGCGGGTTGCGCAAGCCAGCAAAGGATTCCAGCCGGAATGAGAGCATGGCGCTGCCTTGCTCCAGGCCAAGAATTTCCGGCTCGACTATGGCCACGGCATCAAGCACCAGCACGCCGTTCTCGACGATCGCCATGCCAACCAATTGCACATTCAGCAGGTTCTGGCTGAGCGCGGCATTGGCCACCCCGCCTTCCGCTGTCATGGCCACATCCATGTTTAGCAGCGCGTAGCGGGGCGCGGTCTGGCTGCGGCTGAACGGGTTTTCAATCAGGAAGCCGTTGGCGTCGCTGAGCAGGGTAATGAATATGTTGCCGGTATCAATGCCGGCATTTACTTCACCGAGAATGTTGACGTCCACAGGTGAAGCTTGCAGTACCGAACCGGCCGGAACGCGCAGCGGAACGGCGTCGGGGAAGTTGGGCACGAATGCGAGATCCGCAGCCAGTGCCCCGTCCAGCGAGATGACGGTGCTGTCGCCGATCAGGAAGGTATCCACCGGTGCCTGGTTGGCAGGTTGCCCGGTCAGTTTTGCCGTCAGTTCCGGTTGCTCATCACCGATCGTGCCGACCTTGATGACCGTTGTTTCTCTCGGCAGCGTCGCTTTCGGCGTGAAGGTGCGCTCGACGGTATCCAGCACCTCGCCGGCTCTGCTCTTGATCCCGTCGATGATCAGGGTGTGTTCCACCGCCTCCAGATCGATGTGCGGGTCAAGGACCAGATAACGGCCTTGCAGCAACAACGAGGCCTTAACCAGTTGCTGCTGATCGTTAATCAGCTGGACCTGTTCACCATAAATCGCACTGGCAGGGTCAAGCGGGCGGTTGAACACCATGCGTAGCGTGCTCATGTCGTTGACACGTGCGTCGTCGATGTCGGCGAGCAATGAAACCGGATCGAGTGGCGTGACGGCCATTAACGAGAGCGCGCCGGTTCCGGTCTGATTGGCAAATCCAGTCTGGCTGCCGGCGGTGTCGAAGTAAAAGTTACTGAATGCATCAATGTTGACAGAGCCGAGCCCGTCATCGCCGACACTAAGCTGATAACGATGATTGGGCAACAGCGCCGGCTCCGGCGTCAGTATCAGTCCCTGACCATTGTCGACCACCTGATGTTGGTAGCCAAGCGCATTGCTGTCTTCATCGCTGAGCAGAAAGCGCTCGTCAATGTTGTCCAGCACATCGGTCTCGAGTGGTGCGGAAAAGCGCAGTATGATCTTTGTGCTGGGCGGGACCTCCTGCTGCTCCGGATACGGGTAGGCGAACAGCAATGTATCTGGTGGGCTCCACGAGCTCTCGATCTTGCCGCGGTCATCGCCACAGGCGCTGAGCAGCACCGCGAAGAGCAGCAATGCGCCGCGCATGAACCATGGGTAAAGAACTGGGCAGTTCATATTATTCTCCTTATCTAGTGTTGCGTTACACTATCAAAAGCGCAGCGACAACGAGCCGGAAATGACATGCACGTCGCCATCGGCCCTGACGGTTTCATACGGGGCCGGGTCGGTGGGCGAGTTGATTGATGTCAGATCAAAATCTGCGTCATCAAGCTGCTGATACTGGTAGGCAATTGACAGTACCAGAGGCTTGCCGATGATCGGGGTGTTATTGATCCTGTAATCAGCGCCGACGCCGACAATCAGGCGATCAGTGTCGAGAAAGTTGACGTCTTGAGACTGGCGCGACTTGAGTGGCGAGTCCTCGATGGCAATGCCGCCGTAGAGCGTCAGGGCGTCATCCCACTGGTACCTGGCGCCGAGACGGGTCACGGTGATGTCGCTGAACTTGAGGTCAGCCTGATTACGCACGGTGTCGCCGGCGAACTCCTTTTCCAGTCTGGACCACTGCTGGCGCTCTACGGTGGCGACCAGCTCGAACTTGTTGATCGGCAGTAACAGGCCCACTCCGTAGACGCGCGGCTGGAAGGTATCGAGAGTCGTCAGCGCCAGATCAAGACCGGGCTCCGGAATAACCCCGGGAATAACCACATTGGCATCAACATCAACGTCGTAGCTCGATTCATCACGCCAGAACAGGGCCAGCTCCGGCTTTAACCCAAACGGCAGGCAGGCCTGCGAGCCGCATAGTACATCGTTGAGCCTGATATTGGCGCCGACAGAGGGCGAGAGCGAGGGCTCCGCTTCCAGAGAGAGCCGTTCCGAGTCGGTGTTGCCGGCCAGATCGGATACTGCTTCCAGACGGGCCTTGGCAGCCAGTGTCAACCGCGCGGAAACTCCGACATCGACGCCGTGGAGCAGGTTGCCAATCGCGCCGCCAAGGGAAAGAAACAGGGGCTGGGACTGAAAACGCAGAAACTGCCCCTCTTCACTGGTATTGGCCGCGAAAGGCAGTGCGTTACTGGTAAATTCGTCAACGCCCACATTGATGCCGAGGTAGACAGGGGTGCCGCCGCCATCACTGGTGCCGGCCATGCGGGTCTTGATGCCGAGCAATAGCAGCTCAGAACTCTGATCCGAGAGGACATTATTACCGCGTTCGAACGGTGCACTACCACCCCTTGAGCGGGCACGAAGCTCCTGATCGCCATATTGTATCACGGCGGTGACCTCCCCCTCCGGCGAGCGGGCGAGCGCAGCAGGGTTGTAGTAGGTGGCCCAGGCGCCACTATCGAAGACACTGAATGCCTGGGCGGAGCCGACATTGACCGGGCCGAGACCGTATGTGCTGGCGGCATCGCCGGCACCGGCGATGAGTATTGTGGGTGACCACGCGAACAGGGCGGCGAGAACCAGCCGGGGCAGCTGGCGTGGTTGTGATGCAGCACGGGGACGAGAATTTTTGCGGGGGTTAATCATAAGATGTCCTCTTTATTTTTTTGGCAGTATTATAATATAATGCAGGCTTGGTTGTACCTTGGCGCCTGACAGTATTATTTGTCACCTATGCCTGTGTACACAAGCAGAACTTCTAGTGTAGCTTATGAGGCCTTGATGAAAAATAAGAATAAGGTATCATTCTGGCTGGCTGGCTGATGTCATGATGGTGGATTGTCGCAGTGATCACCTGGACGGTAAAGGCGTGCCTGATTGCGGCCGTGGTTTTTGGCGTCGTAAAGCGCCTGGTCAGCTTTGTTAAGCAAGCTCTGGAGTTCGTAGCATCGTATGCCACCACAGCAGGCTACGCCGATGCTGATAGTCGTACGGATAGTATGTTCATGGATCCTGATATCGGCCTCGCTGATGACCTTGCACAAACGCTGAGCGATCTCCAGCGCCTGATTCTCCGTGGTATCGGGCATCAGAATGGCAAATTCCTCGCCCCCGTAGCGCGCCACCTCATCGTAAGGCCGCGTATGCTGGAGCAACAGCTCTGCCACCCGGACCAGGACGCTGTCACCTGCATCATGCCCCCAGCGGTCGTTGATTTCCTTGAAATGGTCCAGGTCAGCCAGTAGGCAGGCGACGGATTTGGGTCCCTGCTCTGCTTGCCTTGTGGCCCGGAAAAGTTCCTCGGTGCCACGCTCCATAAACGCACGCCGATTGGCGAGGAGGGTGAGGCTGTCGGTCGACGACATTTCGCGATACAGATTCTCGCGTTGTACCCATCTGGCGATCACCAGAATGGACAGGTAAAGCACTGCCATCAGTGAGAACGAGATAACGATTTCAAATATTGCCCAGCCCGTTGTTGCTGCGCCATCCTCAGTATACAGCGATCGGGAGAAGAGCGGTGCATGCTCGGCATCGGTGAATAATGTGACCCCCGCAAACAAAACAAGGATGACAAATACGCTCCAGTAGGCAAGGCGTATCTTGTCAATGGAAGCGAGTGCGGAGGCAATATTTACGCCGAGAAAGAACAATAACAGGCCGGTGCTGAACAGCGTGCCGCTCAGATAGGCGGTCAACATGATGTTCGATACGAATCCGACGATAATCAGATTCTCGAATGTTGGCCAGTGATCGGAGTGTCGCCGTTTTTTCCATGCTATCAGCAGAAATGCGGCCTGGCTGGCGAAATGAACGGCGTAGACCAGCAGTAGCGCCATGGCGACGCTGACATGAAGGTAATCCGGCGCCAGAACCAGTGCGGCAATCAGGGCGCTGCCGAACAGTGCCGGCGCGATGGCGACCAGACAGGCAAGCAGGATAAGGCGGTCAATCGGTGACCAGTCAAGCGGGTTGGAAGGGATGGGCAGCGGCCCGAGCAACCGCTGCGAGGGGGGCGGGTGACGCCCCTTATCGTGGTCTGGCATTAACGCGCTGTCCTATCCCTGGAAGTGACTATTTGACTGAATCGACTTCCACTTCGGCAGTATGTTCAAACCGATAGTGACTCATTGGCAGATGCCGAGCCCGCCAGAGCATCTCCACCGAAGTGGAGGGTCGCAGCATTGGTGCATCGCCGTGATGGTCGAAGTAATAGCTGTTTGACAGTGCACAGTTGTGATTCAGAAATACGGTGTTCTGCTGGCGCTGCTGGATATCGGCAAAATAACGGTCATGAACGGTTTTACGGATTTCCACCCGGGTTGCCCGGCGCCGACGGGCTTCGCGGATACACCGCGACAGATGGATGGCATTGCCCTCGACCATCTTGAAATAGGAGGTGCCAATCAGGGCGTAGGGCCCGAGCATGATGTAGAAGTTCGGGTAACCGGGGATGGTCAGTCCCTCGTAGGCCTGATAGCGGTTATCGTGCCAGAAGTCTCCAAGGTCGATGCCATTGCTGCCAATCAGCTCGAACGAGGGAATGTTGCCTTTCTCGAAGGTCTTGTAGCCGGTGGCCAGAATCAGCACATCGATACGCCGGGACTGACCATCTTCCGTGCTGATGCCCTGCCGCGTGATGCGACGGATAGGGGTGGTAATCAATT
Organism: Alcanivorax sp.; assembly: GCA_013823245.1. GTDB lineage: Bacteria > Pseudomonadota > Gammaproteobacteria > Pseudomonadales > Alcanivoracaceae > Isoalcanivorax. The sequence goes on from PNLU01000011.1 coordinate 19,628, forward strand.
CCACATTGTCCCGGGCGAAGGTTGAGAAGTATTCGTTGGAGAAGGTCGGGCGTTTGCAGCCGAAGCCGTAGCGGGGATGCAGTTTGTCCCAGAGATCTTCCCGATCCGGAAGTTGTTCGCGCATGTTGTTCAGCGCGGCTTTCTCGCAGGCACGCACCAGCCAGGGGGCCTGACGATAGTAGATGGCGGACAGTACCATCAGCGTTTCGCTGACGCTGTCGGTGATGCCGCGCACCCCCCGCTGGACCCCGGGAAGGGTCCGGAACAGTGTTTTCAGCCAGCCCGGCAGGGCGTTATCCGGCTTCTTCAGCACCCAGATCGGGGTGCGTTGATAGACATCAAGGTGTCTGGCCTGGCGAGCGATTTCCGGTATCAGCTGCACCGCTGTGGCGCCGGTGCCAATCACCGCTACGCGCTTGTCCCGCAGGTCGAGATCCTGCGGCCAGCGGGCGGTATGCACTATCTGTCCCTGGAAATCGTCGAGACCGTCGATGTCCGGCAGTTTCGGAGAGATCAGCCCGCCGCAGGCCGATACCAGATGGCGACAACGCAACCGCTCGCCGTTGCTCAGGCGCAGCACCCAGAGGTCGGTGGTGGTATCAAAGCGCGCCTGCGCCACCTCCACACCAAAGCGGATGTGCGGGTAAATCCCGTATTTGCTGGCTACACGTCGGGTATAGTGATACAGCTCCTCGCCGGGCGCAAACACCCTTGACCAGTTGGCGTTTTGCTCAAACGAGTAGGAGTAGGTAAAGGAGGTGATATCTACGGCAATACCGGGATAGCGATTGTCCCGCCAGGTGCCGCCGACATCATCGGCGCGGTCAAGGATGAGGATATCCTCCTCGCCGTCCGCCTTGAGTTGGATGGCGACACCGATACCGGAGATGCCGGCACCGACGATGATCACCTCATGATCGGGGCGCGTATGACGCTGCCCTTGGGGAAAAGCAGACATATTCATCCGGCGGCCTCCTGTGCGTCAGACAGGGCATGGGGTAAGTGACGCGCAGTGGCTTTGCCGGCCTGCACATGGCTTTTCATGAACTGCAGTAGACGGCGGGTGTCATGTCTGGCCTCCGGTAACAACAGAGTGAAGATCGGCCAGACATGCGGCATGTCCGGGCGGGACAGCAGCTTGACCGCTACGCCGGCCTGCCGTGCCCGTTCGGCGACCACATAGGCATCATCACGCAGGCACTCTTCTTCGCTGACGGTGAGCATCAATGGCGGCAGACCATGGAATTCGCCGCGACAGGGCGAGACATCCGGGTCCTTGGGATCAGCGCCCTGCAAGTAGAGCTGGATGGCGCCATCGATCATCACCCGTGACAGCATCGGGTCGGAGTCGTTGTTTGCTTGGCGTGACATCAGTTCGCCGGTGGCATCGGCACCGGGAGAGATGGCCACCGCACAGGCTGGCATCGGCAGGCCATGATCGCGGGCGCGCAACAGGGTCACCAGAGTCAGGTTGCCTCCGGCTGAGTCGCCCGCCACAATCAGAGGGAGACGGTCCTTGATCAACGCGCGGTAGACGGCAAACGCATCATCCGGTGCGGCCGGGTAGGGATGCTCCGGCGCCAGCCGGTAATCGGCAAGAAATATCCGCGCGTTGAGTTGTTTGGCGAGCAACGAGCAGAAATGATGGTAGCTGTCGAGTCGGCCACCGACAAAGGCGCCGCCATGCAGATAGAGCAGGGTGACTTGCGGATCAGCGGTGCTCAGCCATTGGCCTGGAACGTCCGCAACCCGGGCGTGCTGCAAGGAGACGCCGCGAGCGATGATCGACGGCACCAACGGCGCGTTCATGACCCGGCGCATATGGCGCAGCAGCGGCTCCGGCTGGTGAATATCACGCTTCATCAGCAGGCGGAAAAGCGGTTTGATCAGCATTGCTGGTATCGAGGCCATAACAGTTCTTCCCTCCCTAGCCGGCAAACAGACGGTAAACTTCGCCCACGGTGCGGGCATAAAGACGCGGCGTCATGCGTTTGAAGCGCCAGGCGAGACGACCGTCAATCTGCGGCAGCATGTAAAGCTCACCCCGATCAAGGGCATCGAGGGTCTGCCGGGCGACCTTGTCCGCCGTGGTCAGCGCAAAGCGGGTCATGGCTGCTTGCGCCATTTGCCGCCGACTTTCCGGTAACCGGCCGTCGTTGACGATGTTGGTCGGCACCACGGTCGGGCACAGTGCGGTCACGCGAACCCCGGTGCCGGTCAGTTCTGCCGCCAGTGTCTCTGACAGCGCCAGCACGCCGGCCTTGGTAACGTTGTAGGTGCTCATTTCCGGGGCGGCGCCGAAAGCGGCGGCCGAAGCGACATTGATGATGCCGCCATAACCCAGATCACGCAGGCGCGGGACAAAGAAGTGGCAGCCGTGAATAACACCCCAGAGATTGACGTTCATGCACCAGTGCCAATCGTCCAGTGATACCTCGCCGATGGCGCCACCCAGGCCGACGCCGGCATTGTTGATCACCAGCGTCACCGGCCGACCCAGCAGGTTCTCGGCCTGATCGCTGAGCGATGCCATGTGCGCCGCATCACCGACATCGCATTGCCGTGAGATCGCCTTGCCCCCTAATGCCTGTAGGCTGCTGGCGACCTGTTGGGCGCGTGCTTCATCAATGTCGGCACAGATCACTTGGCCGCCACGCCGAACCACTTCGTAGGCGAAGCTGCGACCGATGCCGCTGCCGGCGCCAGTGATGATTGCTGCCGCCTGGCGCGACGGCGGCAAGGGTGCTTTTCTGCTCATCTTCCGGCTTCCTCAGGCAGGTTGCGCAACGGGGCTGGCGTCAGCGGACACGACAGGCCTTGCCCGACGGTGCCGGCGCAGCGCCTCATAAGCGGCGGTCGGGTCGCCGGTTTTTTCGTACACCCGTTTCCAGACGTGCAGCACGGCCCGGTTGTCATCGTCCCAGGGGTGAAAGGTGGGCGAGAAGTAGGGGATCACCCCTGCCAGCACCTTCGACAATATCGCCGGCTTGATGAACAGGGTTTTCAGCATGTTGCCGGCTGAAGACAGGTTGAGCAGTTGCCTGTCCTTGTAGATCAGAAAGGACTGGTTACCGATCATGGTCGGCATTCCGACCGCGACCGCCAACAGCATGCCGAAGACGCGCAGGCGGTAGGCGCGCAGGCCGCCACCGCTGGCATCGACAAAGACGTCGTAGCTGACGCTCTTGTGCTCCGACTCTTCCACGAAGTGCCAGTAGAGCATGGCGCGCAATTCCGGGTGGGTGTCATCAAACAGCTCCGGATGATCAAGCAGCACCGAGGAGATAATGGCAGTGAAATGTTCGAAGGCAGCGGCGATCGAGCTTTGCATGTCATCGCTGAGGCGATGCTGCAGCTGCTTGCGAATCAGCTTGAATACCGCCTCGACCTTGTCGATGGGAACCCCGTGCTGGACGCCAGCGGCATTCATTTCATCATGCTCGCGGGCATGGATACGCTCCTGCCGGATAAACTCGATGGCCGCCTTTCTGACCAGCGGATCCTGCAGTTTGTCGAGCTGGCGCCGGGCGGAATTCATGACCCAGCGCTCGCCATCGGGGACGGCGGCGAGGATGGCGTTCATCCAGTGTGTCATCCAGGGATCGCCGTTGAACCAGTGCCGCGCGACATTTTCCTGATTCATCGGAAAGTGGATGTCGCGGGCCACTATCTCGTCATAGCCGATCTTGCGGTTTGCCAATGCCATAGCAGTCGCTCCGGTCAATTGTGATGCTCATACTATGGTTGGCTATACAACCAAATGCAATTCGAGCGATGATATAGCTTGTGGAAATGTGTATACCTTCGAACCCCTGCGGGGATGTGGGCGGCAGGGAATGGGGAAGAAAAAATAGCGCCGAATAAGGGCTAACCGGTACCCGTTCAGGTTAGAATTGGCGCGCCGACAATAACAATCAGGGGGAGTCTGTGAGAAAAAAGCGTCAGTCGACACCGGTCGCTCAGGCCGACCGGCAGTTTGTTCTGGCAGCGGCAGCGCGCCTGTTTCGCGAGCAGGGCTATGATCGCACTACGGTCAAGGAAATCGCCGAGGCCTGTGACATGCTCCCCGGTAGCCTGCACTATCGCTATCAGGCCAAGGAAGACTTGCTGGTTGATCTCATGCGTTTGGGGTTGGAGCAGGCATCCAGTGCAGTGAGCAGTGCCGTCGTCGGGGTGTCTGAGCCTGTGGAGCAACTGCGCCGCGGCATCAATGCGCACCTGCAAATGCTGGTCAGTGATTCGGACATGGTGTACGTGCTGCTATTCGAGTGGCGCTCCCTGCGCGGGGAGGCGCGCGAGGAAATGATCAAATTGCGCGACCGCTACGAAATGCTGTGGGCGGCAATGCTGAAGTCTCTGGCGGAGAAAGGGGTGATCCGCAAGGATCTGGATCTGGATCTTCTGCGGCTTATCGGCCTGGGGGCGCTCAACTGGGTGGCCACTTGGTTTCGTGACAATGGCCGCTACTCGCTTGAGGAGGTAGGTGATTTCGTCTGGAGAGTGATTCACAGCGCAGTGCTGGAGGGACACGAGCAGCATCGTTCCGGTTAACGCCGGGTCTGGATTGCTTGCGCGCAACACGGTTCGGCCTAAATTGGCCGGATGATTAATAAACTCCGGGGACCGGGTCGCCCGCCGCCGGTGTGTGCTGTATCCCGTGATGCCGTGCTGAGGGCGGCGTTCAGGGTGTTCGTTGACCTTGGTTACGACGCCTCCGGATATCACATGAGCCAGCTGACCTTTGCCGAAGCCGCAGCAGGGCTGTTTGACGAGTTATTCAGAGCATCCCTGGCGGTGCGGGATGCCAAAGCCTCAGTCAGGAAACGTCTGTTTCTGATGAAGTACCCGCATCACCCGGATCTCCCCACCCTCGATATAGCAGGAGACGATCATAGAAACGTCCGGGATGATCAGTAACCGGCCCGGAATGCCAGCGCGTTGCACGCCGATCAGTGGCTGGTCGAGCAAGTGCTCCACTTTTTCCGCGATAATCCTGTCGGTTTGATCAGCGGCCAACGGATTGTGTTGGTAGAGAAACGCAAAGATCCTTTCGCGGTTGTTCAGGGCTTCCTCTTCCCAGTAGATCATGCATTACCCGCCGTTACGTATTCTGGCTTTGCGCTCGTCCATGCGCTTGCTGGCTTCATCATGCGTAACGAAGACCGCCTTGCCCCTGTCGAGCTTCTCAAAAGCCTGATTGACCTGCTCGGTAAGCCAGGCGTTATGGGAGGTCGCCTGGCGTTGCTGTGCCGCGAGTTGCTCGGCCAGCTCCCTGCAGGCGTCGCTCAGGGTGCGACCCTGGCTCTCGGCCATAAGCTGGGCGAGACGCTTGGTTTCCTCGTCAATACGAAACTGGATTCTGGTATCCATGTTTATCTCCCAGGGTGTCAGTACAAACGTTAGCACATGGTCGATAGCGGTGGAAGCGCCGGTCAGCCATGCGGATGCACTGGCGCATGAGCCGAATAACCGCCATAATCGGCTCATAAACTGATCCGATTAGGAGGTGTATTCGGCTCATGTACATCTGGGAGCACGCTGACTGGCCCCGGTTTCACTGGGATGAGGCGACCTTGCGGCCGCGTCTGGATGCTGTGCGGCTGCTCCAGGGGCGTTTGCTGGGTCGCGCCGAAGCCGTGCCGACACAGGCGGGGCTGGATGTTGAAATGGACGCCTTGATCCAGAACGCCATCCGTACCAGTGAGATCGAGGGTGAGCATCTGGACGTAGGTTCTGTGCGCTCATCGGTGGCGCGCCAGCTGGGGCTGGAGCAGGCCGGGATGACCGGCGCCCCGACGGCGCAGACCGACGCCCTGGTTGCGCTGCTTCTGGAGGCCATCCGTGAACCCGAGGCGTCGCTGTCGGTGGCCGGGCTGTGTGCCTGGCAGGCGTTGTTGTTTCCTGACGATGACGGGGTGCCCGCTCGCGTTCGGGTTGGCGCGCTGCGAGGCGACGCGCCAATGCAGGTTATCTCCGGTCGGCTTGATCGGCCCCGCGTCCATTTTGAAGCGCCACCTCGGGACAGGTTGGAGGCGGAACTCGCTTCGTTTATCGACTGGTTCAACAACTCGCCCGGCGATCTCGATCCTCTGCTGCGGGCTGGGATAGCCCATTTGTGGCTGATCACCCTGCACCCCTTCGATGACGGCAACGGCCGGGTGGCGCGCGCCGTGACGGACCGCGCACTGGCTCAGGCCGAGGCGCAATCGGTGCGTTTCTATTCCCTCAGCGCGGCGATCATGGCGCAGCGCAAGGCCTACTACACACACCTTGAGCGCACCCAGAAGGGCGAGATGGATATCACCGCCTGGCTCGCCTGGTTTCTGGATGTGCTGGCGCAGGCGCTGGATGAGGCGCTGACCCGGGTTGCTCGGGTGCTCGGCAAGGCGCGCTTCTGGCAGCGTCACGCGAGCACCGTACTCAATGCCCGCCAGATCAAGGTGCTGAATCGCTTGCTGGATACAGCAGGTGAAGCCTTCAGCGAAGGCATCAATGCTCGCAAGTATCAGTCGCTGACGAAGACCAGCAAAGCGACGGCCACCCGTGATCTGACCGATCTGGTAGAAAAGGGGTGTCTGGTTCGCTTGCCGGGTGGGGGGCGAAGTGCGCGCTATGCTGTGGAGCCGGGTAACGTCAACTGACCCCCGGCACTGGCCGCAAACCATTCCAGAATATCGTTCCGCTGATCCGCGCTGTGCGGATGCGCCAGCAGTCCCTCCACCAGAAAGGTTGCCACTGTCGCCAGGGTGGCGCAGCGCGATGCGTCGACGCCTGCGGTTTTCAGGGTAAGGATGACTGAGCTTTCGACGAAGTGATGGAACTGGTCATGCCAGGCGCGAATGACCGGTGACTGGTCCAGGCGGCCGTGCACGGTGGCGACCATCTCGCGGCTCTGTTCGAGTTCGTCCAGGAGCCAGGCCATCTGGGCCTTCAACGGCAAGCCGCCGATCGCAGGCAGGCGTTGCAGGGTCTGCGACAGCAAACGGTTGAGCACGCCCACCAGCAACTCATCCTTGCTGGCGTAGTACCAGTAGAGCGTATTGGGCGCGACATCCAGGGCGCGGGCGATTTGCTGCATGGAGGTAGCTTCGAAGCCCTGTTCCATAAACAGACGCGCGGCAGTCTCTTCCAGAGCCGCCTTCTTTACCTTTGCGTCCACATCCCGCTTGTTCTTGGCCATAGCGCCAGCTCCATGGGTAAATCAAGTCATCTTGTATGGCATTCAAGAGTGCTAATCTCGCGCCTTGAATAGCATACAAGACAGCTCACGCAAGACAACCCGTCTGGAGACATGATCCATGGAATCATTGCGATACAGCCCTGCGGACATGACCTGCCACAGCGAGCGCACCGGCTTCTACTATCAGGGGACCTGGTGTGCCGCCACGCTGTATCGGCCTGCTGACGCAGGCGATGCCGTGTTGCCCGCGATCCTCATGGTCCATGGCTGGGGCGGCACCCAGGATACGCTGACGGTGCCGTTCTATGAGGAATTCACCCGGGCGGGCTTCGCGGTGATGAGCTTCGACTACACCGGTTGGGGCGACAGCGCCGGGCTGCCCCGGCATACCATCTCGGCCCGTGGCCGCGTCAGGGAAGCCGATGCCGCGCTGGCCTTTCTGAAATCCCGGCCGGGCGTCGACAGGAACAGGATTGTGGTGTGGGGCACCTCGTTTGGCGGGGGGCACGCGGTGGAGTTGGCGGCGGAACACCCGGAGCTGCTCGGGGCGATTGCCCAGGTGCCGATGCTCGACGGGCTGGCGGCGGTGCGCGCGGTGCCGCTGGCACGACTGCTGCGCTTCGGCCTCTACTGCCTGGCCGATCTGATCAAGCCGGGCCAGCCTGTTTATATTCCGGTGGTCAGCGCGCCAGGGGCTTTTTCCAGTATGGATCGCGATGATGCCGGCAAGGCGCTGGCTCTGGGCGAGCAGAGCAGCGGGCGGGCCTATGACAACCGTGTTGCGGCGCGCTCATTGATGACGATGGGGCCTTATCGCCCGTTCAAGCGCCTCAAGGATATCCGCGTTCCCACGCTGCTACTGGGTGCCACCGGCGATACCGTGGCGCCCTTTGTGGCGGATAAAATCCGCCGTGTGGACAATCCGCATCTGACGCTGGATACCGTGGACGCCAACCATTTTGAACCCTACTTCGAACCGGTGTTCAGCAGTGTGATCAGCAAGCAGTTGGCATTTCTGAAAAGCCTCGTCCCCTGAGCCGCGCGGTGTACGGGGAGGGGTTAAGGAAAGTACTGCACCCGCAACTGCCGCAATCCCTGTTCGTATTGCTGCTGCCAGGCCTGATCGGGAAGCGTATTTCTCACGGCTTCCATCTCCTGCTGCAAGGCCGCCACCGCCTGCTGATAATCCAGTACGCGCTGGTTGTTCCGTTGCTGCTGACGGTCGAGGGCTTCCAGCTGCGCAATCGTATCGGCGGGATAATAGCGCTGCCGCAGTTCGCGGGTAATTTGCGCTCGCGTCGTGGCATCCTCGACACCCGCCAAGAGCAAAGCCAGCTCCCGTTGATAGCGGCCATCGACCCCTTCTACCTGATCCAGCGCCTCGGCGTAGTCGCCGAAGCTGGCCTCGCGCAGACCATTCAGCGCGTTGAGGCGATCCGCTGCCGATAATGCGGCGGCGCCTTCCATCAAATCGCCATAACGGAACTGATACTCCGCCCACGCGGCTTCTTGCCCGAAAAGGGCTTCCGTTATGTCCCGGCCAAGTGTCTCTTCCCGCAAGGCATGAATCGCGTCATAGCGCTCGCGTGGCGGTGTATTCATGGACATCACCACCTCTTGCATGGCCTGCTCATACAGTGGCAGACGTGTCAGCGCCTGCTCGGCCAGCGCGGCGAATACTGCGTCGGGATAGCCAGCCAGAGCCTGACGGATCAGCGCATCGCAGTTTTCATCCGGCAGACAATGGTGGCGCAGTTGCTGCAAGGTCATGGCGAGATTGCCCGGCTGAGCTTGCGCTGCCGCCAGCAATGACTGCATGGCTTCCACACGGGCCGCGCGGCGCGCCAGAATGCCAGCGGCCGCTTCGCTGGCCGGGAAATCGGTGCTCAGATCGACCGCTGAGGGCGGGGTGGCAATGCTGAAGTCGGCGCTGCCCGCCGACGTCACCAGGGTCGTCGTGGCATCCTCGGCGGGGCGAACCATGAAGATCACGGCGGCCAGGGCCGCCGTGATCACGATGGAGGTGCCAAAACGTCTCATGGCGCGAACTGGAACTCACCCATGACCGGGAAGTGATCCGACAGATCCCGGGTATGGAACAGCGGCGCGGTGGCGGCACGCTTGATGCGCACGTCATTGCGTGACTGCACCGGCTGGCGGTGATCATTGGCGTACACCACGTAATCGAGATACTCCACCGTGTCGCCGCCGGAGCCCGCAGCGGTGGCCAGAATATTGATGCGCGGATCGAAAGTCGCGGCGGTATAGCCGGTGCTCACCGGGTCAGTGGCATTCAGGTTGGTCAGCATGTCGGCGTAATCCTGCGGCCAGATCAGCTTGTTCACATTGAAGTCGCCGCCCATCAGCACCGCATCAAAGGCCGGAATATTCTGATTGTCCACCAGCGCCCGAATCTGCTGGAACTGCACCTGGCGCAGGGCGCGCGCGGCGGCGGTATCGAACGAGGCCGTGTGCGTGGAGGTCAGGTGGTAGGCCTTGCCATCCTTGATCACCTCGGCATAGATCACGCCTTTATCCGCAAAGCAGTCGGTGCCGGTGCAATCCGGGAAGATGAAATCGGCGGTGTTGACGATGGGGTAACGGCTGATGATCAGTACACCGCTGTCGAACACATTGATGCCGCTGTAGGGAATTTTCGGCACATGGGTCTGGTACGGATATTCCTGGGCCAGTGCCAGCAACATGCTCTCACGGGTGGAGGAAAACGCCTCCTGGAACAGGATGACATCGTAGCCGCTCAGGTGGTTGGGCAACTCGGCCAGGCGCTCACTGATCTTGCTGGCCACCAGGGGCAGGGCATAGATGTTGTAGCTGAGCACCTTCAGCTCGTCGCTGCCGGACAGCGGCTCGGCCAGGGTGTCGTTGGTGATGATGTAATAGAAATCGTCATAGCCCCCGGTGAACTCGGCCTTGAAGGCTGTGCTGGAGGGCCGGGTGACATAATCATGCTGATAGGTGTGCACGTTGCGGTCGCTGAACCAGGGTGACGTAAAGCCCGGCCCGCTGGCACCATGCTGGATGTTGCTGCCGGTCCAGGTGCCCACCATGGTCTGCCGCAGCACCACCGACGAGGTGCCCGAACTGATGGTGGTGTCGAAATTGAAAGTGCGATTGCGGGTGACGCCCCAGAAGCGGTTATAGCGCAGCACACGTTTGGTCTCGTAAGGCCCGATGCTGGTGGCTTCCTGTTCCCACTGGCTGCCTTGCGTCAGCGTGGCAGTGCCGTGGTGGTTGACGGAGACCGTGACGGTGTCCGGCGTGCTGTTGGTAACAAACACATAAGTGTCTGCCATCGCCTGGCTGCCGAGCAGCGCCAGACACAGCGTCAGCAGAATGCGTAGGTTGCGCATAATAGAGAGTCCCCCTGAATGTTGTTTTTTTAAGCTGCCGTCTGTTTACATGAACGACCGTGCCAGATAAAGCGCTATCGGATGACTGGCGGGCCAGTGGACTCTTGTTCACTCGATAGCGGTCGTCAGTAAAGGTAGCCCAGCCCCTGCGGCTTGATCGCTGGTGGCAGCCCGGTTTCGCCGAGCATTTCGCGCAGGTCGTTTTCCACCGTGCGCGAGAGATAATCCATGGGCACATCGTTGACCTGGTTTTCAAATGGCGTCTCGATATAGCGGCCCACATATTCCAGCATGATGTAGGCGCAGCCGATGATCAGCGAAAATGGCAGGCTCCAGTAGCCCAGATGCCCGGCCAGGCTGATGGGCAGCAGGAACAGGAATACCACCAGCGTGTAGAGCATGAACCAGGTGTACTGCATCGGGAAGGGTGTTTTCTTCAGTCGCTCACAACTGCCGAGCGCTTCATTGAAGCGGGTCAGGCGTTCGGTCAACTGCACCAGCCGGTAGCTGTCCAGTCGGCCATCGGCGGCAAGTTGTCGCAAGGTCTGGTTTTGCAGGTCAAGGATTGCCAGCGGTGGGTTTTGCCGGGTTTCGATCTGTGTCGCTTCCTCCTTACCCAGCAGGCTTGCCTCCTCGGTACCAGCGGGCAGCCGGCGCAGGAAGCGGTTCAGGCGCCAGGCGAAGGCCGCCTGGCGGTGCAGCAGTTGCCGCTGGGTGGTTGCATCGGCCTGGCTCAGGCTCTGTACGAGCAAGCCGAAGTTGCGGGTTTCATATTTCAACGCTGACCACACCTTATGCGCTTCCCACCAGCGGCCATAGGCGGTGTTGTTGCGAAAGCCGATGAGAAACGCCAGCGCCGTACCGAGAAAGCCGGTGGCGAACGACAGTGCCTTCAGCAACTCTTGCGGCACCAGCCGGATAGCGCTGCACGCCAGCACGGTAAACACCAGCAGGATCAGCAGTTGTGGCCAGGTAAAGCCGACCAGCTTGCGCAGCGAGATACGGTTGGTGACGATCATGCGGCGCCCACTCCACCAAAGGCCACCCCGGCGAGCTCAGCCATATCGCGCTTCCAGGTGGTCAGGTCATCGGCGTTGAAGTCGGCCACATGGCGATGGCCGCAGGCACGGGCCATGACCTGTATCAGCTCCGTGGAGGCATGCAGGAAATTGGCCAGGCGGCGGGCGGAGCGTTCCACTTCCAGGCGCTGACGCAGGTCGGCTTTCTGGGTGGCGATGCCCACCGGGCAGTTGTTGCTGTTGCAGGCGCGCATGCCCAGGCAACCGATGGCTTGCAGGGCCGAGTTGGACAGCGCCACCACATCAGCGCCCAGCGCCAGTGCCTTGATAAAATCTGCGGGCAGGCGCAGGCCGCCGGTGATAATCAGCGTGACGTCCGGCCGCTGGCAGCGATCCAGATGGCGCCGCGCACGGGCCAGGGCAGGAATGGTGGGTACGGAAATATTGTCGCGGAACAGCGTTGGCGCCGCGCCGGTGCCGCCGCCCCGGCCATCCAGAATAATATAGTCCGCCGTGGCCTCCAGGGCGGCGTCGATATCACGCTCGATATGCTGGGCCGAGAGTTTGAAACCGATGGGAATACCGCCGGTGGCCTCGCGCACCTGATCCGCAAAGTCGCGGTAATCGGCCGGTTTGGTCCAGTCCGGGAAACGCGCCGGGGACACGGCGGACTCGCCGGGCTGCAAGCCCCGCACTTCAGCGATGCGCCCCACCACCTTGTTGCCCGGCAGGTGACCGCCGGTGCCGGTCTTGGCCGCCTGGCCGCCCTTGAAGTGAAATGCCTGGCAACGCTGCACCTTGTCCATGCTGAAGCCGAAGCGGGCCGAGGCGAGTTCATAAAAGTAGCGACTGTTGGCGGCCTGTTCACCGTCCAGCATGCCGCCTTCGCCGGAGCAGATGCCGGTGCCCGCCAGTTCGGCGCCCATGGATAGGGCCAGCTTGGCTTCCTCTGACAGCGCGCCAAAGCTCATGTCAGACACCATCAGCGGTGTCTCCAGGCGCAGCGGCTTGCGACTGTTGGGCCCGATCACCACTTCAGTGCCCACCGGTTCGTCGTCCAGCAGCGGCGGCCGTTGCAACTGGGCGGTGAGCAGTTGCAGATCGTCCCAGCGCGGCAGGGTGTGGGCGGGTACGCCCATGGCCGCCATGGGGCCATGGTGGCCCACTTTTTCCAGACCGTGCTCGGCCAGGCTCTGAATCATCTTTACATGGGGCTCGTCTTCGGTGCCCTTGAAGTCGGCGTAGTCGCCCAGGTAGGCATCGCGATCATATTTCTGCGGGTTCTTTTGTTCCCAGCTTGCGATTTCCTCTTCGTCCACCCAGACCGCTCCGCCCTCGATCCAGGCCTGGAAGCGTTGCAGATCAACGCCCGGGTAATGCACGTTGCGGCCGCTGCGATAGCGATAGGTGGAGCCGTGCAGGGTGCATTGCACCGTGTCACCGCTTACTGCGCCATCGGCCATCAGGGCGCCGCGGTGGCGGCAGCGGCCAAACAGTACCGAGACCTCCTCGGCGTCTGGCCAGCGGATCACGATCAGGTCGACATTGGCGACGCGGGCGCGGAACGGGACTTCAGGTTGCAGTTGCGCCCAGTCGGCGACTTTGACTTTATTCATGGCAGTGATCCTTCCCTGTGCGATGGTCAAACTGAGCTTATCAGCCTTTTGTTATCAAAACGCTGACACCAGGACGAGCTGATTTCCTGCATACGCCTCTGGCGGCACGGGTTATGCTTCATTCAGTCTGGAGTATCGAGATACGAGGCAGCATGTACGACAACCCGACGCACGACGACCTGGCCAGGCGAACCGGGCTTGCACTGAAAGCAGCGGGCTGGACAATGGCCACGGCGGAGTCCTGTACCGGCGGCGGCATTGCCGCAGCGGTCACCGATATCGCCGGGAGTTCCGGTTGGCTGGATTCCGGCTTCGTGACCTACTCCAACGAGGCCAAGATGCGGCTGCTCGGCGTGCCCGAGACGGTGCTGGCGGCCCACGGCGCGGTCAGCGAAGCGACGGTGCGGGCCATGGCCGAGGGCGTGCTGGCCCGCAGCCCGGTGGACATCGCCGTGGCGGTCAGCGGCATTGCCGGCCCAGATGGCGGCAGCGCCGACAAGCCGGTGGGCACGGTCTGGTTCGCCTGGGCCCGGCGCGGGCAGGGCACAGACGTTGCCTGCCAGGTGTTCGACGGCGACCGCGCTGCGGTGCGCGCGGCCACCGTGATCACCGCGCTGGAAGGCATCATCGCCCGCGTCCCTGCGGCCTGAAGGCCGTTGCCTGGCCTGTGTTTGGCCTGTGTCAGGCCAGGGGGTTGCAGGGTTGACAGGACACAGGCAGAATACTGTTCATTAAGTCAGTGCTGGCGTTACGGCCAGTCTTTCGCGGTAAACACAGATCAGACGAGGATTCGGCAATGGACGACAACAAGACGAAGGCCCTGGGGGCCGCCCTGGCCCAGATCGAGCGTCAGTTCGGCAAGGGCTCTGTCATGCGCATGGGCGACCACAAGCGCGAGCGCATCCCCGCGATTTCCACCGGCTCCCTGGGGCTGGATGTCGCGCTGGGCATCGGCGGCCTGCCGAAAGGCCGTATTGTCGAGATCTACGGCCCTGAATCCTCCGGTAAAACCACCCTGACCCTGTCCACCATTGCCCAGGCCCAGAAGCAGGGCGCCACCTGCGCCTTCGTCGATGCCGAGCACGCGCTGGACCCGGATTACGCCGAGAAGCTGGGCGTGAATGTGGATGACCTGATCGTGTCCCAGCCGGACACCGGCGAACAGGCCCTGGAAATCACCGACATGCTGGTCCGTTCCGGCGCGGTGGACGTGATCATCGTCGACTCGGTGGCCGCCCTGGTGCCGAAAGCGGAAATCGAAGGCGAGATGGGCGACCACCACGTGGGTGTTCAGGCGCGTCTGATGAGCCAGGCCCTGCGCAAGATCACCGGCTCGGTGAAGAACGCCAACTGCCTGGTGGTCTTCATCAACCAGATCCGTATGAAGATCGGTGTCATGTTCGGCAACCCGGAAACCACCACCGGCGGTAACGCGCTCAAGTTTTATTCCTCCGTGCGTCTGGACATTCGCCGTATCGGCGCGGTGAAGCAGGGTGACGAGGTAATCGGCAGCGAGACCCGGGTCAAAGTGGTCAAGAACAAGGTGGCGCCGCCGTTCAAGCAGGCCGAATTCCAGATTCTGTATGGCTCGGGCATCAACAACCTGGGTGAAATCCTGGATATGGGCGTGCAGCTGGGCCTGGTGGACAAGTCCGGCGCCTGGTATGCCTACAAGGGCGACAAGATCGGCCAGGGCAAGCAGAACGCCTGCGACTTCCTGCGTGACAACCAGGAAATCACCCGCGAAATCGAAACCCAGATTCGCGCCCAGCTGCTGGCCGCGCCTGCCCCCAAGGGCGAAGCCGCCGACGCAGAAACAGCTGAGGCCGAAGACTGAACCGCCACGCGGTGTCAGTCAGCCAGGCCACCATGACATCGAAAGATGCCACCCCTGCAGAGCCGCCCACCGAGGCGGCTTTGCGCAATACGGCCCTGAACATGCTGGCCCGGCGCGAGTTTGCCCGCGCCGAACTGGCCCGGCGCCTGTCGCGCAAGTATGGCGACGAGGCCCCGGTGGAGCCGGTGCTGGCCTGGCTGGAGGAGATGAACTTCCTCAACGACACCCGCTACGCCGGCATGCTGGTGCGCAGTCATATCGAGCGTGGCCACGGGCTGCTGCGTATCCGGCAGACGCTGCAACAGAACGGGATCGCTCCGGCACTGGCCGAGCAGGCGCTGGCGGAGACCGACTGCGACTGGTTTGCCCTGGCCGCCGAGACGCGCCAGCGCCGCTTCGGCGGCGGTGCCCCCGCCGACCTCAAGGACAAGGCTCGGCAGTTGCGCTTCCTGCAATACCGGGGTTTTACCGGCGAACAGTGCTTTGCCGCCCTCGATAGCGTCCGTGATAGCCCCCACGATGCAGACTGATCTGATCTGACAATCGAATCGGAGCCCGGTCCCCGTTATACTGCACGCTTTTGACCCCCAAGCCACTGTGCAGCGAGACCTATGAAGAGCGCCGACATCCGCCAGGCCTTCCTTGACTACTTTGCCCGTCAGGGCCACGCCGTGGTGCCCTCCAGTTCCCTGGTGCCCGCCGACGATCCGACCCTGCTGTTCACCAACGCCGGGATGAACCAGTTCAAAGATGTGTTCCTGGGCCGTGACAAGCGCGACTACACCCGCGCCACCAGCAGCCAGCGCTGTGTGCGTGCTGGCGGCAAGCACAACGACCTGGAAAACGTGGGCTACACCGCCCGCCATCACACCTTCTTCGAAATGCTCGGCAACTTCAGCTTCGGCGACTACTTCAAGCGCGAAGCGATCAAGTTTGCCTGGGAATTCCTGACCGTTGACATGAAGCTGCCGCCGGAACGCCTGTGGGTGACGGTGCATGTGTCTGACGACGAAGCCGCCGATATCTGGCTCAAGGAAATGGGTGTCAGCGCCGAGCGTTTTTCCCGTCTGGACGAAGACAACTTCTGGCAGATGGGCGACACCGGCCCCTGCGGTCCCTGCTCTGAAATCTTCTACGATCACGGCGCTGATGTGCCGGGCGGTCCGCCGGGCTCGGAAGGCGACGATCTGGATCGCTATATCGAAATCTGGAACCTGGTGTTCATGCAGTACGACCGCCAGCCGGACGGCGAATTGCAGCCGCTGCCGAAGCCGTCGGTGGACACCGGCATGGGCCTGGAGCGCATCGCCGCCGTAATGCAGGGCGTGCATTCCAACTACGAAATCGATCTGTTCCAGGCGCTGCTCAAGGCCGCCGCCAAGGCAACCGGGACCAGCGATCTTGAAGAAAAGTCCCTGCGCGTGATCGCGGATCATATTCGCTCCGCCAGTTTCCTGATCGGCGACGGCGTGATTCCGTCCAACGAAGGGCGCGGCTATGTGCTGCGCCGCATCATCCGCCGCGCCCTGCGGCACGGTCACAAGCTGGGCTGCGACAAGCCGTTCTTCCACACCCTGGTGGCGGCTCTGGTCGAGCAGATGGGTGAGGCGTACCCGGCCCTGCGTTCCGAGCAGGCACGCATCGAAAAAGCACTGCTGGCAGAAGAAGAGCAGTTCGGCCGCACCTTGGCGCAGGGCATGAAAGTGCTGGAGCAGGCCGTCGCGGGTCTGGACGGTAATGTGATCCCGGGCGATGTGGTATTCACCCTGTACGACACCCATGGTTTTCCGCCGGATCTCACCGCTGACGTGGCGCGGGAAAAAGGCCTGACCATCGATCAGCCTGGTTTCGACGCCGCCATGGCGGCACAGCGCGAACGCGCGCGCGGCGCCGACGCCTTTGCCAGCGATTACAGCGACCGCTTGCAGATCGAAGGCAACACCGAGTTTTCCGGTTATGAACTGCTGGACGATCAGGCCGCCGTGGTCGGGCTGTATCGCGAAGGGCAGGCGGTGGACAGCCTGAACGCCGGGGAAGAGGGCATGGTGGTGCTGGAGCGCACGCCGTTCTACGCCGAATCCGGTGGCCAGGTGGGTGACACCGGTCTGCTGACCGTAGGCAACGACACCCGCTTCAAAGTGGCCGACACGCGCAAGCGCCAGGCCGCCCATGTGCATATCGGCACGCTGGAAAGCGGCAGCCTCAAGGTCGGTGACAAGGTCGCCGCACGGGTGGATATCAAGCGTCGCAAGGCGATCATGCGCAACCACTCTGCCACCCACCTGATGCATGCCGCATTGCGCAAGGTGCTGGGCGAGCACGTCACCCAGAAAGGCTCCCTCGTGGGCCCGGACTATTTACGCTTTGATTTCTCCCATGGTGAGGCCGTGACGGCAGCGCAGATTGCCGAGATCGAAGACATTGTCAACGCTCACATTCTGGCCAACGTGCCGGTGAGCACCGAACTGATGGATATCGACGCCGCACGGGCGGCGGGCGCCATGGCCCTGTTTGGTGAGAAGTACGACGATCAGGTGCGCGTGCTGACCATGGGCGAAGCCGCCTTCTCGAAAGAACTGTGTGGCGGCACCCATGTGGAGCGCACCGGTGATATCGGCCTGTTCCGTATCACCCTGGAAGGCGCCTCGTCCGCCGGCATTCGCCGTATCGAAGCCGTTACGGGCGAAAACGCCCTGGCCGATGTCCGCCGTCTGGCCGACACCGTCTCGCGCATTGCCGGGGCCGTCAAAGTGGCGCCGGAGCAGACCCCGGATCGTGTCGCGCAGCTGGTCAGCCGCACCCGCGAACTGGAAAAGGACATCGAACGCCTGAAGCAGAAGCTCGCCTCGGGCACCGGCAACGACCTGACCAGCGCGGTGCAGGAGATCAACGGCATCAAGGTGCTGGCCAGCCAGCTCGACGGCGCCGATGCCAAGGCATTGCGCCTGGCCATCGACAAGCTCAAGGACAAGCTCGGCTCGGCGGTAGTCCTGCTGGCGGGCACCGAAGGCGACAAGATCAGCCTGGTGGCGGGCGTGACCAAGGACCTTGCTGCACAGTATCCGGCAGGCGATCTGGTGCGTCATGTGGCCAGCCAGATCGGTGGCAAGGGCGGCGGCAAACCGGACATGGCGCAGGGCGGTGGCTCCGACCTGGCGGCCCTGCCCGGCGCGCTGGAGAGCGTCCGTGACTGGGCCGCCTCCCGCGCAGGTGACTGACATTTAACGGTTTTTTCAAGGCAAACCCAGGCCCCGCCCGGACCAGCTTCATGCAAAGTTCGCGCGGGAATGATAGAATAGCGCGTTCTTTTTTTGCGGATTGGCTCAATATATGGCCCTCATAGTGCAGAAATACGGCGGCACCTCGGTCGGTTCCGTCGAGCGTATCCAGGCGGTTGCCGAGAAGGTGGCCGGCTTCAGGAAACGGGGTGATGACGTCGTGGTGGTGGTGTCCGCCATGAGCGGTGAAACCAACCGCCTGCTCGACCTCGCGAAAAACATTACCGAGAACCCCGTCCCGCGCGAGCTGGATGTGCTGGTCTCTACCGGCGAGCAGGTCACCATTGCCCTGCTGTCGATGGCCCTCAAGGAAATCGGCCAGGACGCCCGCTCCTACACCGGCGGCCAGGTGCGCATTCTCACCGACAGCAGCCACACCAAGGCGCGGATCGAAGACATCGACGCCCACAACATGCGTGCCGACCTCGACGCCGGACGCGTGGTGGTGGTGGCGGGCTTCCAGGGCGTGGACGGCAACGGCAACATCACCACTCTGGGCCGTGGCGGCTCCGACACCACGGCGGTCGCGCTGGCGGCGGCCCTGAAGGCCGACGAGTGCCAGATCTACACCGACGTGGATGGCGTCTACACCACTGACCCGCGCGTGGTGGATAACGCCCGCCGCCTGAACAGCATTACCTTCGAGGAAATGCTGGAGATGGCCAGCCAGGGCTCCAAGGTCCTGCAGATCCGTTCCGTTGAGTTCGCCGGCAAATACAATGTGCCGCTGCGCGTACTGTCCAGCTTCCAGGATGGCCCTGGTACCCTGATTACCGTCGAAGACGAGGTTGATATGGAAAAGCCGGTCATTTCCGGAATTGCCTTTACCCGTGATGAAGCCAAGATCATCGTGCGTGGCGCCCCGGATACCCCGGGTATTGCGTACAAGATCCTCGGCCCGGTGAGCGCTGCCAATATCGAAGTGGACATGATCGTGCAGAACGTCGGCAAGGACGGCGCCGCCGACTTCACCTTCACCGTGCACCGCAACGACTTCAAGCGTGCCCAGGAAGCCCTGCGCAAGGCCTCGGAAGAACTCGGCAACCCCGAGATCATCGGCGACGACAAGATTGCCAAGGTGTCGCTGGTGGGTGTCGGCATGCGCTCCCACGCCGGTGTCGCCAGCAAGATGTTCGAAGCCCTGGCCCACGAAGGTATCAACATCGAGATGATCTCCACCTCTGAAATCAAGGTGTCCGTAGTCATCGCCGAGAAGTACCTGGAACTGGCTGTGCGGGCCCTGCACTCGGCCTTCGAGCTGGACAAGGAGCCGGGCAGCGCCTGACCCGGCACCGGCCGCCGGGGTCTTCACTCGAAGCCCCGGCCCCTGGAGGGTAAGGTGTAAGCGATGCCATACTGGCAGCGAGACATCAGTGCTGGCATATTGCATAATGTCGGCCCGCAGCGGGGGCAGGCGCGCGGTCCCGGGCCAAGGATCACGCACGGAGGCGCTGGACCCCTGAGTAGCGGATATTTGCGCTCATTCAAGACCGAAAGGACCCAGGAGGGATCACCATGCTTATTCTTACCCGGCGAGTAGGCGAAACCCTGATGATTGGCGACGAAGTCACGGTCACCGTGCTCGGCGTCAAGGGCAATCAGGTTCGCATCGGCGTCAACGCCCCGAAAGAAGTCGCGGTACACCGCGAAGAGATCTACATGCGCATCCAGCACGAGAAGACCACAGACGGCGACGGCGCCTGATCCGGCCCTGTCAGTTGATGGTTTTCTGTGCGGTTGACGCACAGGCGCGCAATTCAGGCTGGGATTTCACGCTGAAGATGGTATGATGCGCGCCTTGACGAATACGGTGAGGTGGCCGAGTGGCTGAAGGCGCTCCCCTGCTAAGGGAGTATACGTTAATACCGTATCGAGGGTTCGAATCCCTCCCTCACCGCCAGATACAAAATAAGCCCGCAATGCGGGCTTTTTTTGTATCTGGCGGTGAGGGATGACTTGATTCGAACCCTCCGTTCGACAAGCCGCGCAGCGGCGCAGGACGCGCGCAGCGCGCCCCGAAGGGGTGAGGCCACAGGCCGAATCAATCCCTCCCTCAGGGGCGCAAAGCGCCCCCAAAGCAATCAGACTTGCTCCACACCACCTGCAATCCGCGCCAACGCCTTCCGCAACCCTTCCGGCATCCCCACCGGCCGCCGCGTCCCACGATCCACAAACACATGGGTGAAATACCCCTCAGCCACGGCGTCATCCTCCCCCTCACGGAACACCGCCACGCCATACTCCACCGAGGAATTCCCCAGCCGGTTCACCCGCAGCGCGCCTTCCAGTTTCTCCGGATAGGCCACCGCCGCGTGGTAGCGGCAGCCGGACGACACCACCAGCCCGATCACCGCGCCGTGATGGATATCCAGCCCGCCTTCATGGATCAGGAAGTGATTGGCCACCGAATCGAAGTAGCCGTAGTAGGTCACGTTGTTCACATGGCCGTAGAGGTCGTTGTCGTGCCAGCGCGTGGTAATCGGCGTGAAATAGCCATAGTCGCCGCGCACACCGCGGCTGCGGTCCGGGTTGCTCATGCGCGGCTCCTTACCAGGCGGCCTGATAGATGGCGACGGCGTCGGCTTCGCTGACTTCGCGCGGATTGTTCACCAGCAGGCGCTGCTGGAGCATGGCGTCGGCGGCCAGGCGGGCGATGGCGGACTCCGGGATGTCCATGTCGCGCAGGCGCACCGGCAGGTTCACTTTCTCCGCCAGGGCGGCCAGATAGTCGATCAACTGCTCGGCGGGGTCGTTCGCCAGCGGTGTGCCCGCAGGCAGGATGATCGGCGCCAGCTCGGCGTAGGCCTCGCGGGCTGCAGGCAGATTGAAGCGCATGACATGGGGCAGCACCAGGCTGTTACTCAGGCCATGGGGGATGTGATAGATGCCGCCCAGCGGATAGGCGAGGGCATGGACCGCCGCCACCGGCGCATTGGCAAACGCCTGCCCGGCGAGCATGGCGCCGAGCAGCATGTCCGAGCGCGCCTGCACCTGTTGGCCGTCGTGCACGGCGGTTTCCAGGTTGGCGGACAGCAGCCGCAGCGCCTCGCGCGCCAGCATGTCGGAATAGGGGTTCTTGCGCACCTTGCTGGTGTAGGCCTCGATGGCATGGACCATGGCATCAATGCCGGTGGCCGCCGTGACGGCAGGCGGCAGGCCCAGGGTCAGATGCGCATCCAGAATCGCCAGGTCGGGCAGCAATTGCGGCGCCACCACGCCCTGCTTGGTGGTTTCGCCGGTGGTCACGATGGCAATCGGCGTCACTTCCGAGCCAGTGCCCGCCGTGGTGGGCACCTGAATCAGGGGCAGCCGCTGGCCACGGGCATTGCCCACGCCATACACCTGCTGCAAGGTCTGTTCGCCGGTGCGCAGCAGCGCCACCAGCTTGGCGGTGTCCATGGCGCTGCCACCACCAAAACCGATCACCCCGTCGCAATCGCCAGCCGCCGCCAGGGCCTGCTCCACCACCGATTCCGGCGGGTCGGCCACCACATCGCTGAACACACTCAACGGCATGCCCGCCGCCTCGAACGACTCACGGACCGGGCCCAGCAGGCCGCTGTTGACGATACCGCCGTCGGTGACCAGACAGGGGCGCTGCATGCCGAGTTCGGCGGCCAGCGCAGGCAGGCGCGCGCTGGCGCCGGGTTCACAGATCAGACTACGGGTGGTGGTGAAGCTGAAAGCGGTCATAGCGTTGTTATTCCTCGCGCGTGCGTTCGCGTTCGATTTCGTATTCGCCTTCAATGATAGAGCCCCGACGGGGCCCCTGTCCGCCCGGCGGCGGCTGATTTTGCTGCTGCGCCTGCCAGGCGCGCATCAGGCGCCGGCGAATCCACCAGACCCGGATCATGAAGACCACGGACATCATGATCGCCAGGCCCAGAATGACCAGAAACATGATGGCCCCGACGAACAGCGACGCGGCCAGCACAATGATGCCGCCGACCAGCATCAACAAACGCACAATCGGGTTGGCAGGGGGGCCTTGCAGGGGCGGACGGTGCATCAAGATCGCTCCCGAGCGACAGTGAGTGGCCTCGCGCGGCGCGCGAGTGTTCAGGATCGCGAGGTTGTACCTCTCATCCGGTGAGACAGCATACCGGAGGTAGATATGGGGGCGAAAACAGGACTGACAAGATGTGTCCGGATCGGCCTGGCGATTCTGGGTCTGGGCGCGGCGCTGCCCGTGGCCGCCGTGCCCCACAGCCTGGGCATCTGCGACGAAGACGGCGGCATCTTTCTGGACGGCATGCGCCTGCCCGGCCTGACCGGCGCCAGCGTGAGCGAAGACGAGCGCCCGCTGCTGCGGCACCTGGCGGAGCAGGGCATCATCCTGCCGGACGAGGCCGAGCTGTCGGAATCGCTGCTGCAACGGCACTTTGTGGTGCTCAATGTCGGGCGTTACCGGGTGGGAGTACAGCAGTGGGCCGGTAACGAGGCCGCCTCAATCACCCTGGTCAGCGACTGGTATGCGCGCCCGCACGAGCCGCTGCAACTGATGATGATGGAGATCCTGCTGGACGGCGCTGCACCCGGGCGGGCAGACATATGGCTGGGCAATATGCCTTTGCCCCGGCGCCGCTACACCGATCGGCTCGACCATAACCTGATGCGGCCCCTGCAGGTGCAACTGGAGCTGGCCCGGCCCCTGTGGGTGCGCGGCATGACCCCGGGCTATGAACCCATGCTGCATCCTGATGGATTGATGGAGATCATCGATCGCAGTGTGCTGGCCTGCGCCACGCCGCCTTTTTAATGCGTGGGATGGCCATGAGCACGATTGCGCCGCCGCGCCGCCCGGATCAAAATCACGGACATCGGGTGCCCAACATGAGGATCGAGGGATGATCACACGAAGCATGATGATGGCGGGTTTTATCTGTCTGGGTATGAGCCTGCAATGGGCACACGCCTACGATGACCCGCACGATGCGCCGGAGAAGCTGGTCTATGTGGACGCCGATGTGTTTCTGCTGCAGCTGGATTCCCAACTGCAGCGCGGCGGCGATTACGAAGTGGTGTTTGTCGGCGGCGCCGTGAACGCCAACAACCTGCCATCGCGCATCAATGAACTGTTCACGCGCGTGCGTGATGCCGGTGGCGACATCCGCATTCGTGTGGCGGCGACCCCCGACGTGCGCGAGCGCGGCATGGACAGCATAACCAGCGGCGTCAGTGACCTGTCCCGCGCTGTGGATGGCCTGGAGCAATTGCTGACCACCCGCGACCGCGTCGGCCGCATGATGCGCGGCAATCCGTATCGCGGCTATCACATCGAGATGGACGTGGACGCCAGCGACGCCCGCGTGGTGCGTTTGCTGCTGGTGCGGGAAGAAGACTGATGAAACGCCGTGGCAGCCTGACGCTGCTGGTGCCGGTGCTGGGGCTGGGATTGCTGCTCGCAGGTGGCCTCGCCGGTTGCAGCAGCCGCCCGGACACCGAGGGCGCAGCGGCTGGCGAATCCGTGCGCCTGACCTATGTGCGCGAGCAACAGATCGACCGTGATCTGATTACTCTGGTACGCGAACAGCCTGACCGGGTGGTGCTGGAGTTTCCCGGGCAGCCGGTCAACCTGAGCGAACTGCCACCGGATCTGGCCCGCCTGCTGGACGTGTCCGCACGCCATGGCAGCGGCATTCGCCTGGTCGCCTGGGATGAATCAGTGCGCGAACGCTCCCTCGGCATGCTGGAAATCAAGGCCGCCGTGGAAGGCGCCCGCTACCTGCGCTCGCTCTACGCCATGTCGCAACAGGAAATGCAGCGCCGCCGCGAACGCCGCCTGGGTGAGTACGATGTGGATCTGCTGTTCGACCCGCACACCGGCAATCTGGTCTACCTGCGGATGGAACGCGCTACTGGCCCGCGAGATTAGCCAGCACCTCGGCCGCCAGCGGCACCTCATGCTGGTGGCGGGCCAGACGCTGCACCGCGCGGAACCACACTTCAGGCCCGCCATGCTGCAAGTCCGCCAGACCCGCATAGACCTCATCCACCGCATCGCCGCTGGCGTCATCCGCCGCTGACAGGTTCAGCACCTGCCCGTAACAGCCACTCTCGAAACAGGCCTCCAGCTGATAACGCCCTGCGGACAGCGCAGGCAGCGGCAGCACCGCCAACTGCCGCGCGGGCAACTGGAAACGGTCCGCCACCAGCGTGGCCTCCTCATGCTCATCCAACGCGTACAGACGCACCGCCTCCGGCGGCGCCGTGCCGCGCCATACCAGAAACAGCGGATTCGCCAGGCTGGCTTCACCTTCCACCCCCGGCGTCAGCCACGGCAGCGGATTGTCGGCGGTGCTGCGGGACACCGCACCCACCGTGCGCAGCAGGTCATCATCGCGCTGGATCAGCGTGACCGCCCAATTGACCAGATTGCTGACCACACCATCCCCGCGCGAGGCGGGCGCCACGGTATAGGGGCTGTCGGCCGCGGTCAGATCGACGCGCTGGCCGTTCAGGTCCAGCGTTGCCCGCGCCGTGCCGGTGAGGATCAACCGCGTACCTGCCTCCAGCGCATCCAGCGGCGCCAGCGGTTGCTGGCGACCGTCCCCCTGCTCGGCCAGCAGGGTGCCATCACCGGGGGCGAGCGTGAGCACATGGCCCGCCTGGGCCCAGGCTCCTGTGCCCACTGCACACAGCATCAGCAGGCACAGCGCTTGGCAGATCAGGCGTCGAAATATCATCAGGTTCTTCTCATCAGGTTCTTTTCATCAGGTTCTGCGGTAATGCCGGAACCGCTGGATCCAGCGGTAGACCTCCACCGCCAGCAACGGCAGCAGGAAATTCAGCCAGACCCCGGAGCGGAAGTACAGCAGGCTCAGCGGCACCACCACCAGAACGATACCCAGCAAACTGCCCACATTGGCCCACAGCGGCGGCAGGCGCACAAAGCAGAACGACAACGCCAGCACCAGCAGCGCAGTAATCAGCGCGGTGACCCAGAACGGCGGCGGCCGGATCTGCCCGAAACGTTCGAGGGAATGCATGGCGTTAATCAACACCATCGGCCCCGCCATGCTGCCCAGTGGCGTGTAATGCATGTCGCCGGATTCCACATGACTGGCCCCGATCACCACCACACGCCCGCCCACCAGATGGTCCGGCAGGCGCGCATCGCTTTCCAGCAGCACCGACACCGGCAGCCGGATCACCAGCGGGCGGCTGCCCCCCGACGGCAGCGGCTGATGCGCCCAGCCCCGGGGCGGCGCGTCCGGTAGCGTGAACAGAATACGCTCGCCCAGCCCGTGCACATCGGCCTGGCCGGGCTGGTGCAGCGGTACCGTCAAATCACCCAACTGCAAGGTGGGCAACGCCGGTTGTGTTTCGGTGTCGCACGGGTCGCCCGGCCAGTCATCCAGTTGCGCCTGCAACGACGCCAGCGCGTTCTGCTGGCGGGCCAGCGCGACCAACTGCACCGACGGCAACAGCGCTGCCTGCCCGTACTCGCACACTGGCTCCACCAGACGCCAGCGGCGCAACCTATGATCCACATCCAGGGTAAAAAACGGCGACGCCCAGGCCGCCCCGGTGCTGACCTCATCCACCGCCGTGGCCCGGGGCACACCCAGGCGCGCGGGCGGCTGCGCCGGGCTCAGCGTGCGCATCAGCGTCAGCGGCGGCGCATCGCCACTGGCCTGCCAACGGGCCATCACCGCCGCCACCGGCGCCAGATCCCGCAGGCTGCGGCGGCTCAGATCAATATCCAGAATCACCGCCCTGGCCTGCGTGTCCACCAGCCGTTCCAGCAGGCGCGCCAGGGTTTCAGCGGGCACCAGATGGGGTTCGCCCAGCGCCACCCAGGACGGCGTATCCAGATCGATAAACAGATAGGGCGTGGCGTCCGCCGGGGCGGAGGTGTTGGCGGTCATGCGCATCAGCCAGTCCAGCCCCACGGCCTGCTGGCGCGCCAGCAGCGGATGGTGCTGCAACGCCTGCAAGGTCAGCAGCACCGTCAGCGCAATCAACAGGTTGACGATAAACTGCCGGAGCAGGGGAGACAGGGGGCGTTGCACCAGCGATGTCATGGGATTCCCGTTTGCGATTACACTGCAGGGCAGAGCGTAAGAGACCGCACCAGTGACCACAAGCGTTCAGTGACCGCCAGCGTTCCCTCCAAATGGCGGTAAGTCGATAAAGATCAGGAGCACGGGGATGTACAAAACGGGGATGTACAAAATCATAGCCACAGCGGCACTCGGCCTGCTCGCCCTGTGCCTGACACCCGCCATGGCCAGCCAGCAACATGCCCTGCTGGTGGGCGTGTCGGAATACCCGGAGCTGGCCCCGGCACTGTCCCTGGAAGGGCCACGCCAGGACATCCCGCGCCTGCGCAGCATGCTGTTGCAGCAGGGCTTTGATGACAAACATATCCGCGTGCTGGCCGACGGCGTGGAAGGCGCCCACGCGCTGCCTACCCTCGGCGCCATCACCGACGCCGTTAAAAAACTGATCGACACCGTGGACGCCGGTGATCTGGTATTTATGCATTTTTCCGGGCACGGCACCCAATCGCCCACCGACGATCTGGAGCGCGAACCCGACGGCCTCGACGAACTGTTTTTGCCGCGTGACGTGAGCAACTGGAATTTCGAACAGAAGGCCGTTCCCAATGCGCTGTATGACTATCAGGTAGGCGAATGGCTGGATCAGATTCGCGCCAAGGGCGCCCACGTGTGGATTGTGTTCGACAGTTGCCACGCCGGCACCATGACCCGCAGCGTGAGCGACCAGAGCGTGCGCATGCGCCAACTGACACCGGAAGCGCTGGGCATTCCCGTGACCCGCACCCGCAGCGTGCAGCGCGCCGACGCCACCCCCAGCTTTATGCGGCCCGGCGAAGCCCCCGGCGACCTGATCGCCTTTTTCGCCTCGCAAAGCCACGAAACCACCCCGGAAATGCGCATGCCCCTGGGCGACCCCAACGGCCAGTTCAACGGCCTGTTCAGCCACACCCTGGTGCGCATGCTCGGCCAGAACCCCAACGTCAGCTATCGCCAACTCGCGCAATTGATGATGGCGGAATACAACGCCTTGCCCTGGCGCGCCAGCACCCCGCTGATGGTGGGCACACAGATGGATCGCCGCGTGTTCCACCGCGAAGGTGAATTGCCCGCCCGTTACACCGTGCGCCGCGACGGCAGCGACCTGATTATCGACGCTGGCCAGTTGAACGGCTTCGACACTGATGCCGTGGTCGGGCTTTACACCAGCGTGACCGGCGACACCCCCGTGGCTCGCACCACCGTACACAGCAGCTCGCTGGTCTCCAGCCGCGCGCCCCTGCCGGAGAACCTGGGCCGCGCCAGCGTCTGGGCCGCCCTTGAGCGCCCGGCCTTGAACGTGAGCCATCGCGTGCGCTGGGCGTCGCCGCCCGCCGAGGTGTGGCGCAAGGCCCAGGAAAGCGCACAGCAGGTCGACCTGCTCAAGCGCACCCTGAACTGGGTGGGCCCCGGTGACGACGCCGACCTGCTGCTGTATGTGGCCCAGAACCGGCTGTTCTTTATCAATCGCGACGACCAGTTGTCCTGCGATCTGCTCAAGGCGCTGTCGCTGCCCGCCGAAAGCGGCTGCGAACAGGCCGATGACACACGCCTGCGCAGCGTGGCGTTTGAGGGCGCTGCTGGCGGCAGCCCCGATACGGCACTGGCTGTCAACCTGCTCAGCAACGGCCTGCAACGCTGGGTGCGCGCCGCCAACCTGCTGCGCACCGCCTCCGCCCTGCAGGGCAGCAGCGGTGCCGCCGCCACCCTGGACACCCGCTTTGAATACCGCCGCGACGGACGCGGCGACTGGCGCGCCTACGACCCCGCCGCCCCCCTGGCCCTGTATGCCGGCGACGAAGTGCGCCTGACCGTGACCAACAACGGCCGCACCGACGCCGACATCAGCGTGCTGTTTGTCGATAACGCCCACGGCATCTATCAACTGTGGCCCGAACCCGGCCAGGCCGGTCGCCTCGGCCCCGGCCAGCGCGCCCAGGCCCTGGCCCCCACCGAAGTCACCAGCGACACCATTGGCGCCGAACAACTGCTGGTGCTGAACAACCCCACCAGCCGCGGCGGCCCCCCGGTGAACTACGCCTGGCTCGAACAATCCCCCATGGAATACAGCGTGCTGCGCCACGCCGACGCCGCCATCGCCACCCGCAGCGTCGGCGGCGCTGCCAGCCTGCTCGCCGAAGGCGTCGGCGACATGCCCCTGACCCGCGGCCTCGGCGCCGCCCGCAGCAGCGCCCCCGAAGCCGGCGCCCACATCATCCGCTGGGAAACCCGCGCGCGCTAACCGCGCGGGTAAAACCACAATATTTGCGCAATTGCGCCCATGCGCTGCCACATCCCTGTCCCTCTCAACGCGTAACCGGGGCCTGCCAAGGCCCCACAGCAAGTGTTTACGCACCGGGAGGATCACCCATGCACCGCCAACTCTTGACCGTGCTCTTCACCGCACTCGCACTCACCGCCTGCGGCGGCAGCAGCGACAGCGGCAACAAGGCCCTGCCCAGAGCCACCGACCTGCCCGTGATGCAAAGCAACGCCCAGGGCAACATGACCGTGCTCAACACCACCCAGGAAACCCTGATAGTGAGCACCACCCCCAGCTTCCGCCGCGACAACGGCCGCGTCTGGCGCCTGGCGGGCACCTCGGCCACCGTCGACCTGCGCAGCCTCACCGGCCCCAACGACGTGATCCGCCTGCACGTGACCACCGCCAGCGCCTATCAAGCACTGCGCGACGGCACCCCCGCCGCAGAACTGGAGATCATCAGCTCCCCGGTGTTTATTGCCCGCGAAGGCGGCACCTGGAACCCC
Source organism: Alcanivorax sp. (assembly GCA_013823245.1). Classification (GTDB taxonomy): domain Bacteria; phylum Pseudomonadota; class Gammaproteobacteria; order Pseudomonadales; family Alcanivoracaceae; genus Isoalcanivorax. The sequence goes on from PNLU01000011.1 coordinate 48,740, forward strand.
TACGGCGCTCTGCGCAACAGCCCCCACACCAAGACCGGCACCCTGGTGGTGTGCAACTACACCGACGACGTCGTCGGCATCACCATCGGCAGCTCAATGAACGCCCTGGAAGGCCTGATCAATCGCGGCGCCTGCAACGTCCCCCTGCGCCTGCCCGCAGACGGCCTGATGACCGTGTATGCCCTGGAAATGCCCTCACTCGCCGTGGTGCGCCAGGCTGAAGTCGCCATCTTCGAAGGGCAACGCAGCGAACTGATTATCGGCGAGCAACAACTGCCGCCCGCACAAGCCACCCTGACCCTGACCTCCAACACCCCCTGGCACGTTAACGTGCGCAACGCCCTGACCGGCCAGCCCCTGTACAACAGCGCCTGCAACAATTGCAGCACCGTGATGGCCGGCGGCAGCGGCAACTTCATCATCCCCGCCAATATCGAAGTGCAGATAGAAGTGACCACCACCGACGGCGTACACCGCTTGCTGTCACCCATCGTCGCCGTAGCCACCGACGGCCGCGTGGACCTGGTGCTGCGCCGCAACGAGCAGGGCGAGCCGGAAATCATCGAAGCTCCGGCTCTGAGCAACGGCATGTGCCTGCCCGATCAGAGTTATTGGCTGAATATGTACTACTGCAG
>PNLU01000012.1 GCA_013823245.1 Alcanivorax sp.
TCAATCCCTGACTCGAATCAGTCCCTGACTCGAATCAGTCCCCGACTCGAAACAGATCGCCCGCGAAATCCTCGAGCGCCGCCTCCAGAGACGCAAAAGCCTTACGGTCCGCGCAAGCCCGGCGGGCCTGATCCATCAGCCGTGCGATCCCGTCATACCAGTCCCGGCCCACGTCCGGCTGGTCAACAAAACGGTCGTGGAACCAGGCCTGCTCCCGCAGCGCGGGAAGCGCCTCCAGCAACCGGGCCACATAGCCCTCCACCCCGTCCAGCCGACAGGTGTCACTCAACACCACAGGGCCGGTATACGGCAGCATAACGATGGGTACCGTCACCGCTGGCGCGGGCGAGCGCTGACGCAACCATTTGCGCGCCACGCCGTAACCGTACCGCTCACTTGATCCGTCCCCCGCGTGGAGGCGGGCATGCACCGGCACGGCATCCAGCGCCGCGCCCGGCATGGCCAGGAACAGATGACGCCGATCCCGCTCCGGCAGCGCAAAGCGTCCGGCGCTGTCAGACACGGTTTCCGGCCCTGGCGGCACATCGCGGGGCAGCGCGACCACCGTGGCCCGCGCCACCCCCGCACCCGTATCGGCGTCCAGCAGTACCCCGGTCATCGGCGGGCTGTCCGTCAGGCGCGCACTGACAGGCACACAGCCTGCCAGTACAGCGCACATCATCACCAGCATCCCCACGGCAGAAGCCGCCACCCTGTTCCCCATCATGGCCATCGCCCTCCTGTAAGCGCCTGCCTGGTGACCTGTGAGAGCGTCACGCAGCCGCTTCTGAACAGCAAGGCTCAGGCCGATCAACTCAACGACATCAACGCCGCTTTGGTAAAGGGCTTGATCTCATCGCTGCGACCGTCCACCAGTTTCTGCAGCCACTGCGGGTCCACCAGCAGGGCACGCCCCACGGCGACCAGATCGAACTCGTCGGCTGCCATCCGCCGCACCAGCTCGTCAATGCCCTGCGGGCTGGCATCACCGCCCATGCCCATCTTGCCGCCATTGAGGAAATCGTCATCCAGCCCTACGCTGCCCACGGTCATGGCGGGCTTGCCGGTCAGCTTGCGGGTCCAGCCCGCCAGGTTCAGATCCGAGCCTTCGAACTCCGGCACCCAGAAACGACGCGTGCTGGCATGAAAGATATCCACCCCGGCCTCGGACAGCGGCGCCAGAAACGCCGCCAGCTCCTCCGGCGTCTGCGCCAGGCGCGCCTCATAGTCCTGCTGCTTCCACTGCGAATAGCGCAGCACGATGGTGAAGTCTTCCCCCACCGCCGCGCGCACCGCGCGAATAATCTCTTCGGCAAAGCGCCCACGGTTGGTCATCGAGCCGCCGTATTCGTCATCGCGCTGGTTGGTGCCTTCCCAGAAGAACTGGTCGATCAGATAACCGTGGGCACCGTGGATCTCCACCCCATCAAAACCCAGTGCCTGGGCCTGGGCAGCTGCCTCGGCGAAGGCCGCCACCACATCGGCAATGTCCTCACGGGTCATGGCATGGCCGTTCTCCTTGCCCGGGCGGAACAGCCCGGACGGGCTGTGCCCCGGTACATCCGGGTCAGGCCCGATGCCCGGCTTGCGTACAGCACCTACGTGCCACAGCTGGGGAATGATCTGCCCGCCCGCCTCATGCACGGCATCCACCACCTTTTTCCAGCCCGCCAGGGCGGCGTCGCCGTGAAAGGCCGGCACCCGCTCATAGCCGTTGGCGGCCTTGTGGCCCACTGTGGTGCCCTCGGTAATAATCAGGCCGACACCGGCCTCGGCGCGGCGCCGGTAGTAGCCCACCACCTCATCGTTGGGCACATAGCCGGGTGAAAAGGTACGGGTCATCGGGGCCATGGCGACACGATTGCGCAGGCGCAGGGATTTGCACTCGAACGGCCGCAGCAACGGCTCAAGAGGATGGGCGGTCATGCAGGGGCTCCAAAATGGTTTCATTTGAAAACTTTCCACGACACACTAGATTCAAGAGTTTCATTTTGCAACCACTTTGCGTAAGCTGCCCGAATGAGTCCACGAAATGACCTCTCCGCGAGCGAACAATGTTGCGCCATCTCCCGCGCCCTGAGCCAGATCGGCGACTGGTGGTCGCTGCAGATCGTCCGCGAGGCCATGGAGGGCACCCGCCGTTTCACTGACTTCCAGCAAGCCCTGGGCATCGCCCGCAATATTCTTGTGGATCGGCTGCGCCGTCTGGTGGATGCCGAGGTGCTGCGCAAGGTGGATGTTGGCGAGCAGGGGCGGCGCCACGAATACCGCCTGACCGAAAAAGGCCGCGACCTGTTTGTCGTGCTCACGGCTCTGCGTCAGTGGGGTGACAAATGGGTGCTGACCGATCTGCCGCCACTGGCCATGCGTGATCGCCAGACCGGGCGACCGGTACGACCGGTGCAAGTGCTGGATGCAGACGGGCAGCCATTGCGCCTGCATCAGGTCATGGTTGAACATCCCGATGACATATCGCAGTCTGAGGCCATCAACAAGCCTGGCAACAAGTAGGCCCCACCAATGCAACTGCTGCGCAAGTACAATTCGCTGCTCGAAGCCCAGCAAGTGGCCATGGACCTGCGAAGTCGGGGCATCGCCACACATATTGCCGGCAAGGAATCCTACCGGGCCGCACCGATCTTTTCCGGCGCCTTCTATGTCGGCCTGTGGGTGGTGCTGGATCACCAGTATGACGATGCCCTCGCCCTGCTGGATGACCCGGATCATCCGGTGCGCGATCCGCTTCCCGTGGAGGACATTGATGTGCTGGAGGCCGACTTCAACGGCGAGGTCAGCCACCGCGCCTTCAGTTTCATTATCATTGGCGCGGTGGTCATGCTGGGGCTGTTTCTGCTGGTGATCAGCTGACGCGCCGCTGCTGCCGACGCAGCAGAGCCGCTTGCACGGCGTAGGCGAAATGCGTCACCACCAGTCCGGCGATCTCTTCCTGCTCGGCGCTGAACGGGGCCAGGCGGCCCAGTTCGATCACCGCAACCACTTCATCCCCCCGGCACACGGGCACCACCAGAATGGCGCCCGGCTTCAGGGTTTGCGAGCCGGTCACTATCGGCAGATAACCGGGCGGCAGGTCGCGCACCTGACGCGCCGCGCGCTGGGCCATGACAGGCTCCAGCAGAGTCCCAGCCGGGTCCAGCGCCTCCTCACGGGCACCAGGCGTCAACGCAGCCCCCCATGACGCCATGGGATGCAGCAGGCCGTCGTCACCCAGTCGGTAAGCAACACCCACCTGCGCACCCGTGCGCTCCACCAGAAAACCCAGCGTGCGCTGGAACAGCACTTCAGCCTCCGGGTTGCCGGCAATCAACGCGAGATAATCTGCCTGCAGTGTGCGCCGCGCCAGCGCCTGCTCAGCTTGCTGGTTCATATCCCGAAGCCGCAGTGACTCCAGCGTCAGCAATTCATTCTGCAGAAACTCCTTGCGCTCGGCGTGCTCCAGCATGGCACCCACCACCACACACAACGTCCAGGGCACCATGAAGTACAGCAGACTGTCGAGCCAGAGCACCGGGTGATCCATGGCCACCATGGCAACCGCCGCCAGCACAAAGGCCAGCAGCGACGCAAGCGCGACACGAATCAGCGGCAGCCGCAGGATCGAGAAGGCAATAATCAGTACATAAATGGTTTCGTAGGCAGCGATTTGCGCAAACAGATCATCGCGCAGGTACAGCGCCGCTGCGCCGCACCCCAGAATCGACACAAAGACGCCGCCCACCAGCAGCGGCTCAACAATGGATTCCATATCGTTGAGACGTGTGGCCAGCCAGATCAACGCCAGCACAATACCCACAGGTAGCACCGCCACCAGCAACCAGGTATTCAGACCCGGCTCATCCGTGAACAGCGCCGCAGCGCCGGAGACCACGGCATACACCGCAATCATGCCGTAGACCGACAGCCGCAGCAGGCGCGCGGCGCGCTCACGGGTATGCTGGCGAAATGCGGCTTCCAGATGTCCGGGCAACGGCCGCGTCAGCAGCGGCCCGTCAAGGGCCTTGCGGAGCGTGACTTCATCACAGACTTGCAGCGTATCAGGACGACCATCCTGCTCTGCGTCCCAATCATGGGCCACATGAAGCGGTGCCTCCACCGCCATGGATGCTTGATTCACGGTTTCCCCCCAGAAACAGTGTTGGACTCGACAACCCAAAGGGGGAACCTTCGTGCAAACTCACGCGGCTGTAAATAGTGGCAGAATGATATCGCTTACAACTCGTTCTGGATCTTCTTGTAACCCTGCACCAGACGCACATTGGTCTGTGCCACATCTTCAGAGAAGGAGGAGACATCTGCCCGCACCGGCTTGATGTTGGCCAGATCACTTTCCTTGCGAATATTGCTGGTGGACGGAATATGGAAGTTAGCGGGCACCACCACACCTTCTACCACCGAGTTGTGCCGCACCACCGACCCTTCACCAACCTCGCAGTTGAACAACACCGAATTGAAGCCAATAAAGACATGACCGCCAACCTTGCACGGCCCATGCACAATAGAGCGATGAGCGATGGAGGTATGCGCTCCCACTTCCACCCGCGCGCCGGACTTGGAGTGAATCACCACTCCGTCCTGGATATTGGAATTATCGCCAATGATGATCGGTTCCATACCGCCGTCAGCATCCACTTCATCGGCACGAATGACCGCATAAGGGCCGATGAACACATTCTCGCCCACCACCACCTTGCCACAGATGATCGCGGTCGGATCAACGAATGCCGACTCTGCCACAACCGGCAGGTCACCACTGGGGTTCTTTCTTATCATTTGCCTTTCTCCATGCAGGCACCGGGATCTTCCGGCACGCGGGTTGGGGACGGATTGGCAGCCTCCGGTCAGAGCGCTGCCAGCTGACGCCGCATGGCATCAATCACCGCCCGATAGTCGGGTTTGCCGTAGATTGCTGAACCGGCCACGAACATGTCCGCCCCGGCGGCCGCCACATCGGCAATATTCTGCTCGGTAATGCCGCCATCCACTTCCAGACGAATATCCAGGCCACTGTCATCGATCAACCGGCGCACCTGCTCGATCTTGCGCAGGGTGCCGGGAATGAATTTCTGGCCACCGAAGCCGGGGTTTACCGACATCAGCAGGATCATGTCCAGCTTGTCCATCACGTATTGCAGACAGTCGGGGCCGGTCGCCGGATTCAGCACCAGGCCCGCCTTGCAGCCGCGATCACGGATCAGTTGCAGCGAGCGGTCCACATGCAGGCTGGCTTCCGGGTGAAAGGTGATCATGCTGGCGCCGGCGTCGGCAAAACTGCCGATCAGCGCATCGACCGGCGACACCATCAGATGCACATCAATCGGGGCTGTGATGCCGTACTGGCGCAATGCCTTGCACACCATCGGGCCGATGGTCAGATTGGGGACGTAATGGTTGTCCATCACATCAAAATGGATGACGTCCGCTCCGGCGGCCAGCACGGCCTCCGCCTCTTCCCCGAGGCGGGCAAAATCGGCCGCCAGAATGGAAGGTGCGATCAGGTAATGGTTCTCGGATGCGGTCATGACGTCTCCTTGAGTTGCTGATCCAGCGCGGCCAGCCGTGCCGGGGTGCCGATATCATACCAGCGTCCGCGATGCACCGAGCCGGTGACGGCGCCCTGCGCCATGGCATCGCGGAGCAGCGGGGCCAGGCGAGCTTCATCCGGGCAGCGGGCAAACAGCGCCGGATGATACACGCCAATGCCGGAGAAGGTCAGGCGCCGGGCCGACACATCGGGCGCCTCGTCGTGCACCTGCTGGTTATCCGCCAGCCAGAAATCACCGTGTGGGTGCTGGGGCGGGTTCTCCACCAGCAGCAGATGCGCTTCGGCGGACGGCGTTTGCGGCAGGTCGGCAAAATCGAAGTCGGTCCAGATGTCCCCGTTGACCACGACAAAGGGCGCCTCGCCGAGCAGCGGCAAGGCCCGGCGTATGCCGCCCGCCGTTTCCAGCGGCTGGCCTTCCCGCGACCACTGGATGTGCACACCGTGCTCGCGGCCATCGCCCAGCGCAGCCTCGATCTGCTCGCCCAGCCAGGCGGTGTTGATGACCAGATCGCGAATCCCGGCACGCACCAGGGCGTCGATGTGGTACTCGATCAATGTCTTGCCGCCCGCGCGCAGCAGCGGCTTGGGGGTGTGATCGGTGAGCGGGCGCATGCGCGTGCCCAGCCCGGCGGCCAGAATCATCGCTTTCATTGCGGCGATCGCTCGGCCAACCGGGCCAGCACACGACGCAGGGCATCCAGTTCCGGGTAACGGTCCGCCACCGCCTGGAGGTAGGCAAAGAAGCGTGGCACATCCTCCAGATAACGGGGCTTGCCGTCGCGATACCGGATGCGGGCAAAAATACCGATGACCTTGAGATGACGCTGGGCGCCCATCAGGTCCGCATCGCGCAGAAAGTCCTCACGGCGAGTCGGCACCGGCAACCCGGCCGCCAGCGCGCGCGCATGGTAGTCCGCCAGCCACCCGGTAACGCGGGATTCCGGCCAGCTGATAAAAGCATCCCGGAACAGACATACCGGGTCGTAACTGACTGGCCCGAGCACCGCATCCTGGAAATCCAGCACCCCGGGGTTGGGCTCGCTGACCATCAGGTTGCGGGGCATATAATCGCGATGCACGAACACCTGGCGCTGGGCCAGCGCCGCTTCCACCAACTGCTCGTTCACGGTATCCAGCCAGGCGATCAGTTGCCGGTCATTGTCGGCCTGGAGGTGGCGCGCCAGATACCAGTCCGGAAACAGGGCCAGTTCACGGCGCAGCAGAGTGTCATCGTATACCGGAAGCCCCTCGGTATCGGCCTGCTGGAGGGTAATCAGGGTATCGATCGCCTGGCTGAACCAGGCATCGGCGTTCCCGGGCGTCAGCGCCGTCAGCCAGGTCTCCCGGCCCAGATCACTCAGTGCCATGAAGCCTTGCGTCAGGTCTACGGCCAGAATCTGCGGCACCGCCACCCCGGCACGCGCCAGACGCCCGGCGATATCCACGAAGGGGGCGGAATCCTCCTGCGCAGGCGGGGCATCCATGAGGATCACGCTGCGACCGGCCACCTGACAGCGGAAATAACGGCGAAAACTGGCATCCGCAGAGGCCGGCACCGGTGCCACGGGCTCGCCCAGTGCGGTGGCGGCCCACTCGCACAGGGCCTGAAAGCGCGTATCTGCCTCACCGTGCCCCATTGCCGTCATGCTGTCGGTGCCTCCTGCCGCTGCACCGCCCTGGCGACGGTGACATCTTCTTACACAAAATCCGGACTGACAGCAGCGCCGTCGGACGGTAACCTTGCGCCTTTCGGCGATCAACAGGCCATGCCCGAGCGGCCTTGCCTGTCTGTTGCAGCGCTTTTTACCTGTTCCGGATAACGAATGCCACTGCGCCTGCGTTTTTACCCCTGGTTACTGGCCGCTGCGGTGGCACCCTCGCTGGTGGGCGCAGAACAGCTCGGCTGGATGACCCGCGACGAAATCGCCGCCCTGCCCGCGGAGGAACAGCGGCCGGTGCAGGCGTGGTGCCATGGCACCTACATCAATCCTGGCCTGGGCGAACCCGACCCGCGAGCCGACACCGTGATCACCGCAGACCGCTCGCGCCTGACCCCGGACGGCCTGGCCGAACTGCTGGGCGATGTCGAGATCGAGCAGCCCGGGCGCCGCCTGCGCGCCGACAGCGCCAGCATGAATCAGGACAGCGGCGACTTCTCGCTGGCCGGCAGCGTGCGGGCCGACTCTGGTCTTTTCAGCTTCCGCGCCGACAGCATGACTGGCAATACCCGGCGCGAAGAAGCCACCCTGACCGGCGTGCGCTATGCCCTGTTCGACATCCATGCCCGCGGCGGCGCAGCGCAGGTCGAGCAGCGCGATCAACGCGTGTTCATTCAGGATGGCAGCTACACCACCTGCCCGCCGGACCAGCGCGGCTGGGCCATCCATGCCCGCAATATCGAACTGGACCGCGAACGCGGCTGGGGCTCGGCGCGACATATCGTGCTGCGGGTGCGCGACGTGCCCACCCTGTATCTGCCCTGGATGACCTTTCCGATCGACGACCGGCGCAAGACCGGGCTGCTGTTTCCCAGCCTGAGCCTGACCGACGACGGTGGCATCGACTTCGCCCAGCCGATCTACTTCAACATTCATCCACAATTCGATGCCACGCTGGCCCCCCGGCATATCCAGAACCGGGGCACCGGCTTCGACAGCCAGGCCCGTTATCTCACTACCTTCGGGGAGGGCGAGCTCAACTATGGCCTGATCAGCAACGACCGCCGCGCCGACGGCGAGGACCGGGTGCTGGCCAACTGGCGGCATACCGGGCAGGTGCAGCGCTGGACGCTGTCTTCGGACGTCAATTACGTTTCCGACGATTTCTACTTCAAGGATCTTGAGTCAGGGCTGGATGTGCGCGCCCAGACCAACCTGCCCCGTCAGGCCGAAGCGTTGTACCGGGGACGCACCTGGCAGTTCCTGACCCGGGTTCAGGCCTGGCAAACCATTGACCCCACCCTGCCGGATGCCGACCTGCCCTACCGCCGCCTGCCGCAATTTGCACTCACCGGCCGGCCGCGGCTGGCGGGTCCGCTGCATGGCCTGTGGGTCAGCGATTTCACCCGCTTTGACCGCTCCACCGATGATCTGACCGCCAACGTCACTGGCGACCGCCTGCATCTGCAACCCGCGCTGACGCTGCCGCTGACCCGCGCCTGGGGCTATATCGAGCCGCGCGCCCGGCTTTACTACACCCGTTATGAGCTCGATGGTGTGGCAGCGGGCCAGGGTGAGAGCCCCGAGCGTGACCTCTGGGGCGTCAGCCTGGACAGCGGCCTGTTTCTGGAGCGACCCTTCGAGCTGAATGAGCGGGCCTGGCAGCAGACCCTGGAACCGCGACTGTTCTACAGCCGCATTGCCTTCGAGGATCAGGACGATCTGCCCAATTTCGACGCCGGACAGCTGACTTTCGGTTACGGCAGCCTGTTTCGCGAAAACCGCTTCACCGGCTACGACCGGATCGGTGACGAAGAAAAACTCGCCATGGGGCTGACCTCGCGCTTCCTGGACAGCGACAGCGGCCGCGAGGCCCTGCGTTTGCGGCTCGGGCAGGCCTATTATTTTCGCGACCGAGAGGTGCAACTGGACGGCGACCCCGTGGATGACCGTACCTGGTCGCCAGTCGTGGCCGACACCACCTGGTACCTGAACCGCTACTGGCAGGTCTTTGCAGAAACCCAGTGGGACAGGGAGAATGACCGTCGCGAGCAGAACAGTCTGCGCATCGGCTATGTGGACGGCGAACGGCGTGTGGCCCACATCGGCTATCGTTATCGCGACCGTGATGACATCACGCAGACGGAACTGGCGGCGATCTGGCCGGTCCATCGCAACTGGAGTCTGATCGGACGCTGGCTCTATGATGTCGAAGACAACCGCTCACTGGAGAACCTGGTCGGGTTGGAATACCGCGATTGCTGCTGGCAGTTGCGCGTGCTCGGCCTGCGTGAGCTAACCGACCGCACCGGCGACGGCCTGCTGGAAGCGGACCAGCGTTATATGCTGCAGATTCAGATGCTTGGGCTGGGTGGATTCAGCGGCCGCGTGGAGAGCCTGCTGGAACGCACCATTCCGGGCTACGGGAGACAATATGGTACCAACTATTAAACGCACCCTCGGTGCCGCCCTGATGGCGGCCATGCTGATTCCGGGTGTGTCCCAGGCCTTGCAAGTGCTGGATCGCATTGCAGCCGTGGTCAATGACAGCGTCATCATGGAAAGCGAGCTGGATCAGCGCGTGGACGATCTGGCACGCCAGTTCATGGCCGATGGCCAGCAACTGCCGCCACGCAATATCCTGCGCCCGCAGGTGCTGGAGCGCATGATCATCGAGCGTCTGCAGCTGGATCAGGCCGAACGGGCCGGTATTCGCGTTGATGACAGTTCACTGAACCAGACCCTGTCCGGCGTCGCACGCCAGAACGGCATGACCCTGGACGAGTTTGTCGCGGCCTTGCGCGAAGATGGCTACAACTGGGCCGACTTCCGCGAGCAGATCCGCAACGAAATGGTGATCAACCAGTTGCACCAGCGCCAGGTTGGCCGCCGCGTCCGCATCACCGACCGCGAAGTGGACCGCTTCCTGGAATCGGAAATGGGCCGCCAGCTGTTCGAGGCCGAATTCCGCCTCGGGCACATCCTGATCGGCCTGCCCGACGGCGCCTCGCCGGATCAGGTCGACGAGGCCCAGGCCCGTGCCGAGGACCTGGTCAACCGGATTCGCGCCGGGGCCAGCTTTCACGAAATGGCCGTGAGCTACTCCGATGGTCCGCAGGCACTGGAAGGCGGCGATCTGGGCTGGCGCGAGGCCGCCCAGTTGCCGTCACTGTTCTCGGAGCGCGCCGTGGACATGCAGGCCGGGCAGGTCTCCGAGCCGATCCGCGCGGGCAACGGCTATCACATCCTGCTGATGATCGACCGTCGCGGTGGTGCCACCCAGATCGTCGAGCAACACCGGGTGCGGCACATCCTGATCCGCAGCACCGCCGTGCGCAGCCAGGCGCAGGCCGAACGGCTGATCGTGCAATTGCATCAGCGCATCGAGAACGGCGAGAGCTTCTCGGCACTGGCCCGCGAGTTTTCCGATGATCCCGGCAGCGCACGTAACGGCGGCGACCTGGGCTGGGTATCACCGGGCGAAATGGTGGGTCAGTTCGAGCAGACCTTCCGCAATACTCCGCAGGGCGAGCTGTCTCCGATCTTCCAGACCGAATTCGGCTGGCATTTCCTGCGCGTGGATGACGTCCGCACGGCCGACATGAGCGACGAATTCCGCCGTCTGCGTGCCCGTCAGGCCCTGCACCAGCGCCGCTTCGACGAAGAACTGCAGCAGTGGCTGCGTGAGTCACGCGCCGAAGCCTACGTGGATGTCCGCATCTGATATGGCCACGGCGCCGATCGCCATCAGTTGCGGGGACCCCGCCGGCATCGGCCCCGACCTGGTGCTGAGCCTGCCCACCCATCTGCCCGGGGCACCGCTGGTGGCCCTGGGAGACCGGCAGGTGCTGGAAGCGCGGCGCCAGCAATTGGGCCTCGACGTCACGCTGATGGACTGGACGCCGGGCCAGCCCCTCCCGGAAACGGGCCTGCCCGTGTGGGATTGCCCCGCCGGTATCCATGTTCAGCCCGGCCGGGCCGATCCGCGCACCGCCATCGGTACCCTGACCTTGCTGGATCGCGCCATCGACGGCTGCCTGGACGGCACCTTCGCCGCCATGGTGACCGCGCCACTGGCCAAGTCCGTGATCTGCGAGGGTGTCGACCCCAGCTTCACCGGGCACACCGAATACCTGGCCGCACGCAGCAACACCCCCCGTGTCGTCATGATGCTGGCAGCAGGCACGCTGCGCGTGGCCCTGGCCACCACCCACCTGCCCCTGCGTCAGGTGGCGGACGCCCTGAACGCCGCGGATCTGGCCGCCACCCTGCGCATTCTCGATCACGACCTGCGCCAGCATTTCGGCCTCGCCACGCCACGTATCCTGGTGCTGGGCCTCAACCCCCATGCCGGCGAGAGCGGACACCTGGGCCGCGAGGAAATCGAGCTGATCCAGCCGACGCTGGAGACGTTGCGCGCCGAGGGCCTGCACCTGACCGGCCCGCTGCCCGCCGATACCGCCTTCACACCACGCCACCTGGACAGGCATGATGCCGTGCTCGCCATGTACCACGACCAGGGTCTGCCGGTACTCAAGTACGCCGGCTTCGGTGAAGCCGTGAACATCACCCTGGGGCTGCCGTTCCTGCGCACCTCGGTGGACCACGGCACCGCCTTCGAGCTCGCTGGCACCGGCCGTGCCGAGCCCGGCAGCCTGATCGCCGCCACACGCATGGCCCTCACGCTGTCCCGCACCCGTGCTACACTGCCGCCCCTCTGAATCCGGTACGGAGCTCCCATGGCCCGACATCAGGCGCGCAAGCGCTTCGGCCAGCATTTCCTCGTCGACACACAGCTGATCCAGCGCCTGGTGCGCAGCATTGCACCCGCCGCCGACGCCCTGATGGTCGAGATCGGCCCGGGCCAGGGCGCGCTGACCCGCCCCCTGCTGGACGTCGTGGACCATCTGCATGCGGTGGAACTGGACCGCGACCTGATTACCCTGCTGGAGCGCCAGATCAGCCCACAGCGACTGACAGTCCATGCCGCTGATGCCCTGCGCTTTGATTTCCGCACCATCAGCAACGCACCGGGCGCCCTGCGCGTGGTGGGCAACCTGCCCTACAACATCTCCACCCCGTTGATGTTCCACCTGATCAGCCAGATCGAGATCATCCGTGACATGCACTTCATGTTGCAGAAGGAGATGGTGGACCGCCTGGTCGCCCGGCCCGGCAGCAGCGACTGGGGGCGCCTGAGCGTCATGATCCAGTACCACTGCCAGGCCGATTTCCTGTTCACAGTGCCGCCCGGAGCCTTCAGCCCGCCACCGAAGGTGGACTCTGCCATCGTCCGGCTGACCCCGCATGCCACACTGCCCCACCCGGTCAGCGACTACACGCTGTTCGCCGGCCTGGTGAACCAGGTGTTTACACAACGACGCAAGGCCATCCGAAATGGGCTAAAATCGTTCCTGACGCGTGAAGAGATCGAAGCGCTCGACATTGACCCCGGGCTGCGCCCGGATCAGCTCGGGCTGGCCGAATTTGCCGCCCTGGCCAACGCGGCCGCCGCACGCCAGGCACCATCAAGGGAATCGTGACATGACCCAGGCCAACCAAGACCCGCACTACCGCATTCACGTGGAGGTAGAGGCCGAGTTTCTGGCAGAACAGAGTGACGCCGACGTGCCACGCTGGGTCTATGCCTACCACGTGACCATTCGCAACGATGGCGACATGCCGGCGCGTCTGCTGACACGCCACTGGGTCATCACCGACGGCGAGGAGCGGGTGCAGGAGGTACACGGCGAGGGCGTCATCGGCGAACAGCCGCGTCTGGCCCCCGGCCAGGCCTTCCGCTACAGCAGCGGCGCCGTACTGGAAACCCGAATCGGCAGCATGCATGGCAGCTATCAGATGCTGGCCGAAGACGGCACCTGCTTCGACGCCACCATCCCGCCTTTTACCCTGGCGCCACCGCATGCGCTGCACTGACGCCGTACCCGAATGAGTACCTACGCCATCGGCGACATCCAGGGCTGCCTGGGCGCCTTCAACAACCTGCTGGAACAAATTGCCTTCGATCCGACGCGGGATCGCCTGCTGCTGGCCGGTGACCTGGTCAGCCGGGGCGAGGATTCCCTCGGCACGCTGCGCCGCATCCATGCACTGCGCGACGTCGTCACCTGCGTGCTGGGCAATCACGACCTGCACCTGCTCGCACTGGCCTCAGGTGCGGCGAACGTGCGGGAAAAAGAGCGCGATCTTGCCGAGATCCTGGCCGCACCGGATCGCGACATCCTGCTCGACTGGTTGCGCCAGCAGCCGCTGGCCGTGGACCTGCCCGACTTCAATGCCCTGCTGGTTCACGCAGGCGTGCCGCCCCTGTGGACCGCCGCAGAGACGCTGTCGCGCGCCGCCGAGGTGCAGGCCGTGCTGCGCAGCGAGCAAGCCGATGCCTTCTTCAGCGCCATGTATGGTAACAGCCCGGCTGGCTGGTCTGATGACCTCAGTGGCATGACCCGCCTGCGTGTTATCACCAACTATCTGACGCGTATGCGTTTTGTCGACATGGACGGCGCACTCGACCTGTCCCGCAAGGGCGAAGCCGAGCAGGCGCCGCCCGGCTTCATGCCCTGGTTCCAGCATCCCCACCGGCGCGCCACCGATGTCCGTATCCTGTTTGGCCACTGGGCGGCGCTGGAGGGCCGTGTGTCGGAAAGTCAGCTGGAAGCGCTGGATACCGGCTGCGTCTGGGGCGGCCAGCTTACTGCCCTGCGGCTGGAGGATAACCGCCGATTCCACTGCGACTGTCACGCCCACCGCTGATCAACCGCCCTCACTCGCCTTCACTTCACGTTGCACATTTTGCGTGCTGAATTTTTTTGACTTTCGGCACGCTTCATGGCCATTCTAGAAGCGTCATGAAACCAACACCCCAGCGACACAAGGATACCATCCGGATGTAACCAGGCACTGAGTGAGGGAGTCCAGGCATGAGCATCGTCAGCCACTACCAAGCCCGCTATGAAGCCACCCAGCAAGAGGAGTATTCGCTCGAAGAATATCTCGCCTTGTGCAAGTCGGACCCCATGACCTACGCCACCGCTGCCGAGCGGATGTTGATGGCGATTGGCGAGCCCGAACTCATAGACACCTCCCGCGAACCTCGCCTGTCACGCATCTTTTCCAACAAGATCATTCGCCGCTACCCGGCCTTCAGTGACTTCTATGGCATGGAAGATGCCATAGAAAATATCGTTGCCTACTTTCGCCATGCCGCGCAGGGGCTGGAAGAGAAGAAACAGATCCTGTATCTGCTCGGCCCGGTGGGTGGCGGCAAGTCCTCGCTGGCCGAAAAGCTGAAGGCGTTGATCCAGAGAGTCCCGTTCTACGCCATCAAGGGGTCGCCGGTGAACGAGTCACCACTGGCGCTGTTCGATGCCGAGGAAGACGGTCCGATTCTGGAGGAAGAATACGGCATACCGCGCCGCTATCTGCGTTCGGTGATGTCACCCTGGGCGGTCAAGCGTATGCATGAATACGGCGGCGACATTTCGCAGTTCCGGGTTGTCAAACTGTACCCGTCCATTCTGGACCAGGTGGCCGTGGCCAAGACCGAGCCGGGCGACGAGAACAACCAGGATATTTCCGCACTGGTCGGCAAGGTCGACATCCGCAAGCTTGAGGACTTTGCCCAGAACGACCCGGACGCCTACAGCTTCTCCGGCGGCCTGTGCCGCGCCAATCAGGGCCTGCTCGAATTTGTCGAGATGTTCAAGGCGCCCATCAAGGTGCTGCACCCATTGCTGACCGCCACACAGGAAGGCAACTACAACGGTACCGAGCACATGGGTGCCATTCCGTTCGAAGGCATCGTACTGGCGCACTCCAACGAGGCCGAATGGCAGAGCTTCCGCAACAACAAGAACAACGAGGCCTTCATTGATCGCGTCTTTATCGTCAAGGTGCCCTACTGCCTGCGCTTTGACGAAGAGGTCCATATTTATGAAAAGCTGCTGGCCAACAGCAGCCTCCGGGAAGCCCAGTGCGCCCCGGATACCCTGGAAATGCTGGCCCAGTTTTCAGTCCTCACGCGACTGAAAGAGCCGGAGAACTCCAGCATCTACTCCAAGATGCGCATCTATAACGGCGACAATCTGAAGGATATTGATCCCAAGGCCAAATCGCTGCAGGAATACCGGGACGCCGCCGGCGTCGATGAGGGGATGAGCGGCATTTCCACTCGATTCGCGTTCAAGATCCTGTCCAAGGTATTCAACTTCGATCACTCCGAGGTGGCCGCCAACCCGGTTCACCTGATGCATGTCCTGGAACAGCAGATCGAACAGGAGCAGTTCCCCCAGGAGCGGCAGGAGCAGCTGCGGCGCTATATCAAGGAATTCCTGGTGCCGCGCTACGTCGAGTTCATCGGCAAGGAAATCCAGACGGCTTACCTGGAGTCCTACTCCGAGTACGGCCAGAACATCTTCGATCGCTATGTGACCTACGCCGACTTCTGGATTCAGGACCAGGAGTTCCGCGATCCCGATACCGGCGAGATCTTCGACCGCCAGGCCCTCAACGAGGAACTGGAAAAGATCGAGAAACCCGCCGGCATTTCCAACCCCAAGGATTTCCGCAACGAAGTCGTCAACTTTGTGCTGCGCGCCCGGGCCAACCATGAGGGCCGCAACCCGTCCTGGCTGAGCTATCAGAAATTGCGCAATGTGATCGAGAAGAAGATGTTTTCGAACACCGAGGACCTGCTCCCGGTCATCTCCTTCAATGCCAAGGGCTCGAAGGAAGACCAGAAGAAGCACAACGACTTCGTGCAACGGATGGTGGATCGCGGCTACACGGAGAAGCAGGTCCGACTGTTGTCGGAATGGTACCTGCGGGTGCGCAAGGCGCAGTAACCCTTGTCGCAGTAACCTCTGTCAGGAGCGCGACATGAGCTTTATCGTCGACCGCAGGCTGAACGGCAAGAACAAGAGCACCGTCAATCGGCAACGCTTCATGCGCCGGTATCGCGAACATATCCGTGATGCGGTCAATGACGCGGTGAACCAGCGTTCCATCCGTGATATGGAACGGGGCGAGCGCATTATCATTCCGCGCAAGGACCTCAACGAACCACAGTTCCATCATGGACCGGGCGGGCGGCGCACCGTCGTCCATCCCGGCAACAAGGAATTTCAGCAGGGCGATACCGTGGCACGCCCACCCGGCGGTGGTGGCGGCGACGGCGGCCAGGCCTCCAACAGCGGCGAAGGCATGGATGACTTTGCCTTCGAGCTCGACCCGCGCGAATTTCTCAACTTCCTGTTCGAAGGGCTGGCACTGCCCAATCTGGTGAAGCGGCAGCTACAGGGCGACAAGAACTATCGCGTTGTGCACGGCGGCATTGTCAGTGAAGGCAACCCGTCCAAGATCAATATTGTACGCTCCATGCGCCAGGCTTCCATGCGCCGTCGCGCACTGAGCGCCGCCGCGCGCCGCCGCCTGCGCGACCTGCAGGCGGAGCAGCAAGCGCTGCTGAACAGCGAGCAGTCCCTGGAACGCCAGAGCCGCCTGCAAGCGCTGGCTGAACAGATCGCCCGCCTGGAGCGACGCATCGGCGGCATTCCGTTCCTGGACACTGTCGACCTGCGCTATAACCACACCGTGCGGCAGCCGGTTCCCGTCAGCCGCGCCGTCATGTTCTGCATCATGGATGTATCCGGGTCCATGAGCCAGGAAATGAAGGAGCTGGCCAAGCGCTTCTTCCTGTTGCTGTATCTGTTTCTGGAGCGCAACTACCAGCACACCGAAGTGGTTTTCATCCGTCATCACACCAGCGCCAAGGAGGTCGACGAGCAGGAATTCTTCTACTCCCGTGAAACTGGAGGCACCATCGTCTCCAGTGCACTTCGGCTCACCGCCGACATCATTCGCGAGCGCTATCCTGCGGAGAGCTGGAACATCTATGGCGCCCAGGCCTCGGATGGCGACAACTGGAATGACGACTCCCCCACCTGCATGCGCATACTCCGCGATGAGTTGCTGCCGCACATGCAGTACTTTTCCTACGTCGAAATCATGCCGCGCCGCCACCAGGCCCTGTGGAACACCTATGCACAACTGCGCCGCGAACAACCGCAGGTGTTTGCCATGGAGCAAATCGACACACCCGGTGATATCTATCCAGTATTTCGTGAACTGTTCCGCCAGCGCATGGAGGAGCATTGAGCATGACACACGCCACCCGGCGGCAGCCGCTGTCCACCACCTCGGAGTGGAATTTCGAACTGATAGCGCAATATGACCAGGAGATCGCGCGCATTGCCCATGAGGTGTATAGACTCGACACCTGGCCCAACCAGATCGAGGTGATCTCGTCGGAACAGATGATGGATGCCTATTCCTCCGTGGGTATGCCCGTGGGTTATAACCACTGGTCTTTCGGCAAGCAGTTCGTTGAGGTGGAGAACCTGTATCGGCGCGGCCAGATGGGTCTGGCCTACGAAATCGTGATCAACTCCAATCCCTGCATCGCCTACCTGATGGAAGAGAACACCATGCCGATGCAGGCACTGGTGATTGCCCATGCCTGTTATGGCCACAACTCATTCTTCAAGGGCAACTATCTGTTCCGCACCTGGACCGACGCCTCGGCGATCATTGATTATCTGGTGTTCGCACGGCGCTATATTGCCGAATGCGAGGAACGCCATGGCGTTGAAGCCGTCGAGCAGATTCTGGATTCCTGCCATGCCCTGATGAACTATGGCGTCGACCGCTACAAACGCCCTTACCCGATTTCAGCCGAGACCGAGCGTCTGCGTCAGCGTGAGCGCGAAGAGACGCTGCAAAAGCAGGTGTCCGAACTGTGGAAAACCTTCCCCGAAATGCAGCCTGACATCAAACGCCGCCAGCCCAGCAGCCGCTACCCGGCCGAACCACAGGAGAACCTGCTCTACTTCATCGAAAAGAACGCCCCCTTGCTGGAATCCTGGCAGCGTGAAATCGTGCGCATCGTCAGGAAAATGGCGCAGTACTTCTACCCGCAACGGCAGACCAAGGTCATGAACGAGGGCTGGGCCACCTTCTGGCACTACACTCTGCTGCACCGCATGTATGACGAGGGACTGGTGACCGAGGGCTTCATGCTGGAGTTCCTGCAAAGCCACTCGCAGGTGGTCTATCAACCTCCGTTCGACAGCCCCTGGTATAACGGCATCAACCCCTACGCGCTGGGCTTTGCCATGTTTCGCGATATCCGGCGCATCTGTGAGGCTCCCACCGACGAGGACCGCCGCTGGTTCCCGGACATCGCGGGCAGTGACTGGCTGACCACCCTCAAGTTCGCCATGCAGAGCTTCAAGGATGAAAGCTTTATCCAGCAGTTCCTGTCACCGCGTGTCATTCGTGACTTGAAGCTGTTTGCCGTACTGGACGACGACACCCATTCGCACCTGGAAATCCGCGCCATTCACGATGACGCCGGTTACCACACGGTGCGCCAGCTGCTGTCCGAGCAATACAACCTGAGCATTCACGAACCGAATATTCAGATATACGAAGCCGCCGTGCGCGGCGACCGCTCACTGACCTTGCAGCATATCCGCGAAAGTCGTCGCCCACTGGCCCGTGACCGGGCGCAGGACGTCATGCGCCATCTTTACCGCCTGTGGCAATTCGATGTGCATCTGGACAGCGTGGAGGAAGGCCGGGTGGTGGAACGCATTTCGGTGCCACCCCCGGAAGATGTGTCATAGAGGACTGCCAGATCAACCCATCAGCGCGGTCATGCGCTCCTGGATGACCTGACGGCACTCACTGACGATGTTTTCAATCAATGCTTCGCAGGTCGGGATATCGTTGATCAGGCCCTGGACCATGCCCGACGTCCAGATGCCGTAATCCACATCGCCGTCACTCAGTGCCACTTTGCCCTTGGCGCCTGCCACCATATCCTGGATCAGACCGAACTCCATCTGAGCGCCTTGTTCGCGCTCGATCTCGTTCACGCGGGACGCCACCTTGTTGCGGTAGACGCGTGCGGTGTTGCGCAACGGACGGAAGATCAGCGCCGTATCCAGTTCCGACGCCGCCACAATCGCCTGCTTGATGTTCTCGTGCACCGGCGCTTCCTTTGTCGCCAGAAAGCGCGTGCCCATATTGATGCCATCGGCTCCCAGTGCCAGGCAAGCGGCCATCTGCGCGCCGGTGCCGATGCCGCCGGACGCCAGCATGGGAATACTCAGCTTCGCGGCCGCCGCAGGCAGCAGCACCAGGTTCGGAATATCATCTTCCCCCGGATGGCCCGCGCACTCGAAACCGTCCACGCTGACAGCCGCCACACCCACCTTTTCCGCCTTGATCGCATGGCGCACCGACGTGCACTTGTGCACGACCTTGACGCCGTATTGCTGAAACAGCGGCATGAAGGGCTCGGGATTGCGCCCCGCCGTTTCCACCACGCCGATACCCGCCTCGCAGATCACGCGCGCATATTCTTCGTATGGCACCGGCTTGATGGTCGGCAGAATCGTCAGGTTGACCCCGAACGGTTTGTCGGTCATCTCCTTGCAGCGGCGAATTTCCTTGTCCAGGTCTTCCGGCGTCGGCTGGGTCAGGCCAGTAATGATACCCAGCCCACCCGCGTTGGACACGGCAGCGGCCAGCTCGGCATAACCGACATTCTGCATGCCGCCTTGTACGATCGGGTAGCGGATGCCCAGCAGTTCGGTAATACGTGTCTTCATGTGATGCGGCTCCTTCATGATCTGTCGGCACCGCATCAGGGCGCGGGCCACGGGGTCGTCACTACACCATGGCGCCCGCCGCCCGGACAATGGCCAAAGCGATCACGAACGTGAGTGCTTCGGGTAGCCTTGGGAACCTCTGAATAACCCCCTGCGCTCTCTGCGTGGCCTGAAGCGTGCAGATGCAAGGCGTGTCGCGCAGGGAATGGCCGTAGCCCTTTCCAAGCGGCGCAACGCGGCAGATGTACGCTTCAGGCCGCGCCCTCCGGGGCTTTCAGGCAGGGCCGCACTCCGCGTTGTACTTTCTCGACATAGCACCACTATGCCTTCGAAAGTACGCCTTGATTGCGGCCCAGCCTGAAAGCCAGAGAGCACAGGGGGTTATTCAGAGGTTCCCTATGCCCGGTCGGCATACAGATACGCCGCCAGCGCCACCACGATCAGACCGCCGCCCGCCAGCACCCCGGCACCGGGTTGTTCGTTATTCAGGAACATACCGAGCATCAATGCCAGCACAGGCGTGATCAGGGTCACCAGTGCCACCGTCGCCGCACTCAGCCGCGACAGGATCAGGAAATAGCACAGGAAACCCAGCAGCGACCCGAACAGTGCCAGGTACACCACGGCAAACAGCCCGCGCTGGCTCAAGGGCACGACCCATGGCTCATCGCTGACCAGCCACAGCAGCGCATAACAGGGCAGGCTCAGACTGAGCGCACCCAGTGTCTGGGTCAGCGGCGGCAGCCCGGCCGCGACACGCTGTACTGCCAACCCGCTGCCGCAAAAACAGATCACCGCGCCCAGCAGCATCAGCACCCCTTGCAGCGCCGTGGAGCCCGGCACCAGGGCGTCACGAAAGATCAGCGCCAGCCCGGCCAGCCCCAGCAGACAACCGAGCCAATGCCCGGGACGCAGCCGCACACCACCGGGCAACGCCTGCATCATCAGGCCGGAAATCAGCGGCGCCAGTCCGAACATCACCGAGATCAGCCCGGAGGGCACATGCAGGGATGCGGCATAGGACAGGCCCATGGCACCAAACACCCCCGGGACCGCTGCGGCATAACTGCCCAGCGCGCGACGATGCCAGACCATGCGCCCGCCCAGCGCGCGCAGCAGCAACATGCCCACCAGCGTGGCCAGCAGCATACGCAGCCAGACACTGCCGATGGGTGCGCCGGCCTCGGCGCTCCAGTTGATGGCCAGTGGCGTGGTGGCCCAGACGAGCACCACGGTGATGTAGGCAATTGCGGTCGACATCCGTCAGTCCTTTTTTGGTGATGTCCCGCCCGCCAGAAACAAAAAAGCCGCAGGGTCGGGACGACGCTGCGGCTCTGGTATTGATGGATTCAGCTACCTGACACACAGCCTCCAGCGCGCACGCCATACGCGTGCTCGCAGCGCCATGCACACCATCGCCACCGGGGAACCCGGCAGGGCAAACGGCATCAGTAATGTATCGGTGAGCTTCATCATGCGAACATAATGCGGAGCAACCTCACACAGTGCAACCACCTGATGGCGATTCATGACGGATTTTGACCTGCCCCTGGATGTGTACCTGGTTGGCGGCGCCGTGCGCGACCAACTGCTTGGCCTGCCGGTCACGGAGCGGGACTGGGTGGTGGTGGGCGCCACGCCGGAGCAGTTGCATGCCGCCGGGTACACCCCCGTGGGTCAGGACTTCCCCGTGTTCCTGCATCCCCACAGCAAAGAGGAATATGCGCTGGCGCGCACCGAACGCAAGGTGGGCAACGGTTACCACGGTTTCAACTTCAACGCGGCGCCCTCGGTGACACTGGAACAGGACCTGGCCCGCCGCGATCTGACCATCAACGCCATGGCCCGGCGCCCCGGCGGTCCGTTGCAAGACCCCTATGGTGGCCGTGAGGATCTGAAGGCCCGGCTGCTGCGCCACGTTTCCCCCGCCTTTGCCGAAGACCCCCTGCGGGTGCTGCGCGTGGCCCGCTTTGCCGCCCGTTACCACTGGCTCGGTTTTCGTGTGGCCCCCGACACCCTGGCCCTGATGCGCCAGCTTGCAACCTCGGGCGAACTGGCCTCGCTGGCTGCAGAACGGGTGTGGAAAGAAACAGAAAAAGCACTGACGGAGGCTGACCCGCAGGTTTATTTTGAAGTACTGGAAGCGTGCGGCGCCCTGCAGGCGCTGTTCCCGGAACTGGCTCGCCTGCGCGGCGTACCGCAACCGGAGGCGCATCACCCGGAAGTCGACACGCTGACCCATCAGTTTCTGGCATTGAAAGCCGCTGCCGACCTGGCGCTGCCGCTGGCCTCCCGCTATGCGGTACTGGTGCATGATCTGGGCAAGGGCCAGACCCCGGAGGCGAACTGGCCACAGCATATTGCCCACGAGGCCCGGGGCGAGCGTCTGGCCCTGGCGCTGGGAGAGCGGCTGCGTGTACCGGTGGCCCTGCGCGAACTGGGCGCCCTGACCGCGCGCTGGCACACCCACGCGCACCGGGCCCTCACGCTGCGCCCCGCCACCATCTGGAAACTGTTGCGTGCGTTTGATGTGTTGCGCCGACCGGAACGGCTGCCGTTGTTCCTCGGTGCCTGCGAGGCCGACGCGCGGGGCCGCACCGGTTTTGCCGACCGCGACTACCCGCAGCATCGCTTCCTGCTGGGGGCTGCAGAAGCGGCCCGGCAGGTGGACGTGGCCACCTTGCGCACACGAGGTTACGAGGGCAAGGCACTGGGCGATGCCATCGAGCGCGCTCGCATACAGGCTATCAGGGAGTACCAGGGAACATGGCAAAAGTCGCACTGATCACCGGCGCAGCACGACGCATTGGCGCCGACATCGCCCGCACCCTGCACCAGCGCGGCATGAACGTCATCATTCACTGTCGGCGCAGCGCGGAAGAAGCAGAAGCCCTGGCCGCCGAACTGAACCGGCTGCAACCGGATTCCGCGCGTGTCCTGCACGCCAACCTGAACCAGCCGGACGCGGTGCGCGGTCTGGCCCAGGAGGCCCTGGCCCAGTGGGGCGGTATCGATGTGCTGGTCAACAACGCTTCCAGCTTCTACCCGACCCCGCTGAGCCAGGCCAGCGATGACGACTGGGATGCCCTGATGCACTCCAATGTGCGGGCGCCCTTCCTGCTGGTACAGGCCCTGGCACCCAGCCTGCGCAAGCACCGCGGCAGCGTGGTCAATCTGGTGGATGTCTATGCGGAAAAGCCGTTGGCTGACCACAGCCTCTATTGCATGGCGAAGGCCGCACTGGCCAGCATGACCCGCAGCCTGGCCCGGGAAATGGGGCCCGAGGTGCGTATCAACGGGGTGTCACCCGGCCCGATCCTGTGGCCGGAGGGTGGCCAGGGTAATCAGCAGGATATTCTCGCCGCCACCCCTTTGGGGCGCTGCGGTTCGCCGCAGGACATTGCTGGCGCTGTCGCCTGGCTGGCGCTGGATGCGCCTTTTGTGACCGGGCAGATTCTGGCCGTGGACGGCGGCCGCTCACTGGCCTTTCAAGGCGGTTGAAGCAAGGTGGCTGAAGGCTGAGGCGTCAGCCTGGCCAGCGAAACGGCACCGTCCACAATTTCTGGCGGCTGAAATCCGTGGCCGCCAGCAGGTCCGCATAACTGACCTGTTGCTGCGGATGTTTTGCCTGCGGCGCCAGATCCGCAAGCGGCTTGAGCACAAAAGCGTGCTTGAGGATTTCATCGCGGGGCAGTTCCACGCCATCAATGTCACCCACTTTGTCGCCGTAGGTCAGCACATCAATATCCAGCGTCCGGCTGGAAAATTTCTTTTCACCCCGCACCCGCCCATGGGCCGCCTCGATCTCACGCAACTGCGCGGCCAGTTCGCCCACCGGCAGGTCTGTCTCGATCTCGGCGACGAGATTCAGGAAGGCATCGCCATCAAACCCCACCGCTTCACTTTCATACACCGGGCTGATAGCGACCTGGCCAAAGGCCGCCGCCAGAGCATCCAGGCCGGAGCGGATATTATGCTCGCGGTCGATATTGGACCCGAGACTCAGAAACACCTGCATCAGGGACGTTCACCTCGCTCGATAATCACGCCGACATCCTGCGCGCCGCGCAGGGCACCGGGCTTGGACAGCCGCAAGCGACACCAGGGCACCCCGAACTCCTCAATAACAATCTGTGCGCAACGCTCGCTCAGGGTTTCCACCAACTGGAATTCGGACGCCTGGATAAACGCGATCAGGCGCTTGCCCACCGCCTTGTAATCCAGCGCATCCTCAATGCTGTCGGTGGCGGCGCCACGGCGGATATCCGCTGCCATTTCCAGATCCAGGCTGACGGTCTGGCGGATACGACGCTCCCAATCGAAGATGCCGATCACGGTGTCCACTTTCAGGTCGCGTATGTAGACGATGTCCATTTCCAATCCCCATGCAATCGTGCGAATCTTGCACACCGGCGGCGCCAGAGCAGGGTGCCGGACGCGCAAGGTTAAAGTGTTTTGCGTATTGATTCACGCCCTGCGGTTATACTGGCGCCCTGGCGAAGAGCGCGTCAGCATCCGATGCGCTCACAGGAACGGACGCATTGCAGAGGATCGGCACACTTGGATATCAACAGCTTGCAACACGCCTGGTGGCTGGTTTTCCTGCTCTGCCTGGGCGGCTACCTGCTCGGTTCGGTCTCCAGCGCCATCCTGATCTGTCGCGCCCTCGGTTATCCGGATCCGCGCACGGAAGGCTCCAGCAACCCGGGTGCCACCAATGTGCTGCGCATCGCCGGCAAACCCGCTGCCGCCATGACCCTGGCCGGGGATGTCCTGAAAGGGGTGATTCCGGTGGCGCTGGCGCTGCTGCTGAACCAGGGGCACGCCGTGGCCGCCCTCGCCGGCTTCTGCGCCTTTCTCGGCCACCTGTTTCCGGTGTTTTTCCAGTTCCGGGGTGGCAAGGGGGTGGCCACCGCCTTCGGTCTGATCTCCGCCCTGCACTGGCCCAGCGGGCTGGTCACCGGCGCCGTATGGCTGCTGGTGTTCGGGCTGTTCCGGGTATCATCGATGGCCTCGATGCTGGCGTTTATCGCCATGCCTGTCGCTGTTTACGTGTGGCTGCCTGCGGCGCTCTGGCCGATGCTGCTGCTCACGGCCCTGTTGCTGGCGCGGCATCACACCAACATTCGCAATCTGCTGACGGGTAAGGAACTGGGGTTCAGGAAGCGCTGATCGGCGCCAGTTCCATGAGTGGCCAGCGGGCCCGGACGCTGATGCCCAGACCGTCCTGACGCTCCCCCGCCGCCAGCCGCAGCGCCCCCGCAAAGGCAATCATGGCACCGTTGTCCGTGCACAGGGCCTGGCGCGGATAGCAGACGCGCACGCCCTTGGCGCCCAGAGCCTCATCCAGCCGCGCGCGCAGGCGTGTATTGGCAGACACCCCCCCGGCCATCACCAGCGTACCGTGCCCGGTGGCCTCCATGGCCCGGCGGCATTTGATCACCAGCGTTTCCACGACCGCCGTCTCGAAAGCACGGGCAATATCAGCGCGATCCTGTTCCGACAACGCGTCGGCCCCGCCGCAGGCGGCAATGGTGTTCAGGCAGTAGGTCTTGAGGCCGGAAAAGCTGAAGTCCATGCCCGGCCGGTCGGTCATCGGCCGTGGGAACCTGAAGCGATCCGGATTCCCCTGCTGCGCCAGCGCACTGATGCGCGGCCCGCCCGGGTAACCCAGCCCCATCATCTTGGCCGCCTTGTCGAACGCTTCGCCCGCCGCGTCGTCCACCGACTCGCCCAGCAGGTGGTAGTCACCCAGCCCGCGCGCATCCAGCAACATAGTGTGGCCGCCGCTCACCAGCAGGGCCACGAACGGAAACGCCGGCGGGTCGGCCTCCAGCAGCGGTGCCAGCAGGTGGCCTTCCATATGATGGACCGCCAGCGCCGGGATATCCCAGGCAAATGCCAGCGAGCGGGCGGTGGCCGCCCCCACCAGCAGGGCCCCGGCCAGGCCGGGCCCCGCGGTATAGGCGATCCCGTCCAGCGCCTCCGGCGCGGTGTCGCCCTGCGCCAGCACCTGGCGCAACAGCGGCAGCAGGCGCCGCACATGGTCGCGACTGGCCAGCTCCGGCACCACACCGCCAAACTCGGCGTGCATGCCGACCTGGCTGTACAGGGCGTCCGCCAGCAGGCCCTGTTCGGTGTCGTACAGGGCTACTCCGGTTTCGTCACAGCTGGTCTCGATACCCAGAACGCGCATGTTTCCTCTCGATTCGGTGGGGGCCATCCGGCGCGGGCATGATATCGAGCAAATGTTTGCAAATCCATCAGGCTCCGGTAGAATGCCGCGCTCCGCAGTGTCCGGACCCCGCTCGACCGGGACGGCACCCGCGATTGACTTCAGTTAAAGGTGACAAGTGCATGCCGCAAGTACGAGTTAAGGAAGGCGAACCGTTTGACGTCGCCCTGCGTCGCTTCAAGCGCTCCTGCGAGAAAGCCGGTGTTCTGGCTGAAGTACGCCGCCGCGAGTTCTACGAGAAGCCGACCCAGGAGCGCAAGCGCAAGCGCGCCGCTGCTGTGAAGCGTCACCTGAAGAAGGTGTCCCGCGAGCAGCTGCACCGCAAGCGTCTGTACTGATCCGGTCTTCGGACACCCTGCCATGAGCGAGATCAAGGCCCGCCTGACGGACGCCATGAAAGACGCCATGCGCGCCAAGGATAGCGCCCGTCTGGGCGTTATTCGTATGGCCCTGGCGGCGCTCAAGCAGGTGGAAGTCGACGAGCGCGCCGAGCTGGATGATGCCCGCGTGCTCGCCATCCTCGACAAGCAGGTCAAGCAGCGCCAGGACGCCGCCCGGCAATATACCGACGCGGGACGTCAGGATCTGGCAGATACCGAGCTGGCCGAAATCGAGGTGCTGCGCGACTTCCTGCCCCAACCCCTGAGCGACGACGAGATCGATGCCCTGATCAGCCAGGCCATCGCCGAAACCGGCGCAGCGGGCATGCAGGATATGGGCAAGGTCATGGGCCTGCTCAAGCCGCAGATGCAGGGCCGCGCCGACATGGGCGCCGTGAGCGGTCGCATCAAGGCACGCCTGACCGCCTGATCCGTCGGCGACCCCGAACACCGTTTCCCCCGGCCGCCCCGGCCACGCTACACTCTCTTCCCTGACCATGTCTTTAGCCCAACGAAGTGCAGCCACGCGCCATGTCCCGTATCCCGGATTCCTTCATTCAGGATCTGCTCGCCCGCACCGACCTGGTGGAGGTGATCGATGCGCGTGTGCCGCTGAAAAAGACCGGCCGCAACTACAGCGCCTGCTGCCCGTTCCATAACGAAAAAACCCCATCGTTCACCGTGGCGCCGGACAAGCAGTTCTATTACTGCTTCGGCTGTGGCGCCAAAGGCAACGCCGTCGGCTTTCTGATGGAATACGAGCACCTGAGCTTTCCCGAGGCGGTGAAGCAGCTGGCCGACCGTGCTGGCGTGGAGGTGCCCCGGGAACGCCCGGAAAGCGCCGACGACCGCGCCCGCAAGGACCATGTGCAGACCCTTTACGACCTGCTGGCACGCGCAGACCGGTTCTATCGCCAGCAACTCAAGAACGCCCCCGAGCGCCAGAGCGCCGTAAAGTACCTGAAGGGCCGGGGCCTCAGTGGCGAAATCGCCGCCCGCTTCGGTATCGGCTTTGCCCCGCCCGGCTTCGACAACCTGATCAGCGGCCTGTCCCTGGACGAACGCGGCCTGGCCCTGGCCCTGGAGGCCGGCTTGCTGGTGCGCCGCGAAGACACCGGCCGCACCTACGACAAGTTCCGCGACCGCATCATGTTCCCGATCCGCGACAGCCGGGGCCGCACCCTCGGCTTCGGCGGTCGCGTGCTCGGCGACAGCAAGCCCAAATACCTGAACTCCCCGGAAACCCCGGTATTCCACAAGGGCCGCGAACTGTACGGCCTGTGGGAGTGGCGCCAGAGCCGCGACAAGTCACCCCAGTTATTTGTGGTGGAAGGCTACATGGACGTGATCGCCCTGGCCCAGCATGGCGTGGCCAACGCCGTGGCCACGCTGGGCACAGCCACCACCGAAGACCATGCCCAGAAACTGTTCCGTCAGGTGGACGAAGTCGTGTTCTGCTTCGACGGCGATGACGCCGGCCGCCGCGCCGCCTGGCGCGCACTGGAATCCGCCCTGGCCACGCTGGAAGACGGCAAACAGGCACGCTTCCTGTTCCTGCCCGACGGCGAAGACCCGGACACCCTGGTGCGCCAGCAAGGCCGCGAAACCCTGCTGGCGATGGCGGCCGAAGCCCCCTCACTGTCCGAATTCCTGTTCCGCCACCTGGAAGAAGGGCTGGATGTGCGCACCGTGGACGGTCGCGCCCGACTGGCCCGGCTGGCCCTGCCGTTCATCGGCAAGGTGAAGGGCGACTTCTATCGCAGCCTGCTGCGCCGGGAACTGGCCGAGCGCACCCGACTGACCGAGGACGAACTGGAGCGCCTGACACCCGCTCCCGCAGCTCAACGGCCCGCCCCCGCGCCCCACCCCGCCCCGGCGCAGCGCGCAGCCAGGGCGCCAGCGACACCACCGCCGCAGCATTATGGTGGGTACGGCGAGGAAGCGGGCTACCCCGAAGACGGCTATGCACCACCGCCCGACATACCGCCCCCGGGCTGGGATGAGCCCGCCTCACCTGCCCCGGCCGCCCGCCCTGCTCCGGCGCGCCGCCCGCGGGGCAGCACCCTGAGCCTGGGCGAGCGGATGACCGTGATGCTGCTCAACGCCCCGGCCCTGATTCGCGAGCACCCGCTGCCTGACGGCGTGGAAGAACTGGAATTGCCCGGTATGGACCTGCTGATCGAGGTCGGCACCCTGGTCCGTGACCACCCCGAGCAACCCGCAGCGGCCTTGCTGGGCAGCCTGATGGCACTGGAACAGGGCGAATTGCTGACCCGGCTGCTGCGCGAGACCCTGCGCACCCCCATGGACGAGGCCACCGCCGGGCGCTACTGGCGTGACGCCGTGAAACAGCTGGAGGTCCACCGCCTGGAGCAGGCGATCCAGCAGGAAACCCGGCAGCAGAAACCCGACGCCCACCGGCTGATGAGCCTGCACCGGGCCCTGAGTGATGCCCGGCTGAGCCTGTCGGCCCCGCTGCAGTAGCCCTGCCGCTTTCACGCGCAACACCTTGAAATACCAAAAGATGGACACATATTGATCAGGCGCCCCGCTGTCGGCCATGTAGGCACGGCAAGGGGCTTCCAGTATAATCCGCCGTTTGCAACTCCAACCACGGGCCGCACCATGACGTCGCAGAAAGAGCAGCAGCAGTCCCAGCTGAAACAGCTGATCGCTCTGGGCAAAGAGCAGGGTTACCTGACCTACGCCGAAGTGAATGACCATCTGCCGGAATCGATCACTGACACCGACCAGGTGGAAGACATCGTCCAGATGATCAACGACATGGGTATCCATGTGGTTGAGAAGGCGTCTGACGCCGAACAGCTGATGATGGACGACAACGCGGAAAGCACCGACGAAGTCGCTGCTGAAGAAGCCGCTGCCGTGCTGGCGTCTGTGGAATCCGAACCCGGCCGCACCACCGATCCCGTGCGCATGTATATGCGCGAAATGGGCACCGTGGAGCTGCTGACCCGCGAAGGCGAAATCGAAATCGCCAAGCGCATCGAAGAAGGCATCCGCGAAGTACTGCACGCCATGGCCCACTGGCCCGGCACCGTGGAAACCGTAATTGCCGAATTCGACAAGGTGCAGGCGGAAGAGCGCCGCATCTCCGACATCATCGCCGGTTATCTCGACCCCAATGACGATGGCGCCGCCGCCCCGGCCGCTCCGGCCGAGCCGCAATTCGCCTCGCGCAAGGACGACAAGGCCGAGAAAGGCGAGAAAGCCGACGACGACAGCGACGACGATGACAACAGCGACGACGACAGTGAAGACGATGGCAGCATCGATCCGGTACTGGCCGCCGAGCGCTTCAACGAGCTGCGCGCCCAGCTCGACAAGACCGTTCGCTCCCTGAAGCGCAACGGCCGCGACCACGCCAGCAGCGCCAAGAACCTGGAAGCGCTGGCCGAACAGTTCACCATGTTCAAGCTGGTGCCGCGCATTTATGACGAACTGCTGCGCCAGGTGCGCGACACCCTGGACCAGATCCGCCGCCACGAGCGCGAGATCATGGCCCTGGCCATCCGCCGCGGCGGTATGGAGCGCAAGGAGTTCATCAAGAACTTCCCCGGCAACGAAACCGCCGTGGACTGGTGCGACAAGATGCTGCGCAGCAAGAAAGTGAAGCTGGACGCAGACCGCTTCGGCGCGGTGAAAGATGACATCATCCGCACCCAGAAGCGCATCCAGCAACTCGAAGAAACCTGCGGCATCCCCGTTGCCGACATCAAGGAAATCAATCGCCGCGTTTCCATCGGCGAAGCCAAGGCCCGCCGCGCCAAGAAAGAAATGGTCGAGGCCAACCTGCGTCTGGTGATTTCCATTGCCAAGAAATACACCAACCGCGGCCTGCAGTTCCTCGACCTGATTCAGGAAGGCAACATCGGCCTGATGAAAGCCGTGGACAAGTTCGAATACCGCCGTGGTTACAAGTTCTCCACCTACGCCACCTGGTGGATTCGCCAGGCCATTACCCGCTCCATCGCTGACCAGGCGCGCACCATCCGTATCCCGGTGCACATGATCGAAACGATCAACAAGATCAACCGGGTACAACGCCAGATGTTGCAGGAAATGGGCCGCGAACCGACACCGGA
Organism: Alcanivorax sp.; assembly: GCA_013823245.1. Lineage (GTDB taxonomy): Bacteria > Pseudomonadota > Gammaproteobacteria > Pseudomonadales > Alcanivoracaceae > Isoalcanivorax. Next base: position 30,632 of record PNLU01000012.1, read on the forward strand.
AGAACTGGGCGTACGCCTGGAAATGCCGGAAGACAAGGTGCGCAAGGTGCTGAAGATCGCCAAGGAACCGATCTCCATGGAGACGCCCATCGGCGACGACGAAGATTCGAGCCTGGGCGATTTTATCGAAGACGCCAACATCGAATCGCCGGTGGATTCCGCCACCATGCTGGGCCTGGAAGAAGCCACTCGCGAAGTCCTGGCCAACCTGACCGCCCGCGAAGCCAAAGTGCTGCGCATGCGCTTCGGTATCGACATGAACACGGATCACACGCTGGAAGAAGTCGGCAAGCAGTTCGACGTGACCCGCGAACGGATTCGTCAGATCGAAGCCAAGGCCCTGCGCAAACTGCGCCACCCGTCGCGCAGCGAACACCTGCGCAGCTTCCTGGACGGGGATGGCTGATTCGCCCTTGAAAGACACCGCCAGCCGCTGCATTATTCAGCGGCTGGCGCGTTCAGCCTTTCCACAGCTTTCATGCTTTCCGGGCCTATAGCTCAGTTGGTTAGAGCAGGGGACTCATAATCCCTTGGTCCCTGGTTCGAGTCCAGGTGGGCCCACCAATTACTTCGGCCGCGCCATGTTCAGGCTGCCGCGAACTAATAGCTTACCCACTCCTGTGCGCTGCACTATCAGGCCGCTAATCTCTCGCGCCACGACCTAAGCCAGCAACATCTCCGCCATCCCATCCAGCCTCGCCTTCTTCGCCTGCCACCCCGGACAAGTGGCATCCAGCAGAGCATAGAAACGCTTGCTATGACTGTGCTCAGCCAGATGGCAAAGCTCATGCAGGATCACATAGTCGATGCAATCCCCCGGCGCCTTGATCAAGGCCGTATTCAGGGTCAGCAGCCCATTGGCGGAGCAATTGCCCCATTGGGTTTTCATGGCCAGGACACGCAGGCGGGGTTGTTCAGTGACCCACAGCGCCTGCGGCAGGGCTTTCTCCAGCCTGGCATGGAAGACTTCGCGGGCTCGCAGCCGGTACCAGGCATCCAGGGCAGCTTTCACTGCCTCTGGCTTGCGCTGGCGAACGGTGACTTCCAGTCGCCCTCTGAACATCCGCACGGCCGCGGGCATGTCCAGATCAACCATGACTTTGAGTAGGTAGCGCTTGCCCAGATAGAAATGGCTTTCGCCACTGATATAGCGGCGCGGCTTAACGTGCTCCTGGAGCTTGAGGAACTCGCGGCGCCGGGTGTAGATCCAGCGGGCTCGTTTTACCAGGGCCCGGATCACCTCCTCGTCGCTGGCGCCCTCCGGTGCCAGCACCTGAACCCGGCCGCCCGGAAGCACCTTGATCAGGACTCGTGCGGTGGCACCCGCCCTTGGCAACCGCTCGAACGGGATACGCTCACCCGAGTAGTTGAAGCTGCCGGTGCGGGTACCCGCGATGGTAAGCGCGCTCATACCACCCCGGCGCTCAGGCCAACCCGGGTCACCTGCACCACCCACTCAACAATCTTGCGGGCTTGATCCATGCCGGCACCGACCGCTTTGCACTCCTTGAACATGACAGGCATCAGACCCTTGCGGATGCTCGCTTCGATGTTCTGCGGATTGATGGAGTTCTCCTTCACCGACTGCTCGACCAGCTCATCCATCATGAAGGACAGCCGCACCCACTTGTCCTGCACCTGTTGATCCTGAATCTGGAAGGCCTCCGGCAGCACTTTCTTCATAATGCCGAAGTACGCCTGGGCGTGACGGTTGCCGGCGAAGGCATCGGGGATCTCGTCAAGCTTGCGGGCTTCGACCTTGCCCTCGAACTCGCGGAACAGCATATATTGCTTGAGCGGGTGGTCGAACAGCTTCTCGGCTTCTTCAATGGCCAGACGCAGCAGTTTGGAGAACGCCTCCTGCGCATAAGGGTCGTCACGAAGTTCTTGCTCGATCATTCGGGTGACGCGGGTCTTGATGATGTCGGTTTCGTTGCGGACTTTATCCTCACTCCATTCCTCGGGCTTGTCCTGCTGGCCCATCTTGCCCACCTCGAAGACACCGCTCGGCTCCTTCACCTCAACGCCAACCACATGCTTGTCGAGCAGCTTGTTCACCTGTTCGGCATATTCGTCGTAATCGACCCGTTCGCTGGCATCTTGCTGCACCAGTTGGCGCAGGCTGGAAAACTGTTTGACAGTCTCCTTATAGTGACGGCGATCTTCATCGCTAAAGCTCTTGTCTTCAAAGAAGGTGGCGGACTGCAGGGCCACCTTCAGGCAGCTGGCGAAGGCCGTCAGGGCCTCGTAGAAGTCTTCACGGACTTTCAGGTGACTATCCACCAGCTCCCCACTTTCTCCCGGCGCTGAAGGCTCCTGCTCGACCATGCGCGGCACTAGCACCTGGCGCAGCTGTTCGATATCGTTCTTGTTCTTCACGTTGGCGAAGATGGCCCACAGCTGCTTGTACAGTTGCGGCAGGCGCTTGTACTCGGTGCTCATCTGATTGTAGAGCCCGGCAATATCGTTAATGTCGTAGCCGCCCTGGGTGCGCGAGGCCAGATCCTGATATTTCTGGATGGTGGTATCCAGCTCGGCCAGAATGCCGCGATAGTCGATCAGCAAACCGAACCTCTTCTTCGGGTGAAGACGGTTCACTCGGGCAATAGCCTGGATCAGGCTGTGCTCCTTGAGGGGCTTGTCGATATACAGAACCGTATTCTTCGGCTCGTCGAAGCCGGTGAGCAGCTTGTCTACCACAATCAGCATCTTCAGTGAGTCATCCTTGTCGAAGCGCTCAATCAGATGTTTGGTGTAATCCCGCTCGTCGTGACTGCCGACATTGTCCTTCCACCACTTGGTGACTTCGGGTATTGCGGACTCATCAACAGCCGTATTGCCCTCGCGGGTGTCCGGTGGACTCATCACCACGGCAGATTCGAACAGCCCCGCCTCATCCAGATACTTCTTGTACTTGATGGCAGAGGCCTTGCTGTCAGAGGCCAGCTGACCCTTCAGCCCATCATCAATGTTTTTGGCGAAGTGATTAGCGATATCCAGCGCGATCAGGCGGATGCGGTCATCGGCACCGTACACCTGCCCCTTGCGGGCGAATTTTCGCTTGAGGTCGGTTCTCTGCTCATCCGACAACCCCTCGGTAATGCGGTCGAACCAACTGTCGATGGCGCGCTCGTTCACATCCAGGTCGGGAATGCGTTCTTCATAGAGCAGCGGGGTGACGGCGCGGTCTTCGACGGCGCGTTGCATGGTGTAGGCATGAACGATGGGGCCAAACTTGTTGGTGGTCTTGTCGTCCTTGAGCAACGGCGTACCCGTAAAGGCAACAAAGGCGGCATTGGGCAGCGCCTGCTTCATGCGAATATGGTTCTCGCCGCCCTGGCTGCGGTGACCCTCGTCGATCAGGACGATGATGTCCGAACTGCTGTTCACGCACTCGGGCAGCTTGGTGGCGGTGTTGAACTTCTGGATCAAGGAAAACACGATCCGCTCCGTGCCCTTGCCAATCTGCTCCGCCAGGCGTGTGCCGGAGGTGGCCATCGCCGCCTGCTTGTCTTTCTTGCCGGCCAGCTCACCACCGGAGGTAAAGGTATTGCTGAGCTGGGTCTCCAGATCCACCCGATCGGTCACCACCACGATTCGGCATTGCTTCAGGCTCTCGTGCAGAATCAAAGCCTTGCTGAGAAACACCATGGTGAAGGACTTGCCGGAGCCGGTGGTATGCCAGATCACGCCCCCCTCGCGGCCGCCATCGGGGCGCCGGGTGTTGATGCGATCAATCAACCGCTTGATGCCAAACACCTGCTGATAGCGGGCGACAATCTTGCCGGCCTTTTTATCAAACAAGGTAAAGAAGCGCGTCATTTCCAGCAGGCGGGCCGGGGTAAGCAGGCTGATCAGCAGCTTGTCCTGACCAGTTACAGCAAGATCACCCGCGGCCACCAGATTGTCGTACCAGACGCGATCCGACGGTGGGCGATGGCCAAACAGGTTAGCCAACTGTGCCTCACTCAGCTTACGATTCTTGATCGCATGCATCTCGGAATCAGTGATGTCCTCCTCGCGCCAGACCGCCCAGAACTTGGCCGGTGTGCCACAGGTGCCATAACGCCCCTCATTGCCGTTTACGGACAGCAGCAGCTGGCTATAGGCAAACAAATATGGGACCTCGTCGTGGCGCTGGTTGCGCAGGCTTTGTGAAATGCCTTCATCGATGGTCGGACCCTTTTTGGCATTGCTATCCGGGCGTTTAGCCTCTATCACTACCAGCGGAATACCATTCACGAAGCAGACGATATCCGGGCGACGAGACTCCACGCCGCCCGAGCGGGTAACGGTAAACTCCTCAGTGAAGACAAAGCTGTTATTGGCCGGGTTGAGCCAATCGATCAGGGCGACGGTCGGATTAGCCTTCTTGCCATCGACGAATTCGGTAACGGAGATACCATAAAGCAGATGGTTGTACAGCTTCTCGTTGGCGGAGAGTAAGCCCTCATTCAGGGCTGGGCTGCAGACCTCGGCAACCAGGTTGTCGATGGCCTTATCGGATAGCGGGTAGTCTTTGCCAGCAAAGGTGAAGGTGCGCTTCTTCAGCTCATTACGCAGCACCTGGCGCAGAACGACCTCATCGGCCTTGCCGTTGCGGGCAGACAGCGCTTTCTCAGGCGATAGGAATGACCAGCCCAGATGGGTGAGCAGGGTCAGCGCGGGGAGCTTAGCGCTATACTCCTCCTGAAACTTGGGTATGTGCTGTGTCATTCGTTATCTCTCTTTAACCCCTGATACCCGAGGCGCAGCCTTGGGTTATGGCTTGGTTCTGTTTTGCCGCCGCATATTTTCTACAGCTAATGCAAAATCAGCGTTGGTAACGTCTTCTTGCCAACGAGACCAGAAATCTATTGTTGCACTCAATGGCTTTTCAGTAGGAGGATCAATTTTTATTCTACTCGGTAGAAGTACCGAGTCACCGACAACCATAGCCTCCCCTACATCCATGATGGGCAATGCTTCCAAGAGGCTTTCCAGGCTTTCAGGCAGTAATTTTCGAACGGTTGCTTGGTCATCCGCATTTGTTAAACGCAATGAAATGATGTTGTTACACTGGCTGAGGATGGTAGCGCTCACATCTGAAGGTCGTTGGCTCACAATCATGAGTGCAACGCCGTACTTCCTGCCTTCTTTGGCTATCTTCTCAAATGCTTCGACCGCTCTACGTTCAACTGGGTTGCCCTCTTTTCTTGGCAGATATAAGTGAGCTTCATCACAGACAAACGCAACTGGCCTGCGGCCGTTCGGATCAGTCCAGAACTGAACCTGATAAATAATTCGAGCAACTAGGCCAATAATAACTGGCAATATGTCAGCAGGAACCTCTGAGAAGTCGATCACTTTAATACTTTTCTTCTGCTTTCCAAAACCCATCAGTTTCTCAGCAATCATGCTCAGCGAATCGTATTGGTTGTACTTATCTGGACTATTGAATAAGAATCCGTATCGTCGGTCGTTCAAGCGACTTGCCATGCGAACTAACAATCTAGAAAATTCACCGTTGAATGGGCCATTTTTAGGACCTCTTGACCCTTCAACCTTTTCTTCGTTTAGATATTTAAGTTTCCCAATAACCTCATCCAAGGAGTATGGAATTGGACTGTCTAGAGTAAAAGACTGCAATAAATCGGTTCGACCATTCGCTTGTAAGAACTCTTTCTTTTGCCCTGTAATTGCATCTTGCACAACCACAACTTGGTTATGTGCGCTGAACTCGCTGCGGTCGACAAATAATGACTGAATCTCTTCCGAGTTGAGTAACCAGTACGGCAGAAAGAGCAGTGACTCGTCATCTACGTCAACCTCATCCGGCCCTGGCACTCTCAATTGCTTGGCATAAGAAAGTTCCTTGTACTCACCATGCAGGTCGAATACAACAAGATTTGAAGATGGTAGTTTTGAACTTCTTTCCAGAATAGAGGCTACTGTCCATGATTTACCAGAGCCGGTACTACCAAGTAAAGCGGCATGTCGTTGGAACAACTTATTCCCATCAACATAAGCGCGTGCGTTTTCATTAAGCTTATAAGAGCCCAACTCCAGTGAATGCTCTCCATCGCCACATTCAGAAATCACACGCATGAACTCTTCTAGGTGAGCGTCTTTAAGTACGTAACAGGTTGAGTCGATTTCAGGGACGTGATCAAGCGAACGTGAAAACTTGTATTTTTGGACAACTGCATCCCAGCGGGCTGCACCCATCAACGTGATCTTGACTGTGTTTACTACACTATCTTCAAAGGCATCTATCTCGTCAGCATCATCTTCAGGCGCTTCCAGAGTAAGTGGCTGAGTGACTACCGCTTTGATGACTTTATCAATCATGCCAATCAACCAGCATTCAGTTGCACCGCTAAGTTGCACGGTTATAAGCTGTCCAACTCTGGCTTTACGTAGATCCTTGTCACTATTTACCAGAATGGTTATTTTTCGGGTGTCAACTTCACGGATGTTGCCAAGTGTGTAGCTGTCATCATTGAAAGTAAAAAGCGCCATGTTACCCTCCTAAAAATTCCTTGGTGAAAGCGTCAAAACGCCATAGTTCCTTGTCATCTACATGTAGCCAGTTATTAAACTTTGAGTTGTAGATTCTGCTTTTGTCTGAGTCAGTCTGTTTGCAGATAAGCCACATATTCGGACATTTACGTAGCCACTCTTCAATTCTTGCGTTTGAATCCCGAGTAATTACCAATGCACGGCAATGGTCTTGCTCAAGCTTTTGCCTAAACGCGTTGTTAACAAGCTGGGAATCGTTGAAGCCAAACCCCAAAAATAAAAAGCTAGTATGGTTTCCTACAGCCGCGTCGTACTCAGCTAACTGCGCTCTGTCCTTGTGTAATCTTTGATATTTGGCCGTGCCAGGAGTAATAACGGCCCGCACAACGCCGTCAGGTTTGTTGAGTATCCAGCTGTTACATTCAACAAGCTGAGCCTCCCATTCAAATGTATTTAACGAACCGTGCGGCTTGTGTAGTCGGACATGCTTGCATTCAACAACTCTTAATGGCGGCCTTGCCTTACCAAGACCTTTCTGAATAGATTGAACTGACTTTTTCGCCTCACTCCAGTCGTAGCGCCGAAGGAGCCCGCCGTGAAACCCGGTAATGTAGGGAATCTTGTGCCGGACTAAGGCGTATTCAGCCAATAAATCGTAATTTGGCGTAGCGAGGTGAAGTTGTTTATCGGCCTGCGGCAAAGCTTCAACCAGCTTTTTCAATAGTGAGCCAGCGGGCCAATCGCGTGAGCCAGACATGATTGAATGAGCGTAAGCGTTATCGTGGTTTGCGACAAAACCGGCAGCAAGTTCGACTATTCGATTGGTCAGGGCCTCATCCTTGATGAAGTCCATTGCGGATTCAAAATCATGAGTATCGGCATCGAGAGCAGAGACAACTTGCTGCCATTGCTGTGCTTGTTCTTCGGTCATTCCATGAGCAAGCTCGGCCCGAAGGTAACGCTCAAGAGCTGGCATCCCAAAATTCAGGTCAAGTGCACATGAAGTGCCTGTTCCAAATAATACAAACGGCTTGTCTGTAAAAAACTCAGCAATCGCTTGATATGCAACGTCCTTTGTTAGCTCCACGCGCAGCCCCCTAGCTCACCAAAACTCGTCGCTTACCAGTCAACAACTGCTGCATCAGCGCCTTCTTCTCTCTCCTTAGCGCGTCGAGCTTTTTTTGTAGGGCAATGATTTCCTGCTCGGCAGAGGAAAGCACAGTGGCTATTTTTTTTTGCTCTTCCAAGATTGGGACAGGCACTTTCAGTGAGAAGAAATCTGAGGGTTTTACATTAAGCAAGCCATGTGCACGACCACCCTCATGGGCAATTTGAGATAACCCTTGATTGAGCAACCCAGATTCAAAGTAGTGCTCCCAATAATCAATATCCGCTTTAGTTTCATCTGATATTTCAAAGCAAATATAGAGCGTGGTAACCACGCCGTCTGCATAGCGATTCAATCTTTTGATTGCGCCCATCGGATAGCCATTTGAATAGCTCTTGTTGTATGCAAACTGCCCTTGCTTTAGAAGGAAGTAACCATCAAGTGTTTCAGATGCGACAGTTTTTTTAAAAAAGTCCTCCTGTCTAATCAAGCCATGCTGCCCTGAAATAGTAACGACGTTATTGCTTTGCCCATTGTTCTTTGTTGTTACTCGGTCGAATAGCTTGGAAAGCTTGGAAGCTTCCCAATCCCCACTAAACCCAACCCCATTCTTATCCAGCAGGCGTTTTTTGCCGGTGAGCAGTTGTTGCATCAGGGCTTTTTTCTGCTGCTGGCTGTTTGCGAGCAACTGTTCGGTGGTGGTGATGGCCTTGTCCCAGGTGGAGAGGATTTGGGCGATTTTCTTTTGTTCTTGAATCGGGGGGACAAGCACCGGTATTTTCTCAAGCGAGGCTTTATTGAGTTTGTATCTACCAGCGCCTTGCCGACTAAGAAAGCTAAAAATGTCGCGATGCATAAAGTAGTAGTAAAACCATTCTCTAGACGCCTTTTTAGTACCCTCAATAATATGAGCATGGTTGTTGACAGTGCATTTTCCATCAACAAGTTGCGTCATGGACTGTGACTCGTGTTTCAAGAAGTGATCGCCATCTTCTCCGATCAGTGCGTAGCTTCCGTCTTGTTGAAAAGTATCTATATAGCCTTGAATTTTTGTAGGGCCGTAATATGGATGCTCCCCAGGATTCTTCTCTCTCTCGTCCTCGCTAATCGGTTTTCTCAGGTTATTTCTGATATGAAACGCTTTTCCGACATAATCAAAGACCCAACCATCAGGCACAAACTTTACCCGTGCCTGCATAAGCTCAAGTTGCGAATAGCGGGCATCACGCACCATAACCCAGCTCCTCCAAGTACTTAGCCATCTCGGATTCGAGCTCGGCAAGCTGGGCCTTCAGCTTCTCGCGCTCGGTGCGCACGGCCATCATGTCGATCTCCTCTTCCTCTTCAAAGGTATCGACATAGCGCGGTATATTCAGGTTGTAGTCGTTCTCCTTGATCTCATCGAGGCTGGCAAGGTAAGCATATTTATCGACATTCTCACGCGCACGATAGGTTTCAATGATCTTGAGAATGTTTTCATCGGCCAGCAGGTTCTGGTTTTTCCCGGCTTTGAATTCGCGACTGGCATCGATAAACAACACCTTGTCGTCGCTCTTGGCTTTCTTGAAGATCAGGATGGCTGCAGGAATGCCGGTGCCGTAAAACAGCTTTTCCGGCAGACCGATAACGGCATCAAGCAGGTTCTCCTCAATCAGCTGCTGGCGAATCTTGCCTTCGCTGGAGCCCCGGAACAGCACACCATGGGGCACTACAACGCCCATGCGTCCGCTTTTCGGCTTCAGGGTTTCGATCATGTGCAGAATAAAGGCGTAGTCACCTTTCGTTTTCGGCGGCACGCCACGGCGGAAACGGCTGAACTTGTCGTGCTCGGCTTCGTCATGGCCCCACTTGTCCAGGCTGAACGGCGGGTTGGCGGTCACAATATCGAACAGCATCAGGTTGCCGTTCTTGTCCAGCAGCTTGGGGTTGCGGATGGTGTCGCCCCATTCGATCTTGTGGTTGTCCTCCCCGTGCAGAAACATATTCATCTTGGCCAGCGACCAGGTGGAGCCGATGGCTTCCTGGCCGTACAACGCATAGCTTTTGCTGTTGTGGTTGTTCCGCACCTTGCTGCCGCACTTCATCAGCAGCGAGGCAGAGCCACAAGCCGGGTCACAGATGGTGTCGCCCGGTTGCGGGTCGAGCAGCTCGGCAATCAGGTTGCTGACTTCTGGCGGGGTATAGAATTCGCCAGCCTTCTGGCCGCCGCTGGCCGCGAAGTTCTTGATCAGGTATTCGTAGCCGTTGCCGATTACGTCCAATGTGCCGACGCGGCTGGGCTTGAGGTTCAGCTCGGGCTTGGCGAAGTCTTCCAGCAGGTGGCGCAGGATGGTGTTCTTCTGCTTTTCTTCACCGAGCTTGTCGGTGTTGAAGGAGATGTCCTGGAACACGCTTTTGCCGGCGTCCTTCAGCTTGGTGCCGTTGGCCTCTTCGATGGCATGCAGGGCCTGGTCAATGCGCTCGCCGTTGCCGGGCTCGTGGCGGCGCTCATACAGGGAGTAGAAGGAGGCGTCTTTCGGCAGCACGAAGCGCTCGTTCTTCATCATCTCTTCGATCAGTTCCGGCTCGTTGTCGTACTGGGCCTTGTAGCCGTCATAGTGATCTTGCCAGACATCCGAGATGTACTTGAGGAACAGCATGGTGAGAATGAAGTCCTTGTAGGTATCGGCGCTGATGGTGCCACGAAAGGTATCGCAGGCATTCCACAGGGCCTTGTTGATGCTGTCCTGGTTGATCTTGTCACTCATTCTCTGACTCTCCGTGGATCAATTTGCTGAACATGCCGGCCAGCATGGTCTCTCTGTTCTGTGCCAAGGCGGCGTAGAGCGCCCGTTCTTCGTCCCACAGGTGCTGCAGGCGGAGGATCTGTTCTTGCACGCCCGGCGCCGGCACCGGCACCGGCACCTGTAGCAGCGCCGCCTTGGAGATGGATGCGATACTGGTGCCGCGCCGATGCTCCGCTATCAGTTTCTGGGTGGGCGGGTAGTTCAACACCCAGCAAAGATAAGCCGGCAGCACTTGGGCCGCGCCCTTCACCGTCAGGATCAGGAACTGGCTGGAGGGGACTACCGGATGGCCGGAGTGCGGGCCATCGAACAATGCAGAGCGATTGTGGTTGCCCTTGGCGGCCAGCAGCACCTCTCCCTCCTTGAGTGCCGGCATTTCGCCGGCGCCTTCCCATTGGGCGAGCGGCAGGTTGCGCGGTTGCACCACGGTCACGTCCCGCAGGTCGCCGATTTGTACCGCGTGCACGGGTGCCCCGGCGGCGCCTTCACGGGGCGCCCGGAAGGTGTAGCCTGTGCGAACTTCGGCGATGTCTGCGATCTGCGTGAGCACCAAGCACCTCTTATCTTTTCCCTGCCAAATCTTCTGCAATAGGCGAGCTACAACCCGATAATGATGGGCAGCATCCACCTCGTCAACTAAATTTATCACTGTAGCAAGACTACTGTTTTATGGGATCTCCTGTGATGCTGCATGCAATATTGATAAAATAGACAGAAAAGCGGACAGTATGTCTGGTTTATATATAAATATGGCATATTCATCATGATTGAGCGTACAGCAGCAGAGCAAATCAGGAGCGAAATCCTCAAGTCCGGCCCCGGGTCGGTCTTTACGGCCTCGCGCTTTCACGGGCTGGGGGCGGAGCCTGGCACCGTGGAGCGCACACTTGGTCGCCTCGCGCAGAAGGGCAGCATCCGGCGTATTGGCCATGGGCTCTATTACTACCCGGAGTCCGGGACACTTTTTGGAGCGCTGCCCCCCAAGCCGGAAGCGGTTGCCCGGGCATTGACCGAGGGCGCCCCGCTGGTGCCATCCGGGCCTGTGGCGCTGCACCGCCTTGGCCTGACTACCCAGGTGCCCATGAAGTACTCGTACCTGACCAGCCGTAGCCCGAGGACAGAGCAGCTCGGCAAGATCCGGGTGGAGCTGCACAAGGTACCGGCACGGCGCCTGACCGGCGCCGGCACCAAGGCCGGCGAGATCCTGAGTGCGATCGAGTATGTCGGCCAGAAGGAAGCCGGCTCTAGCGAGTTCTGTGGCAAGATTGCTCGCAAGCTCACCGAGCAGGAACTGCTGCAGCTGGAACAGGCTGCTGCCCCCCGATTTGTCTGGGTGCGGAAGGTGGTGGAGAAAATTGGCAAGACATGGAGGTCAATGGATGAGTGCACTGCTGACATTTGATTTGGAGGAACGGGCAGAAGTCTTCAGGGTGGCTGAGCAGGATCTCGGCCTACCGGCACATGTGCTGGAGAAGGATTTCTGGGTCACTTACCTGCTGCACGTTCTATTCCAGGAACTGGATCTGCCCGTAAGGATGATGTTCAAGGGGGGCACCAGTCTCTCCAAGTGTTATCGGGTGATCGAGCGCTTTTCAGAGGACATCGATCTGGCTCTGGATCGGGAGGATCTGGGATTTGGTGGTGAGGATGCTCCTGAAGCGCAGACATCCAACAACCAAATGGGCAAAAAGCTCAAAGCCTTGAAGGCTGCCGGCACAGAATACGTTGCTGAGCTTCTACACCCTGCCTTGCAACAGTACCTGGAAGACGATCTGGACGAGGAGTTTTCCCTCTTCATTGATGAAGACAATCCGGACAATATACTTTTCATCTACCCAAGATGCCTCGACGATGAGGCCTATGGCGATGCCAACTATGTCAAGCCGGTGGTGCTAATCGAGACCGGCACAAAAGCTGCTCATGAGCCGGTGGATGAAATCAGCATCTCTCCGCTCATCACCCAGTCCGATAGTGTTGCCGATGCCGCGCCATCGATTGCCGATGACTGCACCACCGTTCGCACGCTACGAATCGAGCGGACATTCTGGGAGAAGATTACTTTCCTGCATCAGCAGAACAGCAGCAATGCACCCGATAAGGTCAAGGACCGATTGAGTCGGCACCTCTATGACATCGCCATGATCTCCTTTTCTGAGCATGGCGAGGATTGCCTTGAAACACTCGATCTTCTAAGTGAAGTCGCTCAGCACAAGAGCGTTTACTTCAAGCAGGGAGGGGTTGACTACATGGAGGCTTGCAATGGCGGGCTGCGGCTGGTCATGACATCTGAGATGGAAGCCGCTTTCAGGGCTGACTATGAGCGGATGGACGAAATGTTTTATGGAGATGTGCCAGAATTCGACGAGATTGTCGCTGAGCTTCGGCGTATTGAAGAGGTGGTTAATCAGGCTTGAATGCGCGATGGCGGGGCCGCCTCAAGCAACCCGGCGCAAAGTCACTGGCATTTTCAGCCATGACGAAAGTGGACTGCGCTACGGTCCGGAGATTGTTTCCTGATCTCTGGCATCCCCACGCCCAAGCTGGTGTAATCAGCTTTTATCGTCTCCACGACGCTGATCGAGGCGCCCCATGTTCCAGCCCCCTCGCAGCCGACATCATCTGCCCGAGCCGCAGGCGGCCAATCCGACCTGGCTGGAGCTGTTCTACGACCTCGTATTCGTGGCGGTCTTTATCCAGATTGGTGATCTGCTGAGTCGGGACGTCAGCGGCACCGGCATTCTGACCGTGCTGCTGCTGTTCGCGCCGATCTGGTGGATCTGGGTGAATATCGCCTGGTACATGAACCGGTTTGATGTGGATGACGTGATGCACCGGCTGTTGCTGCTGGTGCAGATCTTCTTTATCGCCTGGATCGGCCTGAGTGTGCCGGATGCCTTTGGTGACCAGAGCACCCAGTTTGTTATCTGCTATATCGGCTTCCGCCTGACCATGATCGCAATGTATGCACGCACGCTGCGGCATGCACCAGAGCAGCGCGCCCTGCTGCTGCGTCATATCACCCACTTCCACGCTCCGGGGGCTGTGTTGTGGGCCTTGTCGTTACTGCTGCCCGCCGAGCATCGCCCTTTCATGTGGGCGGCCATTTTTGCGGCTGAGGTGGGCAGTGCCTTTCTGCCGCGCTTCGTCGCGCTGATGCGCCTGCATCCGGTCCACATGCATCATCTGGTTGAACGCTTCGGCACCCTGATCATCCTGGTATTGGGCGAGACCTTCATCAAGAGCATCACGACCGATCCGGCCCCCGTCCTGTCGTGGCAGGCAGCGCTGTTCTCGGCGCCGGCGATTGCCACCTTCTTCGGGCTCTGGTGGCTGTATTTCACCGCCATCGACACCGAGCGCGCCGCCGCACGCATGCTGCAACCGGAAAACCCGCTGCCCTGGATTCTGGCGCACCTGCCGCTGGCCCTGGCACTGATTACGCTGGCCGTGGCCAGTTCACGGCTATTCGAGTCGGTCACCAGCGGGGATTTTGATGCGGCCTACATTGCCGTCTACTTCGGCTCGCTGGCACTGTTCTTCCTGCTGCTGAGCATGGTGGCTGGCGATCGCAGCCGGCGCGCCAACCTGCCCAGGCTGATCGGCGCCGCCGTGTTTGCTGCGCTGATTCCCCTGGGCGAGCGCGTGATACCCCATCTCGCGCTCTCACTGGTCGGCGCGCTCATCGTCGCGGCGCTGGTCAGCCTCGACTGGATGAACCGCCGACGCAAGCTGGCCGACGGGACTCACCCATCCTGAATCTCCGGCTCTACCAGCTTTGCCAGCAGAATCAGCGATTCCTGCCAGCCCACATAACAGGCCTCCGCCGGAATCACGTCGGGCACGCCATCCTGGGTGATGCGAATTTCGGTACCCAGGGAGACCTCCCGCAGCTCGACCGTCACCTCAATGGTGCCGGGCAGGTTCGGATCTTCGAAGGTGTCGGTGAAACGGATGCGCTGATTCGGCACCAACTCATGATATTCCCCGCCGAAGAAATGGCTGTTGCCGGTGGTGAAGTTGGTGAACGACATGCGGTAGCGGCCGCCCACCCGCGCGTCCATCTCGTGGACGCGCCCGGTAAATCCATTCGGCGGCAACCATTTCGCCTTGGCGTCCGGGTCCAGGAAAGCACGGTATACGCGCTCGGCGGGCGCCTGAACAACACGATGAAGCCGTATGGTATGGGGCATGGGTAATCTCCTGTGCGATAGAACAAGAAGGGGTTCTGCTCTGGTCGTATCACCCTTCCCCCTTTCGACACCCCTACGCTGCGCTGTCTGAAGGCCCGACGTTAGCCCCGACAGAAAATGCCGCATCACGCAGCCGTCGCCATATGTCATGGCCCACTTCATCAATTTCCCGCACCGCCGCCAGGCAATCGCGCCGTGCCGCGCTGTCCACCAGCGGGTCGGGCAACAAGGGGTCATTGATCATTTGCCGGATCACGGCATTGCCGAGCAGGAAGGACTCCCGCGCCGCCTCCTCGGTATCCAGCCCCGGCAGCTTGGCCAGCCACTGGCGAATACGCTGCGTGGAGTCCCGATAGCGGGCATTGAGCGCCTCACCATCCCAGAGCGTGCGCGCCTGCGCCTCGCAGGCAGGCTCCAGTGCGTCGGCGCGCCACAGCATCGCCTCGGCATCCAGCCCCAGCCGCCCCAGGCGCTGGCGCAGCGCGGTCATGTCTTCCACAAGATTGTCCGGGCGCACATGGAGGTCTCGCCGGAGCGCCTCGAAGCCTGCCAGTCGCAGTGCCCGCAGGCGCCGGTTCAGCGCGGGCTTGTCGCTGCGCTTCAACGCCCCGGTATAGACCATCAGCCAGCCGCCTGACCAGGTGCGAATGCGGGCCTCGGCCTCTTTCCACAGGCTCAACTCACCCGCCAGCGCCGCCGCCCCGGGCCCCAGCCGGTAACTGCCCCGGCCAGCGGCCTCCACCAGCCCCGCCGCATTCAGGCGCACCAGCGCCACGCGCACGCTATTGGCGCGGACCCCGAACAGCCCGCAGGCCGATACCGCTTCACGCGCCTCCAGCATCTGGTCTTCCGAGGCCAGCAAAAGCGTCAGGATCAGGTCTTTGGGGTTGAGCTGCATGGGCAGTGCGTCTCCCTGGGGAACGGCGAAGTGATAACAGATCACAATGTTACTTATGTATACGGATATTGACAATCAGCGTAACAACTCCTAGAAATGACAGATCTCCCGGCATTTGAGTAGCAGCCCATCATGACCGCACTGAAGACGATGACCTACGAGGTCACGGGCCGCATTGCCCGCATCACCCTGAACCGCCCGGCACGCGGCAACGGCATCACCCTGGACATGCCGCGCGAAATGGCAGCCTGCGTCGAGCAGGCCAACCTGGACCCTGCGGTGCATGTTATCGCCCTGGCGGGCAACGGCTCCGGCTTCTGCGGCGGCTATGATCTGGTGGACAGCGCCCAGGACATGACGGTGGACAATACGGGCGACGACTGGCCGCCCGGCTCACCGCTGGACCCGCTGGTGCAGCGCGACAACCACCGGCCTGACCGCACCTGGGACCCGATGACCGACTACGCCATGATGAGCCGCAACATGCGCGGCTTCATGAGCCTGTTTCATTCCGACAAACCCGTGGTGTGCAAGGTGCATGGTTTCTGCGTGGCAGGTGGCACCGACATGGCCCTCTGCTCAGACCTGCTGGTGATCGCCGACGATGCCAAGATCGGTTACCCGCCGGCCCGCGTCTGGGGCTCCCCCACCACCTCGCTGTGGTTCCATCGTCTGGGCCTGGAAAAAGCGAAGCGTCTGCTGTTCACCGGCGACTGCCTGTCCGGCAAGGAGGCGAGGGAGTGGGGCCTGGCGATTGAGTCGGCGCCGCCGGAACAGCTGGATGAACGCTTCGAGGCGTTGCTGGCACGCATTGCCCGCATGCCCATCAACCAGTTGATGATGATGAAGCTGCTGCTCAATCAATCCGTGATGCAACAGGGGCTGCACACCACCCAGATACTGGGCACGGTATTCGACGGCATCACCCGCCACACGCCGGAGGGCTACGCGTTCCAGCAACGCGCCGCCGAGGCCGGGTTCAAACAAGCCGTGCGCGAACGGGATGAACCGTTCGGCGATTACGGTCTGTCTTCCTTCAAGGGTTAATCGCCATGAGTACACCAGCAACCCGACGCAACGTCACCGACATTTTCAGCCGCGACGAAATTCGCATGTTGACACAACGCTCCGACCTGCGCGGATTAACCGCCGTCGGTTTTACCTGGCTGGTGATCGGCGGCTGCTTTGTCGCCCTGGCCTGGGCCAGCCAGCAATCCATGATGATTTTTCTGCCAGTGTTGCTGCTGGCACTGTGCGTAATCGGCGGTCGGCAACTCAGCCTTGCGATTCTGATGCACGATGCCTCCCACGGCACCCTGTTCAAAAGCAAAGGGCTGAATAATGTGTTGGCCGACTGGCTCTGTGCACGGCCGATCTGGAACGACCTGCACAAGTACCGCGCCCACCATGTTATCCACCACACCCGCACCGGGCAGCCGGATGACCCCGACCTGTCGCTGGTGGCGCCCTTTCCCACCACCCGCGCGTCGCTGGCGCGCAAGCTGCTGCGTGACATTACCGGGATCACCGGCATCAAGTTCTTTATCGGCCGCTTCCTGATGGATACGGGCTATATCAAGTGGACCGTGGCCAACGATGTGGTCCGGCTGCCCGACGAGGGCATGACGCTGCCGCGCCGTTTCATGTTGCTGCTGCGCAATGCAACCCCGACGCTGATCGTCAACGGCCTGCTGCTGACCGCCCTCTGGGCCGCTGGCCATGCCTGGCTGTTCCTGGTCTGGGTGGTGGCCTACATGACGACCTTCTCGGTGTTTGTGCGCATCCGTTCCATGGCCGAGCATGCCTGCACCCAACCCGGCGCAGACATGTTCCTGAACACCCGCACCACCCGCGCCGGACTGCTGGCCCGCGCCACGGTTGCGCCCCTGAATGTGAACTATCACATCGAGCACCACGTGATGGCCTCGGTGCCCTACTTCCGCCTGCCGCTGATGCACCGTCTTCTGCGCGAGCGGGGTGCGGTGCCCACTCCGCCGGGGTATCTGGAGGTACTGCGTATCGTCTCGTCGAAGACACCGGCCAGCGCGGGCTGACCCGTTCATATCTGATCGAAGAAACGGCTGATCAATGAAGCCGACTTTCTTTCCTCCAGACAAATAAGGTGTGCATGGGTGTAAAGGGCCATATCGTCCACATTCAGCAAAGTTAATCGCGCATCTGCCACAAAGGCGGTATGCGCGACCACCCCCAATCCCAGGCCCTGTGCAACAGCCTCTCTTACCGCTTCACGACTACCCATCTCCAGCGAGGTTCGAACCGTGATGCCGGCTTCTGCCATACCTGCCTCAAATACCGACCGTGTCCGGGAGCCATCTTCCCGCAACACGAACTCCTGCCCAGCCAGATCCGACCACCGCAATCCGCGCTGCCGCGCCAATGGATGCGATACGGGCGCAAATACCACCAGCTTCTGTTTCCTGTAGGGCACGCAATGCACCGCCGGATCATCTACGGCATGCAGTACCAAACCAACATCGTCGTGGTGCTCCAACACGCGCCGCGTGATCTCCCGAGAGTCGCCCAGGGCAACCGAGATTCGAATACCGGCGCAATGCTCTCGGAAGCGCCGGATCAGTGGCAGGATATTGTAAGGACCAACAGCTCCGATATGCAGATGACCCTGATACTGGCACTTGGCACTCAACAACAGCAGCCGCGCTTGCTCCTCCGCCTGATAAAGACGCGCGGTAACCTCATGTAGCAGGCGCCCGAACTCACTGAGCTCTACCCCGCGCCCTTTCCGATGGAACAACTCCACACCATAACGCTGTTCAAGGCTGCTCAAGTGCGCTGACACCGTAGGCTGACGCAACCCCAACAGACGGGCCGCGGCTGACATACTTCCTGTGCGAGCTGTAGCTTCGAAGGCTTTCAGCTCAGCGGTCGATGATCCATGCATGGCGCTCTCCATAGACGTGATCTATAGATTGATCGCCTTATATGTCGGTTTGATTAATACCGGCGTCATGATGGGTGCGGATACTCACCGGACATCAAATGAGTGATCCGAAGAGGTGCCCATGTCCCAGCACGCAGCGCTCCACTCCACGCACAGTATGCCCACAAAGGCCCAGCAACCGGGATCTGCGGCCACACCCGCTCGCATTGCGCTGGAGACACGCGAGCTTGGCGTGACCTACCCGAACGGTGTCGTCGGGCTCCATCCGCAGAGCATCACTTTCAAA
>PNLU01000013.1 GCA_013823245.1 Alcanivorax sp.
CCACCAAGTTCTTCCGTACCCGGGCCACCTTCATGGACCTTCAGCTGGTGATCGAAGGTGATGTGGCGGCCCTGCAACTGGAAGAACTGATCGCGTTGAACGATCTGGCGCCCTTTTTCGTGGAGAGCCTGTTCAGCAGTTTCCATTTCATGGCCCTGAAGGTGGTGCCGGATCTGGAGATGGACGGTGAGCTGCGCTTCGGTTACCCGGAGCCCGCCTACTTCCGCACCCTGAAGCCGATGATTCCGGTGCCCTGCCTGTTTGACTGCGCCTACCACCAGATGCGTTTTCCGGCGTCGCGGCTGGAAAAGCGTCTGCGTTTTGCCGATCCGCGTCTTGCCGACATGGCCGCCGCCCAGTGTGAGCAGGAGTTGGCCAGTATCAAGGCTCCACCGCGTCTGCTCGGGCAAGTGAGACGCATCGTGCTGAGCCATGCGGGGCGCTTCCCCGGCGTGGACGAGGTGGCCACGGAGCTGCATATGTCCTCGCGCACGCTCAAGCGCAAACTGCAGCAACTGGGTACCAGCTACCAGAGGGTGCTGGATGACCTGCGCAAGGGGCTGGCGGTGGAGCACCTTACCCAGACCGACACCACTGTGGACGATATCGCGCTGCTGCTGGGCTACTCGGATGCGTCCAACTTCGCGCGGGCGTTTCGTCGCTGGACCGGGCGCAGCCCGACGGATTACCGGGAGTAATAAAGCCTCATGCTGCATCCACGCCTCGAAGCCGACACCCGCGCTCTGGGAGAGACACCGCAATTCTGGTTGCGCTGGATGAACGACCAGCGTTTCCCGTGGGTGATTATCGTGCCGCGTCAGCCCGGAGTGCGTGAGTGGCATGAGCTGGAGGCCCCTCTGCAACAGGACCTGCTCAGCATGGTCAACCGATGCAGCCTGCACCTGCAGCGCCTGACTGCTGCCGACAAGATGAATATCGGTGCGCTGGGCAACCTGGTGCCGCAACTGCATGTGCATGTGATTGCCCGGCATGAGGGCGACCCCTGCTGGCCCGGGCCGGTATGGGGGCAGGGCGTGCCGGAGCCCTGGCAAGGGTCAGCGCAGCCAGCCTGGCTGCCTGCGCTGCGTGATGCGCTGGCCTGGCGGTGCGCGTGATGTTCCAGCAGGCGCCGGTCGAGGTCACTTGCCCCTATTGCTGGGAGCGTATCGAGATTCTGGTGGATCCGTCCGAGCCGGTGCAGGAATACGTGGAGGACTGCTCGGTGTGCTGTCACCCGATTCATTTCAGTGTGCGGGTGGACGAGGACGGTGAGGTCAGTGTCGAGGCGCGCAGCGACGACGATTGACCTGTATCGTGGCGGGGCGATTCAGGGGGTGGTGCGATCGATATGACCCAGTGGCCTGTCCGGGGCGACCCGGTCGCGCACCCGCCGCTTCAGTTCGGTGATCTCGGGGAAGCCGCCATCCCGTTTGCGCTCCCAGATCAGTACCCCATCCGCCTCGATCTCGAAAATACCGCCAGTGCCGGGCTGCAGGGCCACCTCATCCAGTTCGTCGGCAAAGGTGTTCAGCAGCTCCTGAGCCATCCAGGCAGCCCGGAGCAGCCAGTTGCACTGGCTGCAATAGCGGATCACGACGCGACCGGACACAGGTCAGGGGCGTCCGTCAGGGATTGTCTTCGCCCGCCAGGAAGGCGAGCAGTTTCGGGTCGGTCAGCAACCGGGTCAGGGTGCGTTCCAGCACGTCGTTGAGCATCGCCTCGTTGCGCCGCGCGCTGGGGGTGATCGGCATGTCATGGGTCACGCTGCTCTGGTAGCGGCCGATATGCTCGACGTTGGGGCGGTTGGCCACGGCCTCGATGCGTGCGCTGACCTCGATGCGGTTGACCACAGAGGTGTCGGCGGGCACGTAATTGAGTTCCACCAGGCGGACTTCCAGCTGCGTCGCATCGCTGCCCGGGTTATAAGCGTTGAAGCCCTGCACGTGCAGGCCTTTGGTGACGGCCTCATAAATGGCTTTGGGCACATCGTTGCCGGGCCGGATCAGGCTGGTTTCAGCGTAGACACCGCCGCGTGAGCCGACGGCGTCCTGCTCGCGGGCGTCGCGGGCGGTGACGTTGACCGAGTGATTGCGGCCAATATTGGCGCTGGCGATCTCCGGCTCGGGCTGCAGGTTGACCACCTGGGGGCTCAAGCCACAGGCACTGAGCAAGGCGGCGCAAAACAGCAGGGCAGAACGGGACAACATCACAGGGGCGGGCATGGCCGGTTTTCCTCCGTCAGACAGTATATGTGGTCAGACAATGGGTGCGTGACATCCGGCCATGGGACAACGATATCAGAAGCGGCGTTCCGCTGCCTCGCGGGCCAGACGTTCCAGCGCTTCCTTGTACCGGGAGTCGGGCACCGCCGCAAGCGACGCCAGCGCAGTTTGCGTATGTTGCCGTGCCAGATCGCGGGTGTATTCCAGCCCGCCGGCCTGCTGCACGGTCTCGATGATCTCATCGAGCTGGCCCAGACCGCCCGTGCGGATGGCGTTGCGGATCAGGGCGGCCTGCTCGGGCGTGCCCTCGCGCATGGTATAGATGAGCGGCAGGGTCGGTTTGCCCTCGGCCAGATCATCGCCGACGTTCTTGCCCAGTTCGGCGGCATCGCCGGTGTAGTCGAGCACGTCGTCGATCAACTGGAAGGCAATGCCCATATGTCGACCGTAGGCCCCGAAGATCTCCTGGGCGCGCCGGGCGTCGCGGGCGTTATCGGTGGCCAGCACGGCGCCTGTCTGGGCGGCAGACTCGAACATTTTTGCCGTTTTGTGGTGGATCACCCGCATGTAGCGTTCTTCGGTGGTGTCCGGGTCACGGCAGTTGATCAGCTGCAGCACCTCGCCTTCGGAGATGACGTTGGTGCTGGCGGACAGGATTTCCAGCAGGGTCTGGTTGCCGATCTGCACCAGCAACTCGAAGGCGCGGGAGATCAGGAAGTCGCCCACCAGCACGCTGGCGGCGTTGCCCCAGACGGCATTTACGGTGGGGCGGCCCCGGCGCATGCTGGATTCGTCCACCACGTCGTCGTGCAGCAGGGTGGCGGTGTGCAGGAACTCGATGACGGCGGCAATGTCGATATGCCGCTCGCCGGTATAGCCACTGGCGCGGGCGCTGAGGATGGCCACCAGCGGGCGCAGCCGCTTGCCGCCATTGCCGACGATGTACTCACCCACTTCCCGGATCATCGGTACGTTGGAATCGAGATGGTGGGTGATGAAGCGGTTGACCGCGTCGAAATCGTCCGCCACAACGGCAGATATGGCCTTGAAGTCCATCTGGACCCTCATCGGTTCTGGGGCTGATCGCGCGGAGTATGGGGGCGTCGGCGCGAGGATGGCGGCAATGCTAACAGCAGGGGGCGCCGAGTCAAGGAAGCCGGGCCCTGTGCGGGCTGGCGGGCCTTGCCGTGCTGGCCGCCATGGCGTAGAATCCGCGTCCCTTGGCCGGACGTCCCGGCATGTTTTGACAATCCGTCGCAGTGGCCCATCAAGCGGTGCTTGCACCCGCCACCCGTGACCCGCTCGGAGTAACAGCAGCATGTACGCAGTCATCAAGACCGGTGGCAAGCAGTATCGCGTGGAAGAAGGCGATGTCCTGCGCATCGAGAAACTGGAAATCGGGACCGGTGAGTCCGTGGAATTCGACCAGGTGCTCCTGGTAGCCGACGGCGACAAGGTCACCGTGGGCCAGCCCCTGGTAGACGGCGCCAAAGTGACCGCTGAAGTGGTCGAGCAGGGCCGTCACAAGAAGATCCGTATCGTCAAGTTCCGTCGCCGCAAGCACTACCGCAAGCAGCAGGGCCACCGTCAGTGGTTTACGGAAGTGAAGATCACCGGTATCAGCGGCTGATCCGGGCATAGCGAGAGGTATTCAGACATGGCACACAAAAAAGCAGGCGGTAGTACACGTAACGGCCGCGACTCAGAAAGCAAACGCCTTGGCGTCAAGCGCTACGGCGGTCAACTGGTGCAGGCCGGCGAAATCATTGTTCGCCAGCGTGGCACCCGTTTCCATTCCGGTGCCAACACCGGTCTGGGCCGTGACCACACGATCTTCGCCACCGCCACCGGCCGTGTGAAGTTCGAGACCAAGGGTTCGGAAAGCCGCAAGTTCGTTACCATCGAACCGGTAGCCTGATCCTGCTGACCGGCTCCGTGCCGCGACAGCAACGAAGCCCTGCCGGGTCACGCCGGCGGGGCTTTTTGATTTATTATTTGTGCTGTTACCGAGTGCTGACGCCATGAAGTTTGTTGATGAAGCCGTAATTGATGTGCATGCCGGAAAGGGGGGCGATGGCTGCCTCAGCTTCCGGCGTGAGAAATACATCGAGTACGGTGGCCCGGATGGCGGTGACGGCGGCGCAGGCGGCAATGTCTGGGTCGAGGCGGACAGCAACCTGAATACGCTGGTGGACTACCGCTACGAGCGGCTGTTTCGGGCGAAGAACGGCGCCCCGGGGCAGGGTCGTCAGTGCACCGGCAAGTCTGCCGATGATATCGTGCTGAAGGTGCCCGTGGGCACCACCGTGGTCGATACCGACATCGACGAAGTGCTGGCTGACCTGACCCACGATGGCGAGCGCATTCTGGTGGCCCGTGGCGGGCGTGGTGGCCTCGGCAATACCCATTTCAAGAGCAGTACCAATCGCGCCCCCCGGCGCACCATTCCCGGCTCCCCGGGTGAATCCCGGCAGTTGCGCCTGGAACTGAAGGTGCTGGCGGATGTGGGCCTGCTAGGCCTGCCCAATGCAGGCAAGAGCACCCTGATCCGCGCCGTCTCGGCGGCCCGGCCCAAAGTGGCGGATTACCCCTTCACGACGCTGGTGCCGAACCTGGGCGTGGTCAAGGCAGACCGCTACCGCAGCTTCGTGATGGCCGATATTCCCGGCTTGATCGAGGGCGCGGCGGAAGGCGCTGGCCTCGGTATCCGTTTTCTCAAGCACCTGGCGCGCACCCGCCTGTTGCTGCATGTGCTGGATGTGGCGCCGCCGGATGGCGGCGACCCGGTGTTGCATGCGCAGGCCATTGCCGAAGAGCTGGACAAGTTTTCCCCGGCGCTGGCGGCCCAGGAGCGCTGGCTGGTGCTGAACAAGGTCGATCTGGTGCCGGCCGACATGCAGGATGAATACTGCGAGGATCTGATCGGTCGGCTGGGCTGGGAAGGCGAAGTACACCGTATTTCGGCCGCCACCGGCGAAGGCACGGAGGCGCTGGTGTTTGCGCTGATGAACGCCATCGAGGAGCGACGCCTGCGTGAGCAGGAAGACCCCGACTATGCCGAGGCGCAGCAGGCGCTGCGCCTGCAACTGGAAGAAGAAGCCCGCGAACGTGTGCAGTTGCTCAAGGCGCAGGCGCGCCTGGCGCGTCTGGCGGCGGGTGATGACAGCGATGATGACGACGACGATGATGACCACGACGTGGAAATCATCTATTCCCCCTGAACGGGTCGGGTACGCATGAGTCAGCAGCAGGATCAGGCACAGGCAATGGCGTCGCAGGACAGCCGCCGTCGGGCGCGCTGGGTGATCAAGATTGGCAGCGCGCTGCTGACCAATAACGGTGCCGGACTCGACACCCATCTGATGCAGCGCTGGGTCGACCAGATGGTGGCCCTGCGCGCCCTCGGTATCGAGGTGGTGGTGGTGTCCTCCGGTGCGGTGGCGGAAGGCATGCGCCGCCTCGGCTGGCAGCAGCGCCCTGACTTCATACACGCGCTGCAAGCCGCCGCTGCCGTGGGCCAGATGGGGCTGGTACAGGCCTGGGAATCCCGCTTCCAGGTTCATGGCCTGCACACCGCCCAGGTGCTGCTGACCCACGATGACCTGTCTGACCGCACCCGTTACCTGAACGGTCGCGCAACCCTGCTGACGCTGCTGCGGTTGCAGGTGATTCCCGTGGTCAACGAGAACGACACCGTGGTCACCGACGAGATCCGCTTCGGTGACAACGACACCCTGGCCGCCCTGGTGGCCAATCTGGTGGAAGCCGACCGGCTGGTGATCCTCACGGATCAGAATGGTCTGTACGAACGCGACCCGCGCAAGGACCCGGAGGCCCCGCTGATCCGCGAGGCCCAGGCTTCCGATCCGCGCCTGATGGAGGTGGCGGGCGGCTCCGGCGGCCCGCTGGGTCGTGGCGGCATGATTACCAAGGTCCGTGCGGCAGCGCTGGCGGCTCGCAGCGGCGCCCGCACCACCATCGCCAGCGGCCGCAGCCCCGAAGTGCTGGCCGCCCTGGCGGCGGGCGAGGCGCCCGGTACCACGTTGTTGCCGGACACCAGCCCCTATAACGCGCGCAAACAGTGGCTGGCCGGGCACTTGCAGATGCGCGGCCGCCTGACGCTGGATGCCGGTGCCGTCAAACGCCTGCGTGAAGCGGGTTCCAGCCTGTTGCCCGTGGGCGTGGTGGCGGTGCACGGCCAGTTCTCACGTGGCGAGATGGTGGCCTGCGAAGACGAGCAGGGCCAGCGCGTGGCCTGCGGTCTGGTGAACTACGATGCTGACGAGGCCACAAAGCTGGTACGCCGCAAAAGCAGCGAAATTCAGGCTATTCTGGGCTACAGGAACGAAGAAGAACTGATCCACCGCGACAACATGGTGGTGTTCTGAGTCGTGTTCTGACGGGCACAAAAAAACCGGCCATTGGCCGGTTTTTTTATTGCTGCGAGAGGTTAACCTCAGGCAGCGGCACCCAGCGCCTTTACTTTGGCGTTCAGGCGGCTCTTGTGGCGAGCGGCCTTGTTGGGGTGAAACTTGCCCTTGCGGGTGGCCTTGTCCAGGACCGAAACAGCTTTCGTATACGCTGCCTGAGCAGACTGTTGGTCACCGGACGCAATGGCCGCGTTTACCTTCTTGAGGTAGGTCCGCACCATGGAGCGCATTGCTGCATTGTGCTGACGACGCTTCTCCGCCTGACGAGCACGCTTTCGCGCTTGCGGTGAGTTAGCCAAGGTCCTGCTCCTGTCGAAATTAGGTTGTCATCGCGGGCAGATGGCGGACACACGGACCCCACCTGCCTGAAAGACGCGCAACTATGCCGATGGCGGGGTGGATTGTCAAGGGAGGCCGGGCAGGGGAAACGGGTTTTTTCGGCCCCCGGCCGGGTGCAGCGGGGTAGCGTGATATGCCGGTTCCGGCTACGCTTGCCCGGTTTTCACGGAGAGTCCATGAGCGAGCCCGCAGAGATGCCGCCGCGCCCCCCGAGCGGCCCACAGGATGTGCCTCCTGGCCCGGCAGAGACGCCTCCGCCGGGGCGCCCCGGTCGCCTGATGACCTCGACCCTGGTGGTCAGCACCATGACGCTGCTGTCGCGCGTGCTCGGCCTGGCCCGGGATGTCATTCTGGCCCGCGTGTTCGGCGTCTCCGCCGGTACCGACGCCTTCTTCGTTGCCTTCCGTATCCCCAACTTCCTGCGCCGTCTGTTTGCCGAAGGGGCCTTCAATCAGGCGTTTGTCCCGGTGCTCAGCGAATACAAGAGCAAGGGCGCCCCCGAGGCTGTGCGCCTGCTGGTCAACCGCGTGGCTGGCACCCTGGGCTCCGTGCTGGTGCTGGTGACCGTGATCGGCGTGGTGGGGGCCCCGGTGCTGATTACCGTGTTTGCCCCCGGCTTTGGCGACGACCCCTACAAGCGCGCCCTGGCCGTGGAAATGCTGCGGCTGACCTTCCCGTACCTGTTCTTTATCGCCCTGACCGCCTTTGCGGGCAGCATCCTCAATACCTGGGGGCGGTTCGCCGTGCCCGCCTTCACCCCGGTGCTGCTCAACATCAGCCTGATCGGCGCGGCCCTGTTTGCCACCCCGCTGTTTGTCGAAGAGCGCATGGCCGTGGCCCTCGCCTGGGGGGTGCTGGCTGCCGGCATGGCCCAGTTGCTGTTCCAGCTGCCGTTTCTGGCCCGCATCGGCCTGATGCCGCGCCCCCAGGTGCGCTTTGGCGACCCCGGCGTGAAAAAGATCATGGCCCTTATGGCCCCCGCCCTGTTCGGTGTCTCCGTCAGCCAGATCAACCTGCTGCTCGACACCGTGCTGGCTTCCCTGCTGGAGACCGGCAGCGTCACCTGGCTCTATTACTCTGACCGCCTCGTGGAGCTGCCCCTCGGCATCTTCGCCATCGCCATCGGCACCGTCATCCTGCCAAGCCTGTCGAAGACCCATGTCACCGCGTCCCCGGCGGAATTTTCCCGTACCCTCGACTGGGGCGTGCGCCTCGTGATCCTGGTCGGCCTGCCCGCCGCGCTGGCGCTCTCCGTCATCAGCGAGCCCTTGCTGGCGGCCCTGTTCCTGTACGGCGATTTCACCCTGTTCGACGTCGAGCAGTCCGCCGCCTCACTGCGCGCCTACGCCTTCGGCGTCGTGGCCTTCATGCTGATCAAGATCCTCGCCCCCGGCTTCTTTGCCCGCCAGGACACCCGCACCCCGGTGAAGATCGGCATCATCGCCATGGTTGCCAACATGGTCCTTAACCTGATCCTCGTCTGGCACCTGCGCCACGTTGGCCTCGCCCTGGCCACCGCCCTGTCTGCGTGGCTCAACGCCTTCCTGCTCTGGCGCGGCCTGAGCCTGGCGGGCTTCTATACCCCGACCCCCGGCTGGTGGCGCCAACTTGCCCGCATCGGCGTGGCGGGCCTCGCCATGGCCGTCGGCGTCCACTACCTTGCTGCCAGTACCGGCCTCTGGTTCGACGCCACCGCGTGGACCCGCGCCACCGCCTTGCTGGGTGTGGTGGTGGCCGGCATGCTGATTTATACCCTCGCGTTGCTGCTTCTGGGCATGAGGCCTCGTCACCTGCGCCGCTGACCCCTATAATCCGGCCTTTCGCATGAACCTTGACGCGAAGGATGAGGCGGCCCGACAGGGCATCCCGGAACTGTGTGAGGCATGGATGCCGAACGCAAGCCCCCATGGACGGGTTCACGGCGGGTTCCGGGATGCCCTGTCGGGCCGCCTCGTCCGCCACCCGACCAGGACCAAGCCACCGGCATGCATCTGATTCGCGGCACACACAACCTCCACCGGGCCCAGTACGGCTGCGTGGCCACCATCGGCAACTTCGATGGCGTGCATCTTGGCCACCGCAAGATCCTGGCGCGCGTGCGTGATCAGGCCGACGCCCTGGGCGTGGCCAGCACCGTGATGCTGTTCGAACCCCAGCCGCAGGAATTCTTCGCCCCCGAGCAGGCCCCCGCGCGCCTCATGTCCCTGCGCGACAAGCTGCGCACCCTCGCCAGCCTCGGCGTCGATCAGGTGTTCTGCGCCCGCTTCGACAACGCCTTCCGCAGCCAGAGCGCCGAAGCCTTCGTGCGCAACCTGCTGGTGGATGGCCTCGGCGTGCGCCATCTTGTGATCGGCGATGATTTCCGTTTCGGCAGCGGCCGCGAAGGTGACTTTGCCTATCTGCAGCACGCGGGCACACGCCATGGCTTTACCGTGGAAGACACCCCCACCTGCGAAGCAGGCGGTGCCCGCGTTTCCAGCACCCGCGTTCGCGACGCCCTGGCACGCGGCGATCTGGCGGAAACCGAAGCACTGCTTGGCCGACCCTTTGCCATCAGCGGTCGCGTGCACTACGGGGACCAGATTGGCCGGACCCTTGACGTGCCCACGGCCAATCTGCCCCTGCGCCGCCTGCGCGTGCCCATCACCGGCGTGTTTGCGGTGACGGTGAACGGCGCCGGGCTGACAGATCATCCTGCAGTCGCCAATATGGGCAGTCGACCCAGCGTCAACGGCCGCGACTGGCGCCTGGAAGTGCACCTGCTGGATTATCATGGCGACCTGTATGGCCGCCACCTGGAGGTCGCCTTGCGGCATCATCTGCGGCCGGAAAAGAAGTTCGACGGGCTGGATGCCCTGCGTGACGCCATCCACACCGATATCGACAACGCCAGACACTGGTTTGCGAGAGAAGGCACTACCCTATGACCGACTACAAGTCGACGCTGAACCTGCCAGACACCCCCTTCCCGATGAAAGCCGGGCTGGCCCAGCGTGAACCGGAACAACTGGCCCGCTGGGCGCAGGATGACCTTTATGCGGCCATCCGCGCGCGCTTTGCCGGCAAGCCGAAATACATCCTGCACGATGGCCCTCCGTACGCCAACGGCAGCATTCATATCGGTCATTCGGTCAACAAGATTCTCAAGGACATCATCATCAAGTCGCGCACGCTGAGCGGCTTTGATGCGCCCTATGTGCCGGGTTGGGACTGCCATGGCCTGCCCATCGAGCACAAGGTGGAGCAGAAAGTCGGCAAGCCCGGGCACAAGGTGGATGCCGCAACCTTTCGTGCAGAGTGTCGCAAATATGCCGCCAGTCAGGTGGACGGCCAGCGCGAGGATTTCAAACGCCTGGGCGTGTTCGGTGACTGGGATCGTCCCTACCTGACCATGGATTACGCCTTCGAGGCGAACATTATCCGTGCGTTGGGGCGTATCGTGGATAACGGCCATTTGCAAAAAGGCTTCAAGCCGGTGCATTGGTGTCTGGATTGCGGTTCCGCGCTGGCGGAAGCGGAAGTGGAATATCAGGACAAGCAGTCCTTCTCCATTGATGTTGCCTTTCCTGTTGTTGACGCCGCTGATTTTGTCGCACGCACCGGCGTCACGGCTGACCAGGTGGCGGTGGCGATCTGGACCACCACGCCCTGGACCCTGCCGGCCAACAAGGCGGTGGCCGTGCACCCTGAGCTGGATTACGTCGTACTGAGCGGTGCCGGGCGCGCATTGATTGTGGCGGCCGAACTGGCCGACGCCGTAGTGGCGCGCGCTGGCATGGAGGCGCCTGCACGTTCGGCAACCTTCAAAGGCGCGGCGCTGGAAAATCTGCTGTTGCAGCATCCGTTCCTGGGCACACAGGTGCCGGTGATTCTGGGTGATCACGTCACCACCGATGCCGGTACCGGTTGCGTGCACACGGCGCCCGGTCACGGCCAGGATGACTTTATTGTCGGCCAGCGCTATGGCCTGGACACCGACAGCCCCTTGCTGGACAACGGAGTGTTTGCAGAAGGCGCGCCCGTGGTCGGCGGCCTGCATGTGACCAAGGCGAACGAGCCGGTGCTGGATGCCCTGCGCGAAGCCGGTTATCTGGTGGCGGATGAAAAGATCACCCACAGCTATCCGCATTGCTGGCGCCACAAGACGCCGCTGATCTTCCGTGCCACGGCGCAGTGGTTTGTGAGCATGGACCAGGCCGGTCTGCACGCGCGCGCCAACGAGGCGGTCAACGAGGTGACCTGGCTGCCGGATTGGGGCAAGGCACGTATCGAAGGCATGCTGCGTGATCGTCCGGACTGGTGCATCTCGCGCCAGCGCACCTGGGGCGTGCCCATCGCGCTGTTTGTGGATCGCGAAACCAGCACACCGCACCCGGAGACATTGCGCCTGATCGATGCGGTGGCGGAAAAAGTCGGGGCCGCAGGCATTGATGCCTGGTTCGATCTGGATGCCGAAGCGTTTCTGACCGAGCAGGGCCTGGGCGACGACGCCAGCCGCTACCAGAAAGTCACCGACACCCTGGATGTGTGGTTTGATTCCGGTGTCACCCACTTTTGTGTGCTGGATCAGAACCCGGCCCTGTCAGAACCGGCGGATCTGTATCTGGAAGGGTCCGATCAGCATCGGGGCTGGTTCCAGTCTTCGCTGCTGACCAGCTTGGCGATCCGCAATGCGCCGCCTTACAAGACAGTGCTGACCCACGGTTTCACGGTGGACGAAGACGGCCGCAAGATGTCGAAATCGCTGGGCAATGTGATCGCGCCGCAGGAAGTGACGTCGACCCTCGGCGCCGACATCCTGCGTCTGTGGGTAGCGGCCACCGACTATCGCGGCGAGATGAGTGTGTCGCACAATATTCTCAAGCAGATGGGCGACGCCTACCGCCGTATCCGCAATACGGCGCGCTTCCTGCTGGCCAACCTGAACGGCTTTGATCCGGCGAATAATGCACTGGCGCCGGATGACATGCTGGCGCTGGATCGCTGGGTGGTGCACCGGGCGGCGGCACTGCAGGACGAGATTCGCGGCCTGTACGACAGCTTCCAGTTCCATCAGGTGTATCAGCGCATCCATCATTTCTGTGCTGTGGATCTGGGCGGTTTTTATCTGGATATCATCAAGGACCGCCAGTACACCACGCAGACCGATTCGCGTGCCCGGCGCTCCTGCCAGACCGCGCTGTATCACATTGCCGAGGCGCTGGTGCGCTGGATGGCGCCGATCCTCAGCTTCACCGCAGAAGAAGTCTGGCAGCACCTGCCGGGTGAGCGGGACGCTTCCGTGTTCCTGGTGGAGTGGTACGACGGCCTGTTCCGTCTGCCCGCCGAGGCGAGCATGGACGCGACCTTCTGGCAGCAGGTGCAACTGGCCAAGCAGGCGGTAAACAAGGCCATCGAAGACGCGCGCAACCAGAAGGTGGTGCGCGCCAATCTGGCCGCCGATGCGGTGCTCTATGCCGATGAAGCGGTGCAGCAGTTGCTGGCGTGCCTGGGTGATGAACTGCGGTTTGTCACCATTACCTCTACCGCCACGCTGAAGCCGCTGGCTGAAGCACCTGCTGATCTGACTGACTCGCTGATGCCCGGATTGAAGGTCGCCATCACGGCATCGCCACATACCAAGTGCGCGCGTTGCTGGCACCACCGGGAGGATGTGGGCAGCCATCCCGATCATCCTGAGATCTGTGGCCGCTGCGTGGACAACATCGAAGGGCAGGGCGAGGTACGTCACTATGCCTGAGGCAAACAGCTGGCTCGGTCCGGTGTCATGGCGTCGCCTTCACTGGCTGTGGATCACGCTGGCGGTGCTGGTGCTGGACCTGTGTACGAAAGGCTGGGCCGATGCCGCGCTGACCCTGTATCAGCCGGTGGAGATCTTGCCGTTCTTCAATCTGACGCTGGCCTACAACGAAGGCGCGGCCTTCAGTTTTCTGGCCGGTGCGGGCGGCTGGCAGCGCTGGTTTTTCAGCATCATTGCCGTGATCGCCAGCCTGGTGATTCTGGTGTGGTTGTTGCGCGGTCGCGACGGGCCCATGGTGGCCCTGGCGCTGGCCCTGATTCTGGGCGGCGCGCTGGGTAATCTGTGGGACCGGATCGTGCACGGCCATGTGGTGGACTTTCTGGATTTCCATTGGGCCGGTTGGCACTTCCCGGCCTTCAATGTGGCCGACATGGGGATTTCCGTGGGCGCCGCATTGATCATTCTGGATATGTTTCTGGCAGGCAGACGTTCCCATGACTGACATTCTCAAGGCCGGCCCGCAAAAGCGCATCACGCTGCACTTTGCGGTGCGCCTGATGGACGGCACCGAGCTGGACACCACCTTCGGTGGTCAACCCGCCAGTTTTGTCTGGGGCGACGAGTCGCTGCCGGCGGGCTTCGAGCGGGCCTTGCTGGGCCTCAAGGCCGGTGATCGCCGCAGCGTGTTCCTGGCCGCCGCTGACGGTTTTGGTGACTACAACCCCGATAATGTCCAGCATTTTCGCAGCGACACCTTCCCGGAGGGCACGGATCTGTCCCCCGGCGTGGTGATGAACTTTGCTGATGCCGCGCGCACCGAACTGCCCGGCGTTATTACGGCGGTGGAGGACGACTGGGTCACGGTGGACTTCAACCACCCCCTGGCCGGGCGTGAGCTGACCTTTGAGGTCGAGATCATCGACGTGGCGCATCATGCCCCGGAGCAGCCGGTAACCTTGCGCTGATGGCCGCCACCACCCCCGGCACGGTACACTAGTCACCCGTTTCAGTTTGGGCATAGCGCTCCCGGGATTTCTGTCATGCACATCCGCCTCGCCAATCCCCGCGGCTTCTGCGCGGGCGTAGACCGCGCCATCGAGATCGTCAACCGTGCCCTTGAGGTCTACGGTCCGCCGGTCTATGTGCGCCACGAGGTGGTCCACAATCGCTTCGTGGTGGACGATCTGCGCAACCGCGGGGCGGTGTTTGTCGAGGAACTGGATGAAGTGCCCGACGACGCCATCGTCATCTTCTCGGCGCATGGCGTGGCCCGTGCGGTGCAGGATGAGGCCGGGCGGCGCGAACTGCAGGTGTTCGACGCCACCTGCCCACTGGTCACCAAGGTGCACAAGGAAGTCATCCAGTACGCCCGCGAGGGCCGCGAGAGCATCCTTATCGGCCATGCCGGGCACCCCGAGGTGGACGGTACCATGGGGCAGTATGACACCTCCTACGGTGGCGCCATCTACCTGGTCGAGGACGAGGACGACGTGGCCGCCCTCCAGGTGCGCAACCCGGACAAGCTGGCGTTCGTCACCCAGACCACCCTGTCGGTGGATGACACCGCCCGCATCATCGAAGCCCTGCGCGCCCGCTTCCCCGATATCCACGGCCCGCGCCGCGAGGATATCTGCTATGCCACCACCAACCGCCAGGACGCCGTGCGCCAGCTGGCGCTGGAAACCCAGCTGGTGCTGGTGGTCGGCAGCCCCAACAGCTCCAACTCCAACCGCCTGCGCGAGCTGGCCGAGCGCTGCGGCACCCCCGCTTACCTGATCGACGGCCCCGAACAGATCGACCCCGCCTGGCTGACCGGCAAGGCCTCTGTCGGCGTGACCGCCGGCGCCAGCGCCCCGGAAACCCTGGTGCAACAGGTGGTGGCGCGCCTGAACGAACTGGGGGGTAACACCCCGGAAGAGATGCCCGGGCGCGAAGAGACCATCCGTTTTGCGATGCCGAAGGGGCTGCGCTGAGGGCTGCCCGCATTGGTCTCCATTCCCGTATTCTGAGAACCACATCAAGGCGCGGGGGCCGCTCGTCGGCGATTGTCCGCGCTTGATCTGCTGACGCTTACGCTTGCCGATTCGAGGGGGTACAACGGCATCATGAAAAAAATAGCGGGTTTTACCCTGGTTGAGATGATGATCGTGCTGGTGCTCCTGGCGGTGGTTGCCGGGATAGGCCTGCCGAATCTTACCCAGATGGTTCGAAACAATCAGATGACCACCCAGGCTAACAGCGTGCTCGGGGCATTCCAGCTCGCGCGCAGCGAGGCGGTCCGCCGCGGGGTGCCAGTGGTGGTGTGCGGTACGCGAAACGGTACCAGTTGTGATCAGACCGGCTGGGGGCAAGGCTGGATTGTGTTCGCCAACGCCAGCGGCACGGGTAACGATCCTTCTGCAGCAGGTAATGAGGTGATACGGGTCAGCCTGGGTGCGGAAGGGATAGACGCCTCGGTGAGCGGCGGTTCCGGGACCGTTGTGCGGTTTGCCGAGACCTCACTGCTGCATGCCAACAGTGCACGTGAAATCAGGTTGGCGCGGTCCACATGCGGGCCGGAGCGGGCGCGCCGTATCCAGGTGGTTGTCGGTGGGCGTGCGTCGGTTGAAGAGGTGCCTTGTTCATGAAGACGTTCCGGAGTGCTGAACAGGGGTTCAGTCTTATTGAGGTGCTGGTCGCGCTGCTGATCCTGGCGATCGGGCTTCTGGGCCTGGCGGGCATGCAGACGCGCAGTGTGCAAATGAATCACAGTGCGCATCAGTCATCCCAGGCGAATTATCTGGCCTATGACATGCTCGACAGGATGAGAGCCAACAGGCCGTCGGCATTGAACGGTGATTATGACCTGGAAATGGGAGCAGCGGCGCCCTCCGGGACCAGCGTGGCGGCGCAGGACGTACGTGACTGGCTGCAGACCATGACCGGCATGGCCGTTGAAGGTGCCAATGTGCCGGGCGTGCTGGCACAAGCGCCCGGCACGGGCGGCAGCATCGAGGTGGATAGTGATGGTCTGGTGACCATCATGGTGACATGGTTTGACGCACGCTGGTCGGATGACCCCGAAGAACAGCTGCGCACGGTGGAACTGCAGGCCCGACTGTGATCAATCAGGGCGGCTATGCCGGGAGGCATTCAATGAAAACACATCAGTCCGGTATCGGTATCGTCGAGATCATGATCTCGCTCGCGGTGGGCGCCTTGCTTATCGCCGGTTTGACTCAGGTGTTCACCGGTAGTCGCGCTGCTTATGTGCTACAGGAGGACCTTTCGCGGTTACAGGAAAGTGGTCGCTTCGCGTTTCATTTTCTGAGCCGTGAAGGGCGTATGGCTGGATACTTTGGTTGCCGTCGAGACGTAACGCTGAACAGCGTTATCAACGACAGTAACGCGGCTAACGCTTTTCTCTATAATTTCAATAACGGGTTGCAGGGGTATCGCCGTGAAGGGAATACATGGCGCCCCGCCGCCCCGGCTGGGCTGCAAGCACTGATTCCCGATGCGTTGCCGGATTCTGACGTTATCGTTATTCGCAGTTCCGGCACGGACACCGTTTCGATTGATCCGCCCTTGCATCTGACATCTTCCGGTGCTGCCAATTTCCGTGTGCAGTCGGGACATCCCTTTGTGACCGGTGATATCCTGATGTTGTCCGATTGTGCTCAGGCTACCGTATTCCAGACGACCAGCGCCAATGCCAACAGCGTGGCGATTGGTACGAATTCGGGAGGTAATACTGCACCAGGGAACAGCTCGCGCGTGCTGGGCATTTTTTCTGATGATGCGGTGGTATCCCGTTTTACCGCTACAGTCTTTTATGTTGCGCCTGGAGCCAATCGGAGGCCGGCGCTCTTCCGGCGTATCAACAATGATCCGCCAGAGGAACTCGTGGAGGGCGTCGAGCGTATGCGGGTTCTTTATGGTGTTTCGGCTACGGATCAGGGGCAGGTAAACCGCTATGAGCAGGCGCAGGATGTGAACAACTGGGCCAATGTATCGAGCATGCGGATATCTCTGCTGCTCAGCGGTAATCGAGACAACATGACCGATGAAGAGCAGGTGCTGGTGTTCGATGGTGAACGCTTTGATGCCGGCAATCGCCGTTTGCATCATGTCGTGACCTCCACCATCGCGTTGCGTAACCGGATCCGTTAAAGGAGGCAGACATGTACAGGCAGGAACGTGGTGCTGCTTTGTTGATGAGCCTGGTTTTACTGGTGGTAATGACGCTGATAGGTGTTGCGGCTATGCGCAGTACCACGATGCAGGAACGTATGGCAGGCGGCATGCAAGACCAGACGATTGCCTTGCAGGCGGCGGAAAGCGCGCTCCGGGCTGGTGAGATGCAGTTGCGTGAAAATACGGTGCTCAATTTTAACCAGAATGGTTGGTATGACTTTGACGATGGCCGTCCCCGGCCGACCTGGCTGGCGGCGCCTACGGACACCAATTCTTCCAGAGCGCTGGTCTATGATGGCGACCTGATGTCACGCCAGGCGCCGTTGACCCGGCCTCAGTATTACATCGAGCGGTTGCTGCCTGTGGAAGCAGAAGAGACAGCGGGTGGGTCCCTGGCGCTCGGCGACGGTCAGCCGCTTGAGGAAGTTGATCTTTACCGTGTGCGTGCCCGTGGATTCGGGCGCAACACCAATACGGTTGTGATTCTCGAGAGCGTATTCCGCCGCTGAAGGCCGGAATAATGCTTCCTCGAGTCGGGAGGTGTGAAATGTTCAATGCCCGCAAGTATAAATTCAGGCATGCCGCGAAGGCCCTTGTCATAGCTATCGGCATCTCGGTCGGTTGGTTGCCGGTCACGGCCGGTGCCGAGGTGGAGCTATCTCAGGTGCCCCTGTTCCTCGCCAACGCCAGCTTGCCGCCCAATGTGCTGTTGATTCCTGATACCTCCGAGAGCATGCAGGAGGGGATCGATGGTCGTGCTGCCATGGACTGGGATAATCCCGCCTGTCGCCCCGGACCATTGTTGAGTGCGACGGAATGCCCGGCTGGTGCACGATACGAAAATAGTAAGGCCAGCATCGTTAAACGGACGGCGTTGGGGTTGGTCGACCGTTTCCGTGGTCGGGTTAACATGGGACTTATGTCTTATCAGCAGAACCCCGCCAGTCTTCAGCGGGATTCCTTCAATGCAGGAGGCACAGTGCGTTGGCGTCTGGTTCAGCGCGCTGTGGATGTGCGTTACAGCACGAATTCCAACCCGTCCTGGTATGACCCGGACTTTGATGGGGCTTGGGATTCGCCGACCAAACGGTACAGAGCTCAGCATCCCACTAATTCCAATATCTGGATATTTTATAATGATGGTATTCCGGGGTACTTCTGGGATATGGCTCAAGACGGATCCTCTGGAACGCCTGCATTTGATCGGACGGAATATCGGCATTTCACCGGTAATACGATGGAGGATAACCCACCGGATGGTTTTCAGAACCGGCGTTATTCAGGTATCAGGGTATCTCCGTCAAACAATAACCTAGAACCTGATAGCGGCCTTTACTATACCGGTGACCAAGGTCTTATCAATACCTTTCTCGTCGATAGCCAGCGTCAGAGAGGCATTTCCAGCTGGGGGCAACGGATGGTTCAGATGCAGTTGAATCAGCTGGAATGGCGAAGCACGACCTCGCCTGGACTTGGCTATCTGCATGTGCCCCTCGGCGGTTTTACCGAGGATGGCGGAATTGATGACGCGCACTGGGCGAGAGTTGTGGCCAAGTTGCAGCCGCAGCGGGTTGACTGGAATGCCAATGCGATGACTGATCCGACTTGGCCGTTGATCGCGTCTGGACTGACGCCATTGGAAGGCACCATGCATACTGCTCGTGACTATTTCCTTGGCCGAACAGGCTCTCAGAGTAGCTTCAGGTCGGATCAGGGGCGCACTAACAATAATATGCCGATCCCGGAAACTTGCAATGCAGACAATGCGGTGATCTGGATTACCGATGGTTTGCCGTCTGTGGATGCAAATGGCAATTCCCTTGGCGACAATCCGCCGTTGGCGCTTGAGCGTGCCCGGAATGCGGTGGCTGATTTCTACGAGGCCACCGAGGCGGAATTCGGAAGAGGGGTCAAAACCCATGTTGTCGGTTTTGCTCTGCCGCCAGGCATCAGCTCAATTCCCGGCATGCCCGAGGATCCGCTTGGCCTGTTGGCTCAGGCGGGTGGTACCGGCCAAGCTTATATTGCCGGCGATGAGCAGGGTTTACGTGACATTATGGACACGGTCCTGCGACAGATAATTGTTGAGGCGTCGGCGTCGGCATCATCGGTGGCGGCCAACTCCACGCGGCTGGACGTGGACGGGCTGATTTATCAGGCCCGATTCAATAGCGCCAACTGGAGTGGCGACCTTCTCGCCTACCGCTTGCGTGAAGATGGCAGCATCCGCTCTGAGCCCGCCTGGAGCGCAGCTGATTTGCTGGATGCGCCTGGATTCAGCGTCGCAACACGACGTGTGTTTACCTCGAACGACAGCAACCAGCGGATTGACTTCCGTTACAATCAGCTGGGGCAGGTCAGTGGTGCTGTTGCGGCAATGAACTTCGATGGTCGCGGCGCTGACCGTGTCAATTACCTGCGCGGCGACCGGTCACAGGAACTCCAGAACGGCGGGCCTTTCCGCGCAAGAGAATCTCGTCTCGGCGACATCGTCAATTCGGATCCTGCATATATGGGCCGTGAAACTTTCGGCTACCAAGGGCTTCCTGGAACGGAAGGGTCGAGTTACCCGCAGTATGTGAGATCCAAGAGGAACAATCCGGACCGGCCGCCGGTACTGTTTGTAGGTGCCAATGATGGCATGCTGCATGCGTTCCACGCGGATACCGGGGAAGAGCTGTTCGCCTATGTGCCGCGGATGCTGATCAACCAGATGGCGCAGTTGTCCAGCCCTGATTACACACACCGTTATTATGTTGACGGTGCGCCAACGGTATCTGATGTCTACATTAATGGTCAGTGGCGTACCATCCTGGTGGGTACGCTGGGCGCTGGCGGTCGAGGCATTTTTGCGCTGGATGTCACCAATCCACGTGATCCGCAGGTCCTTTGGGAATTTCAGCACCCTGAGCTGGGCGAAGGCGTGACCCAGCCGTCTGTGCTCAGAATACAGACAGGCAACAATAATGCAGGAGAGTGGATTGTTGCGGTGGGTAACGGGTATAACAGTCAAAGCAATCAGTCAGGGGTTATTCTGATCAACGCCGCAACGGGCACCCATAGGCAGACTATTCTCACGGGCCAAGGTAGCGCCGGTAATCCGAACGGTATGGCTCCGCTCCTGGCGATCAATAGTAGCGGCGGGCGTATCGCTAACACGCTGTACGCCGGTGATTTGCATGGTAATTTGTGGAAGTTCGATCAGGTGCCACAAGGCAGTGGCCGGTGGAATTTCCGGGTTGCAAACGGCGGGGCTGAGCTGTTCCAGGGTCGTGCTAGCCCGGGCAATCGAGTGCAGCCTATTACCTCGATGCCAGAGGCCGCGCTGAACGAAGATGGCGAGGTCATGATCATCTTCGGCACCGGCAAATATCTGGGGCCGGATGATGTGGAGTTGACGGCGAATAACAATATTCTTAATGCGGCCTACGCGATTATTGATGATGGCAGTAGTGGTCTTCGGCGCTCTGATCTTCATCAGCAGCGGATCGTGTATGAAGACGTGTCTAATGGTCGCCAGGTGCGGGGTGTAACGACCGATCCGCGCCCCGATAACAAGAAGGGCTGGTATCTGGACCTGGTGCCGCCTTCTGGCCAGCGCCAGGGGGAGCGGATCGTGGTGCGACCGGTATTACGCGGCAACGCGGTGGTATTTTCCACGCTGATTCCCTCGGATATTCCTTGCGACACTGGCGGGACCAGCTGGCTTATGGCGCTGGATATCGATAATGGCACTGCCGTGATGGATGGTTTCTTCGATATCAATGATGATGGTGTGATCAACGAGGACGATTTCATCATGGTGGATGGCCAGCTAATTCCCGTAGCGGGCCTTGGTTCTGAATCCGGCATTCTGACCCGGGCTAACTTCCTGAGCGGTTCTGAGGGGATGGACGTGGGTTACTTGTCAGATTCGACCGGCAATACCCAGCGCGTACGTGTTCGTGGGAACGCCTTCAACCTCGGGCGTCAGTCCTGGCGACAGATCAGGTAAACGGGAGTAGATAATGAAAGGTTTTACCTTGCTGGAGCTGATGATCGTGGTGGCCCTGATTGCGATCATCGCAGCAATCGGCTTTCCCTCATATCAGAATCAGGTTGAAAGAGGGCGAGTTTCTGAGGCTCGCACGGCGCTTGTTGAAGCCGCTACGAGCATGGAGCGTTGTTACACGGCGCGGGGTAGTTATGTGGGGTGCACGCCGAGACCGCAGGAGTCGGCGTCCGGCTTCTACGCGATCGCTGTTCGTGGTGCGGCCGCCAATACCTACGAGTTGGTTGCCACCCGGCAGGTTCAGACGGGAAGTAACAAATGCGGCCGCTTGGTCGTCAACGCGGCTGGCACTCGCACGGTGGAGAGCGCGAGCTGGTCCGTCGATCAATGTTGGCGTTGACGGGTTTGTAAGCCCGGGCGGACAGGTATCGTCATGCCTCTCTTACGGCATGCAGTGGATTCGGCGCACCTGGGGACCTGATTGGATGTGCTCCTATAGGAGAACATATCCGGCAGGAGCCATCCGGTGCGCTATTTCCATGAAGGCCGTACCCTCATCGAGCTGATACCCATCGTTTTTCTGTTGTGCCTCCTGGGCGGAATGGCCCTGCCTGCCTTGTCAGGCTGGTCTGCGCGACATGCCGTGTTGTCGGCGAGTCATCTCCTGCATGGCCACCTCCATCTTGCACGGCACCAGGCGCTTGTCACGGGCACTTCCACGGTGGTGTGCCCCTTGTCGACCGACGTATGTGATGGTGAGGCCGGTGACTGGGGGATGGGCTGGATTGTCTTCCATGATCCTGACGTCCACCAGCAGTGCACGCCTGATAGCGCCTATGAATTCTGCCTGGAGCATGGCGGACGAATTCTCGCCATGCAGCCTGCCCTGGCATCCGTTTCCGTGGTGGCGAATCGTAACGTGTCCCGTCGCGTGCGTTTCAATCCGCAAGGAATGAGTTACGGCTATACAGGCCGGTTTGCCTTCTGTCATCCTGCGGCAACCGAGCGAGTGCTCGGCCTGGTGGTGCCGCAAACCGGTCGTATCAGAACGGCTCTCCCGCAGGAGTTGCTTGAATGCGATCATTGAACAAGACAGGTATTATCCGTGCTCCCATGGCAAGGTAAGCAACATGACACGTGAGGCGGATGTCGCCATTGTCGGCGGCGGCGTAGTCGGGCAGCTGCTGGCTCTGGCCCTTTCAGACAGGGGACGCACTGTGCTGCTGCTGGATGCGGGGCCTGCTTGCCCTCCGGCGTCCTGGGCTGGTGGTGGGATTTTGTCTGCACTGTTTCCGTGGCGTTACCCTGATCCCCTGACTGCCCTGACGCTGGATGCATGCACGCGTTACCAGGTGCTTGCGCGGCGGATTCTGGCCGTTGAAGGACCGGATCCGGAAATTCTCACCTGCGGGATGCATGTTGAGGCGGGTGACGAAATGGCAGCGGCGCTATCGTGGGCCGAGCGCTATGCTATCAGTGCTGAGCCTGCGTCTGACTCGCCCCTGGGGGCAGAGGGAGTTGTCAGTTTTCCCACCATTGCGGCAATCCGTAACCCTCGTTTGCTGAAAGGGCTGGCTACTCTTCTGGCTGCTGAGCATGTCGCTGTGCAGCGCCCCGTCACGGTAGTTGGGATGGACGCCGTGGCAGGGCGTTGGCGTCTGGAAACGTCGGCAGGAGTGGTAGTTGCGCAGCAGGTCGCGCTTTCGGCCGGGGCCTGGTCCGCAGGATTGCTCGCGAGCCGTGGGCTTCAGATGCCACTGATGCCAGTGAAAGGAGAAATGCTGTTATATGGGCCGCAGGTGCCAGCCCCTCCGCATATCCTGCTGGCGAGGGAGGGCTACGTGATTCCGCGGGCCGATGGGCACATGCTGGTGGGTTCCACCGTGCAGCCCGGACTGATGGATCACCGTTTGACAGATGAGGCCGGGCGTTTCCTGGAAAACGTGGCGGCGCGGTTGTGGCCGCCGTTGGTGGGTCAAATCCCGTTGGCTCAGTGGGCGGGTATCCGGCCGGGAAGTTCGCGCAGTTGGCCGATCATGGGTGAATTGCCGGGCGGACCGGGCCTGTTTGTTGCCACCGGCCACTACCGCAATGGCCTGGTCAGCGCCCCCGCCAGTGCCGAATTGCTGGCTGATCTTATGTGTGGTCGAACACCAAGCCTGGACCCGGAACCTTATTCGGTTTCGTCATCGTCACCGCCCTGATCCAGCCCGAGCTTTTTCAGCCGGTAGCGCAGCGAGCGGAACGTCATGCCCAGTTTTTTTGCTGCCGCCGTGCGGTTCCAGAGGGTGGCGTCCAGCGCGCGCAGTATCTCGCGCTTCTCGATTTCCTGCAGATAATCTTCCAGCGGCTGATTGGCCGGGCGTGAACGCTCCGCTGCCGGTGCTGCGGCAGCGGCGCCACCTTCGTCGCTGCCGTCCGGAATGTCTCGCAATTGAAGGTGCCGCGCCTGGATCACTGTGCCGT
Organism: Alcanivorax sp.; assembly: GCA_013823245.1. Lineage (GTDB taxonomy): Bacteria > Pseudomonadota > Gammaproteobacteria > Pseudomonadales > Alcanivoracaceae > Isoalcanivorax. Next base: position 23,365 of record PNLU01000013.1, read on the forward strand.
CGGCCAGTGTCAGGGCGCGCTCCAGAATATTTTCCAGCTCCCGCACGTTACCGGGGAACGCATACTGCGTCAGCGCCTCGCGGGCTTCGCGATCCAGCGACGGCATATCAATCTGCCACTGCTGACACAAGCGGTTCAGAATGTGCTCCACCAGTATCGCAATGTCCTCGCGCCGTTCACGCAACGGCGGCACGTGGGCCTCGATCACGTTCAGGCGATAATAGAGATCCTGGCGAAACCGTCCCTGCACGACCTCTTCAGCCAGATCCTTGTGCGTGGCGCAGAGAATGCGCAGGTTGACCTGAAATTCTCGTGGCTCCCCCACGGGTCGCACGCTTTTTTCCTGAATGGCGCGCAACAGTTTGACCTGCATGTGCAGGGGAAGATCGGCCACCTCATCCAGAAACAGGGTGCCGCCGTCGGCCTCCCGGAACAGCCCCTTGCGATCTTCGAAGGCGCCGGTGAAGCTGCCCTTGCGATGGCCGAAGAATTCGCTCTCCATCAGTTCCGAGGGGATGGCACCGCAGTTAACGGCTATAAAGGGCTTTTCCCGGCGCGGCCCCAGGGTATGAATCAGGCGGGCAACACGTTCCTTGCCCGAACCGGATTCGCCGCTGATGTAGATTGGCGCCTGGCTGCGTGCCAGCTTGGTGATTTGCTGGCGCAACTGTTCCATGGCGGGGGCATTGCCCACCAGTTGATCGGACACCGGCGTATCCGGGCTGCGATCGCGGATGCCCAGGCCGTCATCCACCAACTGGCGCAAGCGGTCCAGGGAAACGGGCTTGGCGATGAAATCGAAGGCGCCTTCCTTCATCGCCAGGGTGGCGGTCTCCATGTTCCCGTAGGCGGTGATCATGGCCACTGGCAGGTCGGGGTATTGCTGGTTGATCAGCCTGACCAGTTCGATACCGTCACCATCCGGCAGGTTCATGTCGGTGAGGCACAGGTCGAAGGTGTTGTTCTCCAGTGCGGAGCGCGCCTCGCTTACCGAGCCGACCGCCAGCGCGTCGAGCTTCATTCGCCCAAGGGTGATGACCAGCAGTTCGCGCAGATCCGCTTCGTCGTCGATCACCAGAATACGTCGTTGTTCTGTCATTTACTGAAATACCCGATCCGGATGCGCAAAGGTTATCACAAAGCTGGCGCCCGGCTCCGCCGGCTCGTGGTCAAGACGTGCCTGATTGTTTTCGCACAGTTCGCGGCACAGAAACAAGCCAAGTCCTGTTCCATCTCGTGAAGTCGTGAAAAACGGCTCAAAAAGCTTGTCCAGGGCATCCTCGGAGACCCCTGGCCCGTGGTCGCGCACACGCACCCAGGGCAGACCGCTCTGGCCATGTCGTCCGGCGCTCACTTCGATCGGCCCCGGGCCACCGTGGCGCTGGGCATTGGTCAGCAGGTTATCGAGCACCTGATCAAGCTGTCGCGCATCGAATCGCACACGTGGAAGGTCTGTCGGGATATCGATCCGGAGCAGTGCCGGGTCATGGCCACTCTCGCGCCAGCGATTGAGGCATCCGGCGAGCACCTCGCTCAGGTCCAGGCGTGCCACCTGGCTGCTTTGCCGCCGTGACAGGCCGAGAATATCGGTGATGATGCTGTTCACCCGGCTGACATGCTTCTGAATGATGCCCAGCAGTTTGCGGTCCTCTTCCTGCTGGATGCCCTCTTCCAGCAACTGGGCAGCATGGTTGATGGCGCTGAGGGGGTTGCGGATCTCATGGGCGATGGTGGCTGACATGCGGCCCAATGATGCCAGCTTCAGCTGCTGCACTTCCTGCATCAGGCGAGCACGGTCTTCCAGAAAAACGATGTTGTAAACCGGACCATCTTCGACACCGCTGTCCAGCGGCGCAAAGCGTGCATCCAGATCCGGTCGCTCCCGGTTGCCTGGCAGGGGCGCCTGGGGCTGATCCGGTGTGGCTTCCCACTCGCGGAAGTGCGCGGCCAGTGCCGCCGGCAAGAGCTGGCCCTGACGGGCGTCAGGGAAAAACTCCAGCGCCGAACGATTGCACAGCTCGATGTGTTGGGTATCACTGAACACCAGAATGCCGGTGCGCATCCGCTCCACCACTTGCTGGTTCAGCGATTGCAGGCGGCGAATGGCATCATGCTGGGTGCGCGCCAGTTGCTCGCTGCGCGCCAGACGCTGGGCGACCTGGTGGGTAATCAGTGCCACCGCAAAAAACGCCAGCCCCAGGGTGCCTGCTTCAGTCACCTGAAAGGGGTTGCTGGCACTGGTGTACAGCGCGAAGTACACCTGCTCGAACATGACCGCAAAGGTGGCGAGAGCCGCCGTCATCAAACCCAGCCGCCCGGGCAGGATGATGCTGGCCGCAGCTACCGTCACCAGTAGCAGTACTGTCAGGCTGCTTTCAATGCCGCCGCTGGCATGGATCATCAGTGTCAGCATCACCACATCGCTGATCACCGGAATAACAGGGGTCAGCCTGCGGCCCCGGTAGAGGGGCGCCTTCATGACCACAGACAGCAGTGTCAGGGCAACATAGGCGCCAGCGCTGTACAGGAACAGGGTCGGGTTGTGCTGGCCCACGAGCGGCGGTTCACCCGCCAGATAGAGCGCCAGCAATAGCAGGGCCAGCAGCACCCGGTAGCCGGTATAGACGCGAATCGGTGTCCACAGCTGGGTGTCCGGCAGCGGCCTGACGCCTTCAATCACCGTGTTGCTCCAGCCAGGCCTCGCGGTGTGCGGACGAACAGAAGTGGACGTCCTTGTGCGGCAGTGCCAGATGCTCGGGCACATGCACACCGCAATGGGCGCAGCGCAGCATGCGTTGGGTATCCGGCGGGGTCGCGCTGCGCTGGCGTGAGGTCACGCTCTTGATCAGGCGCCACACCACATAGATCAACAGTGCCAGCACCAGTACTCGTATCAATCCCATCTTGGCTTCCTGTGCCCGGGTTAAACAGACAGGCCCTAGATTCCACGGAACGGCAGCACACCGCAAGTGCGACGTGCCTGCGAGTGCCGCCGACCGCACTTGGCGGTACAATCCCGGGCACACACAGCAATGGCCATGCACCGAGGACGATGTCATGCGCGTAGTAATTGCCCAGCGCAACATGCTGGTGGGCGACATAGAAGGCAACGCCGAGCGGATTCTGGCGGCCGCAGACGAGGCCCGCCGCCTGCTGGGTGCTGAGCTGATATTGTTCCCGGAACTGGCCCTGACCGGCTACCCTCCGGAAGACCTGTTGCTGCGACCCAGCCTGAACACCCGGATCAACGATGCCCTGGCGCAGATTGGTGCGGGCACCCAGGTGCCGCTGGTCCTGGGCTACCCCGGTGTGCGCAACGGCGTCCGCTATAACGTCGCCGGGCTGATCCTCCCCGGCGAGGCAAAGCCGACCGTGGAATACTTCAAGCAGTGCCTGCCCAACTACCGCGTATTCGATGAAAAGCGCTACTTCCAGAGCGGAGACCGGCCCGGTGTGTTCGAACTCGGGGGGATACATTTTGCGCTGTCGGTGTGTGAAGACATCTGGCACCCGCAACCGGCCGCCGCTGCCCGCGAGGCCGGGGCGGAGATCGTGCTCAACATCAATGCATCGCCCTTCCGCGCCGACAAGCACGCGGAGCGTCTGGCCGAGGTGGGCGATCGCGCCCGGGATACGAGCCTGCCGGTGATCTACTGCAACATGGTGGGCGGGCAAGACGAGCTGGTGTTCGATGGCGGCTCCTTTGCGGTGGCCGCAGGCGGCCAGCGGGTGGTGCAGGGCGGTTTCTTCGCTGAAGCGCTCATTCCCGTGGATGTGCGCCGGGAAGACAGCGGCCTGGTGCTGGAAGGCGAGCAACTGCCGGAGCCGGATGAGGAAGAGCGTATCTATCGTGCCCTGGTGCTGGCGGTGCGTGATTACGTGGACAAGAACGGTTTTCGCGGCGCGTTGCTGGGTCTTTCCGGCGGCATCGATTCGGCCCTGACGCTGGCCATTGCCGTGGACGCACTGGGTGCTGATCGGGTGGAGGCGGTGATGATGCCGTTCCACTACACCTCGGACATGAGCCGCGAAGACGCCGCCGAGCAGGCCAATACCCTGGGCGTGGGCTACCGGGTGCTGCCCATCGAGGGCATGTACGACCAGTTCATGGCTGTGCTGGCGGACAGCTTCGCCGGGCGTGACGCCGATACCACGGAAGAGAACCTGCAGGCGCGCATTCGCGGCGTGTTGCTGATGGCGTTGTCCAACAAGATCGGTTACGTGGTATTGCCCACCGGCAACAAGAGCGAGATGGCGGTCGGCTACTGCACCCTGTACGGCGACATGGTCGGCGGCTTCAGCGTGCTCAAGGATGTCTCCAAGACTTGGGTCTACCGGTTGGCCGAGTACCGCAACCGCAAGGCCGGGCAGGACATCATCCCGCGCCGGGTGATCGAGCGCCCGCCCTCGGCCGAACTGGCCCCGGGGCAGGTGGATCAGGATAGCCTGCCGGATTACGACGTGCTCGACCAGATTCTGGAATTGTATGTGGAGCAGGATCGCAGCGCCGAAGCGACGATTCGCGCGGGTTACGACCGCGACGACGTCTACCGCGTGGTGCGGATGGTGGATCGCAACGAGTACAAGCGCCGCCAGGCAGCGGTGGGGCCGCGTGTTACGCGGCGAGCCTTCGGCAAGGACCGTCGTTACCCGATCACCAACGGCTGGCGACCGGGCGATTGACGCAAGCGGGCCCGGTCAGAGCAGATCGAAGGTAATCAGGCTGAGCCAGGTGCGCTCGTCACGCGGCCACCAGCTCAGTTCCACCCGGCCACGGCTGTTGACGAAGTCGTTGTCGGGCCAGTTGTGGTTCAGTACCGCCAGGCTGCGCTCAGAGAGCTCCTGCTCGCCCAGCGACCGGTAGGCGCGGCTCATGATCGCCAGCGCTTCCGGCACTGACGGCGTTTCCTGGAAGTGGATCACCACCTGCTGGGCCCGGTTGACCGCCGCCACGTGGGCACCACGGCGGGCGTAGTAACGCGCCACATGGAGTTCATACGCGGCCAGCTGATTGCGGATATAGACCATGCGCGCCCGTGCATCCGGGGCGTATTCGCTGTCCGGGTAGCGGTTCACCAGCTCATGGAAATCACGGAACGCATCACGCCAGGAGCTCAGATCGCGGGCGGCGCGGTCGGTGCGCATCAAACGGTCGAACAGGCCGCGCTCCATGTTGTAGTTGGCCAGCCCCTTCATGTAGATCACATAGTCCAGGTGCTCGTTGGCCGGGAAGTTGCGCATGAAGCGCGTGGCGGTGGCCACGGCGGCCGGGTAGTCCAGCGCCCGGTACTGGCTGTAGATCAGGTCCAGCTGGGCCTGCTCGGCAAAGTCACCATAGGGGAAGCGGGCTTCCAGTTCGCGCAGCTCATCGATGGCGCTGAGGAAGTTGTTGCGGTCCAGCTGGGTGCGCACCGTCTGGTACAGCTCGGCCTCGGTGCGCTCCGGGCGCTCGCGCGGGGTGCTGGAGCAACCGGCCACAATAAACAGAGCAGCAATAAGCGGAAAAACCGTATAGATGCGCATGACAACCTGACTTTGACGTTACAATGGCGGCGTCATTTAAGCACGGGCGGCCAGAGACAGCCAGCCGACGCCCAGTGAAACCCGATCAAGAGATCCAGCATTATGGGACAACAGGTCACCGATAAAATTCAGCTCAGCGCCCAGGCCACGCCTGACCACGCCGGACAGCGTCTGGATCAGGTGGCCGCCGACCTGTTTGATCGCTTTTCACGCTCGCGCCTGCAGCAGTGGATCAAGAGCGGCGCCCTCACCGTGAACGGCCACACCGCCAAGCCCAAGGACAAGCTGATCGGCAGCGAGACCCTGACCATCGACGCCGAACTGGAAGCCGAGGTCGAGGATGCGGCGCAGCCCATCGAACTGCCAGTGGTGTATCAGGACGACGACCTGCTGGTGATCAACAAGCCCGCCGGGCTGGTGGTGCATCCCGCCGCCGGGCATCAGGACGGCACTCTGCTCAATGGCCTGCTGCACCACGATCCGGGCCTGAACAGCCTGCCACGCGCCGGCATCGTACACCGACTGGATCGCGACACCACCGGCCTGATGGTGGTGGCCCGCACGCTGGAGGCGCACGCCTCGCTGGTGGCCCAGCTGCAGGACAAGTCGCTCTATCGGGAGTACGAAGCCGTGACCGTGGGCGTGATGACCAGCGGCGGCGTGGTGGACGCCCCGATTGGCCGCCATCCCCAGGACCGCAAGCGTCAGGCGGTGACCGACACCGGCAAACACGCGGTGACCCATTACCGGGTCATCCAGCGCTTTCGCGGCAACACCCATGTCCGGGTTCAGCTTGAAACCGGCCGTACCCACCAGATTCGCGTGCACATGGCGCATATTCGCTACCCGCTGGTGGGCGACAGCGTCTATGGCGGGCGGCTGCGGCTGCCCGCTGGCGCCAGCCCGGCCCTGCGCGAGGCCCTGCAAGGCTTCCGCCGCCAGGCCCTGCACGCTCGCAAGCTTGGTCTGGTGCACCCCACCTCCGGCGAGTACATGGAATTCGAATCACCCCTGCCCGCAGACTTCGAAGCGCTGCTGGCGCAGCTGCACAGCGACCTGGCAGACAGCGCATGATCCCGCCGAAAGACGTGCCGCAACTGCCCACGATGGCAGACTGGATCACCCCGTACTGGCAGCCCCACCCGCGTGTGCGTGCCTGTGTGACCACCCGCTTTGGTACCCTGTCGCCACCGCCCTGGCAGGGCTTCAATCTGGGCCTGAATTGCGGTGACGAGGCCGAGCGTGTCGAGCAGGCGCGCCGCCACGTGCAGCGGCTGCTGGGCACCCCGCACCCGCCCACCTGGCTGCGCCAGGTGCACGGTACCCGGATCGTCACTGCGGGTGACCAGGAGGCTGAAGCGGATGGCGTCTGGACCGACCAGAGCGGCTTCCCCTGCGCTGTGCTCACTGCGGACTGCCTGCCGGTGCTGCTGGCGCGCACCGACGGCAGCGCCGTGGCCGCCGTGCACGCGGGCTGGCGCGGGCTGCAACAGGGCATTATCGAAGAGGCTGTGGCGCGCATCGCCCCGGGTGGTGAGCCGGTGTCTGCCTGGCTTGGTCCGGCGATTTCCCAGCCCTGCTATCAGGTGGGGCAGGATGTCTACGAGGCGTTTACCGGGGGCGACCCCGAAGCCGCCGCCGGCTTCCGTGCCGATGCACAGCCGCACCACTGGCGCCTGAGTCTGGTGCAGCTGGCCTGGCAGCGTCTCAATCGCATGGGCGTGACCGATGTGCTGGGTGGCGAGCATTGCACCGCCTCGGACCCGACCCGCTTCTATTCCTTCCGCTACGAGGGCCAGACCGGCCGCTTCGCCTCTCTGATCTGGCTCGATCCCGCAACTTGATCTGGCGCAAGGTCGGGCGAACATCCTCCGGCCTATGCTTGAAAAATCACCATGGCGACCGCATTACCGCGTCAACTGTGTGGACTTTTTCAAGCGAGGATAGCCAATGCGTCCCGACCGTTTTACCGCCCGACTGCAAGAAGCACTCGGCGAAGCACAATCCCTGGCCGCCGGTGCCAGCCAGCCGACCCTGGAGCCGGTGCATCTGGTGCTGGCCATGCTGCGCGCGCGCGGCGGCAGCACTCGCCCGTTGCTGCAGAAAGCCGGCATCAACGTCAACGACCTGGACACCGCCCTGCAACTGGCGATGGAAAAACTGCCGACCGCCGAACCCTTTACCGGCGAGGTGCAGATTGGCCGTGCCCTGGGCAACCTGCTGAACCTGGCGGACCGCGAAGCGCAGCAGCGTGGCGACCAGTACATTTCCAGTGAAGCGGCACTGCTGGCGGCCTGTGACGACAGCGGCGAACTGGGCAAGATATTCAAGCGGGCCGGGGTCCACAAAAAGACCCTGGCGGCGAAAATCGACGAGGTGCGTGGAGGCGAAGCCGTGACGGACCCGAATGCCGAAGACAAGCGCGAAGCGCTGGACAAATACACCGTAGACCTGACCACGCGCGCCGAAGACGGCAAGCTGGACCCGGTGATTGGCCGCGACGACGAAATCCGCCGCACCATCCAGGTGCTGCAGCGCCGCACCAAGAACAACCCGGTGCTGATTGGCGAGCCCGGCGTGGGCAAGACGGCCATTGTTGAAGGCCTGGCCCAGCGCATCGTCAATGGCGAAGTGCCGGAAGGCCTGAAAGACAAGCGCGTGCTGTCGCTGGATATGGCGGCCCTGATCGCGGGCGCCAAATATCGTGGCGAATTTGAAGAGCGCCTGAAAGCCGTGCTCAACGAACTGGCGAAGCAGGAAGGTCGTGTGATCCTGTTTATCGACGAACTGCACACCATGGTCGGCGCGGGGAAGGCTGATGGCGCCATGGACGCGGGCAACATGCTCAAACCCGCCCTGGCTCGTGGCGAGCTGCACTGCGTGGGCGCCACCACGCTGGACGAATATCGCCAGTACATCGAGAAAGACGCCGCCCTGGAGCGCCGCTTCCAGAAAGTGCTGGTGGATCAGCCGTCAGTGGAAGACACCATCGCCATCCTGCGTGGCCTGAAGGAACGCTACGAAGTGCACCATGGCGTGGACATCACTGACGGCGCCATTATTGCCGCCGCCAAATTGTCGCAACGTTATATCACCGACCGGCAACTGCCGGACAAGGCCATCGATCTGATCGACGAGGCGGCCAGTCGCATCCGCATGGAAATCGATTCCATGCCTGAAGAAATGGATCGCCTGGACCGCAAGCTGATCCAGCTGAAAATGGAACGCGAGGCCCTGCGCAAGGAAGACGACGAGGCCAGCAAGAAGCGTCTGGAAAAACTGGAAGACGACATCAGCCGTCTGGAGAAAGAATACGCTGACCTGCGCGAGATATGGGAGGCTGAAAAAGCCAGCCTGATGGGTGCGCAGGAATACAAGGCCGAGTTGGAAAAAGCACGTGTGGAAATGGACCAGGCGCGCCGCGCGGGCGATCTCAGCCGCATGTCGGAACTGCAGTACGGTGTGATTCCCGAGCTGGAGAAAAAGGTCAACGACGCCCAGGACCGCGAGCAGGTGGACATGCAGCTGCTGCGCAACAAGGTCACCGACGAGGAAATTGCTGAGGTGGTGTCCAAGTGGACTGGCATCCCGGTGTCGAAAATGCTGGAAGGCGAGCGCGAAAAACTGCTGCGCATGGAAGAGGCCCTGCACCAGCGCGTGGTCGGGCAGGGCGAAGCGGTGGAGGCCGTGGCCAACGCCGTGCGCCGCTCCCGCGCAGGCCTGTCGGACCCGAACCGGCCGAACGGCTCCTTCCTGTTCCTCGGCCCCACCGGCGTGGGCAAGACCGAACTGTGCAAGGCGCTGGCCTCGTTCCTGTTTGACACGGAAGAAGCCATGGTGCGCATCGACATGTCCGAGTTCATGGAGAAGCACTCCGTGGCCCGTTTGATCGGCGCGCCTCCGGGCTATGTGGGTTATGAAGAGGGTGGCTACCTGACCGAAGCCGTGCGCCGCAAGCCATACTCCGTACTGTTGCTGGATGAAGTCGAGAAGGCCCACCCGGATGTCTTCAACATCCTGTTGCAGGTGCTGGAAGATGGCCGCCTGACCGACGGCCAGGGCCGCACCGTGGACTTCCGCAACACGGTGGTGGTGATGACCTCGAACCTGGGGTCCGACCTGATCCAGCGCCTGGCGGGCGAGGAACAGTACGACGCTATGAAGTCAGCGGTGATGGAGGTGGTCGGCGGTCACTTCCGCCCGGAGTTCATCAACCGTGTGGACGAAGTGGTGGTGTTCCATCCGCTGGCGAAGGACCAGATTCGCGGGATTGCCGAGATTCAGCTGGAGGGGCTGCGCAAGCGGTTGGCCGAGCGGGATCTGCGCCTGGTGCTGACCGATGCCGCCCTGGATCAGCTGGTGGAGGCCGGCTTCGACCCGGTCTACGGCGCCCGGCCCCTGAAGCGCGCGATCCAGCAGAAGATCGAGAACCCGCTGGCCTCAGCCATCCTGCGTGGCGACTTCAGCGCCGGGGAAGTGATCCAGTGTGACGCCCGCGACGGCACCCTGCACTTCGGCAAGCCCCACTGATGGAAGGGGTCAGTCGCAGGCTTGCAGGGCGTCGCGGGTTTCGGCCAGCATCTGCTCGCGGCGTTCAGCGTCGAGCGTGATGACTTCGCCGGTATCCGGGTCTTCCATGCGCACCACTGGCCGGTTGACCAAGGTGCTCAGGTTGCGTTGCAACTGCTCGCAGTAGGCCGGATCGGGCCGGGGCACCTGGTTTTCCTCGGCCTCCCGCATCTGCTGGCGGGTGGCGTCGCGTTCGGCCTCGGCTTGCTCACGGCGCTGGTCCCTCTCCTCCAGCGCACGCTGCTGGCCGGAGGGCGTGCGGCCCCAGGTGCGCACCTCGGCGGCATCCCGCCCCTTCGGCGGCTCTTCGGTGTAGTGCGTGACCCCTTGTTCGTCTGTCCAGCGGTAGAAGGTCTGGGCGCTGGCGGCCTGGGCCAGCAACAGGGTGGCAAGCAGCGACAGTAGCAGTGGCTTCATTATTATCATCTCCGGTGTTCTCCTCCGAAGTCTGCCGCCCCGGCGAGCAGGCTGCAACTGCAAGTGTTTGACACTACGCACAAATCTGCGACAATCGGGGCTTCCGGAAATCGGGACCCCTGCACCTTACCCAGGTGACAGCGCGGCCGGGTTCGGGGGCGTCATTACCGTGGCGTCCATAGCAGTGACACTGCCACTTCGTCCCAGCTTCCGCCTGTCCGCGTTCTTGATGGCCACCTCCACAAGAGCCTCGGGAAACCAAAGTAGGGTTTTCTATCTGCGGACACTCCAGACAGAGATTTGATGTTAACTGCCGTGCAGGTGCTCAGCCCCGCCGGGCTGCGACGTGCTGTGCGGCGCAAACTGAGGTGACAGTTGTGGAAAAGCTATCCGGCGCGGAGATGGTTGTCCGCTCGCTCCAGGAAGAAGGGGTTGAATACCTGTTCGGTTATCCTGGCGGTGCGGTACTGCACATTTACGATGCCATTTTCCAGCAGGACAAGGTCAAGCATATCCTGGTGCGCCACGAACAGGCCGCCACCCATGCCGCAGACGGTTACGCCCGCGCCACCGGCAAGCCCGGCGTGGTGCTGGTAACCTCCGGCCCAGGTGCCACCAATGCCGTGACCGGCATTGCCACGGCCTATATGGATTCCATTCCCATGATCGTGATCTCCGGGCAGGTGCGCTCGGACTGGATCGGCGATGACGCCTTCCAGGAAACCGACATGGTCGGTATCTGCCGCCCCATCGTGAAGCACAGCTTCATGGTGCGCGACCCTGCGCAGATCCCGGAGATGATGCGCAAGGCCTTTTACCTGGCCACCACCGGCCGCCCCGGCCCGGTGCTGATCGACATTCCGAAGGACAAGACCGCGCCGCACGTGAAGGTGCCGTTCGAGTATCCGAAGAAGGTCAAGATGCGCTCCTACACCCCGGTGACCCGCGGCCACGCTGGCCAGATCCGCAAGGCCTTGGAAGAGCTGCTGAAGGCCAAACGCCCGGTGATCTACGCCGGCGGCGGTGTGATCAGCGGTGAAGCCAGCGACCTGCTGACCCGGCTGGTGCGCAAACTCGGCTACCCGGTGACCAACACTCTGATGGGCCTGGGCTGCTATCCCGCCACGGACAAGCAGTTCGTCGGTATGCTCGGCATGCACGGGACCTACGAAGCCAACATGGCGATGCACAACGCTGACCTGATCATGGCGGTGGGCGCTCGCTTTGACGACCGCGCCACTAATGACGCTGGCAAGTACTGCCCCGGCGCGACCATCGTACATATCGATGTCGACCCGGCCACGATCTCCAAGAACGTGCGCGCCGACGTGCCCATCGTTGGTCCGGTACAACAAGTGCTGGACGACATGCTCAACATGCTCGACGAGCACGGCGGCCAGCCCGATCAGAAAGCTCTGGCCCGCTGGTGGGAAGAGATCGATGGCTGGCGCCAGGTTCACGGCCTGCGCTACGAGACCAACGACGACGGCCCGATGAAGCCCCAGCAGGTCGTGCAGGCGCTGTACAAGGCCACCAACGGTGATGCCTACGTCACCAGCGACGTCGGCCAGCACCAGATGTTCGCGGCCCAGTTCTATCACTTCGACAAGCCGCGCCGCTGGATCAACTCCGGTGGCCTGGGCACCATGGGCTTCGGCCTGCCCGCCGCCATGGGCGTGCAGTTCGCCTTCCCGGACGCCACAGTGGCCTGCGTGACCGGCGAAGGCAGCATCCAGATGAATATCCAGGAACTGTCCACCTGCCTGCAATACGGTCTGCCGGTGAAGATTATCAACATCAACAACCAGGCCCTGGGCATGGTGCGCCAGTGGCAGGACATGCAGTACGGTGGCCGTCATAGCCAGTCGTACATGGATTCCCTGCCGGACTTCGTCAAGCTGGCGGAGGCCTACGGCCATGTTGGCATCCGTGTGGACAAGTTCGAAGACCTGGCACCCGCCATGGAGAAAGCCTTCAGCCTGAAGGACCGCCTGGTGTTCATGGATATCTACGTAGACCCCTCGGAGCATGTGTACCCGATGCAGATTGCAGACGGCGCCATGCGTGACATGTGGCTGAGCAAGACGGAGCGGACCTGATGCGACGCATTATCTCGATCCTGATGGAAAACGAGCCGGGTGCCCTGTCACGCGTCGTCGGCCTGTTCTCCCAACGGGGATACAACATCGAAACCCTGACCGTGGCGCCGACCGAAGACAGCACCCTGTCGCGCCTGACCCTGACCACCATTGGTGACGACCGCACCATCGAGCGCATCACCAAGCACCTGAACAAGCTGATCGAAGTGGTGAAACTGGTCGACCTGACCGAAGGCGCCCACATCGAACGCGAACTGATGCTGATCAAGGTGAAAGCCACTGGCGCCCAGCGCGCCGAAGTGAAGCGCACCGTCGACATCTTCCGTGGCCAGATCGTGGACGTGACCAGCTCGGTGTATACCGTGCAGCTCGCCGGTGCCAGCGACAAGCTGGATGCCTTTATCGGCGCCATCGGCGAAACCCAGGTGCTGGAAGTAGTGCGCTCGGGTGTTAGCGGTATTGCCCGTGGAGAGAAAGTGCTGAGTATCTGACGGTGCTTTGACATCACGTTTAAACAACAAACCCCGCCTTGAGCGGGGTTTGTTGTTTATGGGGTTGTCATCATGGTGGGCGCGGGACCGTTGCGCCGTCCTCCCTTCTGGGCCTGGTTGCCGTGGTCGTGCCGTTTTCGGTGTCGGTCTTTATCTTGCCGCGCTTGTTGTGGGTTTGGTATTGCCCACATAGGCCTGATACCACCGGGCGCTGGCGGTGATCACGTCTTCCACCGGAGGTGAAGACAGCCGCATGTTCTGCTTAAAGGCTTCCGTCACCGACGTATCAAATCGCGTCTGCTGTATAAAATGCAACGCCTCCGGCCAGGTGTTCATCAAGCGGGGCATGCCAGGTATGCGCAATAGCGCTGCCAGAATCGACAGCGGTAAATGGTGCCGGGGTGCGCGTCGTCCGAGCGCGCCAGCTGCGATGGCCAACAGTCCCCGCAGATTGGGGGTGGCGGGGTCGAGCGCCAGCAGGCGAGGTGGCGCGTTATCGGTGGTGGCGGCGAGGGCGATCAGCTTAGCGAGGTGGTCCACCGCGACCAGTGGCAACCAGTGCGCTGGTGAGCCCGGCACCATGGCCATGCGTCCGCGTACCAGGTTATCCAGCAGGGCAAACAAGGGCTGTGTGTTATCCAGTGCGCCTGTCACGCTATGCCCGCCCACGGTGGCGGGCTGGACTTCAATCATGTCCAGGCCCTGCCTGGCCGCCAGGGCTCGCACGCGGATGGCCGCCTCCAGCTTGCTCGCTTCATACCCGCCAGCGCGGCGATAGACGCGCTGCCAGTCTACCTGTTCAGGGTCGTCGCTGCGGATGCCGAGCCGGTGCAAATGCGCCGTGTTCTCCAGCATAAAGCCGCTGATAAACACCAGCCGGCATTTGTGGTGGCGGGCCAGTGCTGCCACGGCCAGGCTTCCGGCCACGTTGGTGCGATACGCAGTCTGGCGATCCAGCTGCCAGGCGAAGCGCGCACCGAGGTGGATGATCGCGTCGGGGGCGGGCAGGTGGTCGGGCAGGCCCAGTCCCGGCAGGTCAAGGTCGCCCTTTACAGCATGAACGCAGTCGCCCGCGCCACCCAGCGCCTCTACTTGCTCACGCAGAACGGGAAGCTGTGTCTGTGGTTGCCGCAATACCGCGCAAATTTGATGCTGGTCGCGGGTCAGTTGAGCGCAAACATGGCGGCCGATAAAGCCGGTGGCGCCGGTGATCAACAGGGTCATGGCAGGTCTCCGATGCGAGGTCTGCCCACACCCTAAAGGGTAGAGTATGCTCTAGGGTCAATACCCCCGGAGGCCTTATGCAGATCGCAGAGCTGGAGCAACGCACGGGCGTGAGCAGGCATACCCTGCGCTACTACGAAAAGGCTGGCCTGCTGCAGGAGGTAGAGCGGCGCGGTAACAACTATCGCGACTACACCGACAAGGCGGTTGAGCGAGTTATCATGGTGCGTCAGCTCAAGACGCTCGGGTTTGCCCTGCGTGAGATCCGCGATGTGCTGGATGCGCTGCGCAGCAACAGCATCGACTGCGAGCAGGGCGCTCGACTGATGGCGGAGAAGCGCCTGGAGGTCAACCAGCGCATCGCCGAGCTGAAGGAAGTCAGCATAATGCTGGGCAGGGAGCAGATGCGGCTGGAAGCCAGCGCAGCGGCTTGCAGGGAAACGCCATGATCGGCTGGAAGCGCGGAGCAAGGGCTGTCCGGAAGATGCGCCAGCGCGTACGTGAGATTATTAACCGGGAACTTGCAGATGCGCAGGCCAAAACAGAGAAGTCCTGGTATTGGGGTAATGTCGGCCCGACGGTGCGCTCGGCCGCCGAAGGGGCCTGGGCCGTGGTTGAGTCGATTCCACCGGCGGATGATCCAGTCGCTGATCTTCGTTCGTTGGTCCTGGCGTTGCAGGAGCGCAGGGCGGAAGTACGTACGAGCTTGTTTGACGAAGACGGCTATGGGCTGGCCACTTACCACATGATTATTCGCGATGTTCTCGCACTGTACCGCGCCGCCGGTGGCAGTGATTTGAACGACGAAACAGATGAAGATTGAGTGAATTTCATGATTGAACGAATTTTCAGGGGTAGCCGACTTCTGGTACTGGTGGCCGTGGTGGTCTGTGCCATATCGTCGGTGCTGCTTTACGGCGCGTCGGTCAATATCATCTTCAATGTGGCGATCGATGTCGTGAAGGATATTCCCTCATCTGCCGATGGCGGCAAGAGCCTGGCGGTGCGCCTGCTCAAATTGCTGGATCTGCTGTTGATCGCGATTACATTCCAGATCATTGCCGTGAGCCTGTATCGACTGTTTATCCGACCGGTATCGGTGGAAGAGAGCAAATTCCTGAGCGCGCTGGATATTCGCAGCTTTCATGACTTGAAGATTACCTTGAGCCAAGTGGCTGTGGTGATCCTGGTGATTCTTTTTCTGGAGCAGGCGGTGCAGATTGGTGCCACGCTGGAAACGCTCTACCTGGGGGCGGCGATTGGCATTGTTATCCTGGCGTCGGTATATGCCTGGAAGAATATGAAGCATTAGAAACCACATCTGGGGCAGTTGTCAGAGGCCCTGAATCGACGGCGCCGGGTGCCACTGGCCGCGCCAGTTGCCGCTGGCATGCCGGTGGTGGTTATAAATGTGCAGAGCGTATTGACCCACCGGCCGTTCACGCAGCGCCTGCTGCACGGCCAGCAAGTCAGGGCTGATCTGCGTGGTGGCGTGGCGGGCCTCTTCGCTGTCCAGCGCGTCGACCGACCAGGGGGTGCTCGGGGGTAACAGCAGCGGTCCGAGCATACTGCACAGAGCAATATCTGCGAGGCTCAGGGTATCGCCGGCGATAAAATCGCCATGGCGTGATTGTGCGAGCATGTCCGCCTGGTCGAGCAAGGAGGCAAGGGCCTCGCGTGTTGCTGGAATATGTCGTGGGTGTGCCTTGTAGAGATACTTCACGGCGGCGCGAAAGGTGGCTTCCGCCATACGGCGTCGGGTGGCGGACACCGGCGCGTCCTGAAAGTACATGGCGACGGGAATGGGCGTGTCGATCAGATGCGACATCACCAGTTGGCGAACCTTCTCGCCGATACGCTCTGCGAGGATGTTGATCGCCAGTTGAGGACCTCGCCATGGTGATCCGGCATCGAGCAACGACGGACGGTCGGGGTACTGTGCATCCAGATACAGCGCGATGGCGGTACTGTCGCCCACCCAGTGACCATGGTCATTCAGGGCCGGGATAGTGCAGACGCGGGTGCGTGGCCACAGGAAAAAACGATGCAATCCCGGGTGGAGGTTGTGGATCTGGTAATCCAGTCCCTTGGCGTCCAGCAGCCAGCGGCCTTTTTCGGCGAAATGCGAGAGTGGAAACTGATACAGGATGCGTGTCATGGCGACCTCACCAGAGCTGGCTGTTGCTGTGCAGGGTCAGGATCACGATATCGCCATCGCGCCGCCCCAGTGTCAGGGTGATCTCATTGCGTTGCCCGGTGTCCTGGCCGAACAGCCGATGCCGTTCTGTTTCGGTCGCCTGCAGCATCAGTGTGCCGTCCGGCTGCGGGGTATAACGCGGCGTGTCAAACTGCTGCCGCACCTCACGACCAAAGTGCCAGAGCGTGCGACGGTGTTGTACGAAGCGGTGGCGCGGCAGGGTGAAGAGCTGATCGGGTTCATTGTCGGGTTGTTGCAACGCAATACGCAGCTCGGCGTCTTCGGCAATCAGCGCGGTCAAACGGTCCGCCGCCTGCTCGGCCAGTACGCTCTGGTATTGCCGAAAGAAAGCCTCTGCGTCCTGGCGTGACACGGAGCTGTTTTCACTCGCCTGCACGTCGCCGATAAAGCAGAGCGCGAGCAACCACGCCAGCGGTGTGCGCCATCGCATATGTCTTTGCTTATTCCCGGTCATCGGTACACTCCGCGCGGTCAGGTTGCCGGGTACAACGCACCCGTTTCATCAGTCGCATCATCAGCGGGTCGTAGTGCCCTGCTTCGGTCAGGGCGATACGTGCTTCATCCAGTAATTGATCGTAGGCATATCGGTCAGCATCCGGGGGCGGAAAGAAGAACAGGATGTCGTCTTCGGCGGCATACACCAGCCGCATGGCGCGGGGAAACTGCTCAAGAAAGTATTCACGCGCCTGCTGCGCATAACCCGGCGGAAAGCGTTCATGGCGCAGCACCAGTTGCAGCGACAGTTGTGCTACGGGCAGATCCACCACGGCGCCGTGCGCCCCCACGCCGCGATAGATTTCCAGTGGCATGTAGGCGGCTGCGGGGGCGGCAATCACATCCACGGCGCCATTATTGAAGCGGTTGGCGAAATTGCTGACGTCTGCCGAGACCGGCTGGGCACCAATGCGCAGTGCCATCATCTGCTGCGCCGGATCATGCTCCAGTACAGCCAGGCGTTTGCCGGCCATCTTGCTGACGTTATTGATGCGGCGGTCATTCAGAAAGATATAGGCCGCTCCGAGGGGCAACAGCCCGGCCACTTCGTAAGGACCATGACGCATGTGCGTGGACAGCTCAGGGCGGGCCAGCGCGCTGAACAGCATCTCCAGGCCGTCGTAATCCTGCAGTCCCCCAATCGCGTCGACACTGCCAGTGAAGGGATTGAACTGGCGCGCGCGCATGCCGGTCAGCAGGGCCGCGTCGCATTGCCCGGCCTGAAAGTCCTCGGCCGCGATGCGTTCATTGGTGATCGGCCGCAGGGTGAGCGGCACGCCCAGCTGCCGCGAGGTCAGGGCGAAATCGCGCAGCGTGTCGAAGGGCTCACCGTGCACCCCGGTCAGACTGAACACGCATACCGTGCGAGTCGGGTTGGCGTAAGCGGTCCGGCTGCCCGGCACCAGGGCCAGCGCAAGCGTCAAAGCCAGCGCGACGATGAGGTTCCGTGTCATGGGGCGTCCTTATGTGTACAATGCTCACATTGATCCTGCCGGGAAAAGTATACAGTGTCAACATCGGGTAAAAGTGCGTCCAGGGGCGGCAGCTACCACCACGGCAATCTGCGTCAGGCGCTGGTGGAGGCCGCCCTCGGGCTGATGGCGGAAACGGGCGGCACCGACTTCAGCTTGCGCGAGGCCGCGCGGCGCGTCGGGGTCACGGTCAATGCCAGCTATCGGCACTTCCGCAATAAAGAGGCGCTGATGGTGGCGATTGCTGCGGAGGGCTTCCGCCGTTTCAGTCAGGCGTTGATGAGCGGCGCCGCCTCCGGGAGTTCAGCGCGTGACCGATTGCTGGGCAGTGGCCGTGCATACGTGCGTTTTGCCCGCGCCAATCCGTCCCTGTTCCGCCTGATGTTCGGCAACTTCAGCGCCGGGCGTCAGGATGAAGAGCTGGTGCTGGCGGGTGGCCAGGCGCTGGAAGTGCTCAAGTCCGGGCTGGCGGCTTATATGGACAAGCCGCCGGACAGTGAAGAGGTGGCGGTGGCGGCGCTGCGCGCCTGGGCGCTGGCCCACGGGCTCAGCTACCTGATGATGGACGGCCAGCTGGCGCACCTGCCCTGGGATGCCGACGCGCTGATCAACCGTGTGATCAGTGCTGACGCGTAAGAGCGCCGTGCAGCGGCAGGCGGCTTACCCCAACGCGCTCTGTTGCCAGAACGCCTGCACCAGCGGCTCGTTGAGCCGCTTCTCCAGCGTAAACAGCCCGACATCGTAGGGCGCCAGAGTCGGCGTGACATCCAGAATGCGGATGCGGCTGGCCAGCGGGCTGTTGTCGAGCACGATCTGTGGCACCACCCCGACCCCGAAGCCCAGGCTGAC
Organism: Alcanivorax sp.; assembly: GCA_013823245.1. GTDB lineage: Bacteria > Pseudomonadota > Gammaproteobacteria > Pseudomonadales > Alcanivoracaceae > Isoalcanivorax. The sequence goes on from PNLU01000013.1 coordinate 42,221, forward strand.
CATGCTGACGATGGCCTCGTTGCCGCTGACCTGGGCATAGATCTGCGGGCGCAGGCCGATGGCGCGGAACCAGCGGTCGGTGCGCTCCCGCGCCAAGCCTTCCTCGGACAGGATCATCGGCACGTCGCGCCAGGCCTCGGTGCGGGCCTTGCCGCTGAGCCGTTCGGCCAGTTGCGGCTGGCTGGCCGGGGCGATAAACAGCAGGGGGGAGCGGGCGAGGGCGCGGAACATGATGCCAGCGGGCAACTGGCTGGGGCGAGCGCCGATGGCGATCTCCTCGGTGCCGCTGAGCACCCGTTCCACCGCCTGCGCCGGGTCGCCGGTGTGCAGCTTGATCTCGATGCGCGGGAAGTTCTGCCGGAAATTGCTGAGCATGTCGTGCAGAAAGCTGTAGCTGGCCGTGACCGAGCAATAGAGGCTCAGTTCACCGCGCAGGATGCGCTGGTCATCCTGCAGGGCCAGCCTGACCGCCTCCCAGTCGGCCAGGGCCTGGCGGGCATAGTCGCGGAAGCGCTCGCCCTCGCGGGTCAGTTGCACGCGGCGGTTGTCGCGATAGAACAGGGGCGTGTCCAGCTCTGTTTCCAGCTGGCGGATGGTGCGGCTCACCGCCGACGGGCTGATGTGGCACTGGCGGCCGGTGCGGCCGAAGTGCAGTGTTTCAGCCAGGGTCAGGAAGATCTGCAGCGGGCGGGTATCCATGGCGGCAATGTTGCAATAATCGGCATATGACGTTGCAAATATATCATTTTACGCAACGCTGCCGATAGCCTAAGGTGGCCAGCCTGTATCGGCCCCGTTTGGCCGCCTCCGATCAACGCCAGCACAGGATTACGACCATGAGCATGACCGTGTATTACGACAAGGACTGCGACCTTTCCATCATCCAGGGCAAGAAAGTCGCCATTCTGGGTTACGGCTCCCAGGGCCATGCCCACGCCTGTAACCTGAACGACTCCGGTGTCGACGTGACGGTGGGCCTGCGCCCGGGTTCTTCGTCCATCCAGAAAGCTGAAGCCCATGGCCTGAAAGTCGCTGACGTGCCCACCGCCGTCGCGGCCGCCGATGTGGTGATGGTGCTGACCCCGGACGAGTTCCAGGCGCAGCTGTACAAGGCTGAAATCGAGCCCAACCTGAAGGAAGGCGCCACCCTGGCGTTTGCCCACGGTTTCGCCATCCACTACAACCAGATCGTACCGCGCAAGGATCTGGACGTGATCATGATCGCGCCGAAGGCACCCGGTCACACCGTGCGCAGCGAGTTCGTCAAGGGCGGCGGCATCCCTGACCTGATCGCGATCTTCCAGGACGCTTCGGGCAATGCCAAGAAACTGGCGCTGTCTTACGCAGCAGGCGTGGGCGGCGGTCGTACCGGCATCATCGAAACCACCTTCAAGGACGAGACCGAAACTGACCTGTTCGGTGAGCAGGCCGTGTTGTGTGGTGGTGCAGTGGAGCTGGTGAAAGCCGGTTTCGAAACCCTGGTCGAAGCCGGTTACGCGCCGGAAATGGCCTACTTCGAGTGCCTGCACGAACTGAAGCTGATCGTCGACCTGATGTACGAAGGCGGCATTGCCAACATGAACTACTCCATCTCCAACAACGCGGAGTATGGCGAGTACGTGACCGGCCCCGAGGTGATCAACGAGCAGTCTCGTGAAGCCATGCGCAACGCGCTCAAGCGCATCCAGAGCGGTGAGTACGCGAAGATGTTCATTGCCGAAGGCGCCTTCAACTACCCGTCCATGACGGCGGCCCGTCGCAACAACGCGGCGCATCCGATCGAGCAGGTCGGTGAGAAGCTGCGTGCAATGATGCCGTGGATTCAGGCCAACAAGATCATCGACAAGAGCAAGAACTGATTCCTGCCTTTTGTCCGATCTCTGAAACGCGGCCTCCGGGCCGCGTTTTTTGTGGCGCAGGACTCCGGTACACTGGGCACTTGCGGCCATTGGCCAATTTGCCCGAACGAGAGCGACGATGACGGAACATGAGAAACAGCCTGCCCCGCAGGATGACCCGCACAGTTTTGAAGTGATCGAGCCCGGCCCGGATCGCCACGGTGCCCGTCACCGGGGCGTCTATCTGTTGCCGAACCTCATTACTACGGCGGCCTTGTTCGCTGGCTTCTATGCCATCGTGGCGGCCATGAACGGCATGTTTGTGCATTCGGCGGTGGCGATCATTGTCGCGGGCATTCTGGATGGCATGGACGGCAGTGTGGCGCGCATGACCAACACCCAGAGCCGCTTTGGCGCTGAATATGATTCCCTGTCCGACTGTGTCGCCTTCGGGGTGGCGCCGGGGCTGGTGGCCTATGCCTGGGGCCTGTCCGAACTGGGCAACCTCGGCTGGGCGGCCGCCTTCATCTACGTCGCCTGTGCGGCGCTGCGGCTGGCGCGCTTCAATGTGCAAGCAGCAACGTCGGACAAGCGCTTCTTTACCGGCCTGCCCAGTCCGTCCGGTGCGGGGCTGGTGGCGACACTGGTGTGGCTCGGTGCCTCCCGGGGTATTGATGGCAATGACATCAGTTACCTGGTGGCCTTTTTCACGGCCGCAGCCGGCCTGCTGATGGTGTCGCCCATCCGTTATCACAGCTTCAAGGAGTTCAGCATCGGCCGGGTACCGTTCCGGGTGTTGCTCGGTGTGATTGTGGCCTTTGCTATCGTCTTCCTGGATCCGCCGCTGGTGCTGCTCACGGTGGCCGTGGCTTATGTGTCCTCCGGCCCCCTGATGGCTGTGTGGGACATGCGCAAGGCGCGCCGCAGCGCGTAAATGGAAATCGGGTATGCCGCTCGCCTCGTTATACTTTGGCTGGTACATTGGTGCCAAAAAAAGGAGTCGAGTCCATGCCCCAGTTCGCCGTCACCAACCCCGCCACGGGTGAGTCCCTCTACACGGTGACGGCGGCCTCCGCCGCCCAATGCCAGGCGACCATGGCCTCTGCCCGGGCAGCGGCTGAAGCCCTCCGGGATATCCCCCTGTCCGTGCGCCTGAAAGCGGTGGATGCCGTGCTGGCCTACCTGCGCCAGCACCGCGAGCGGTTGCTTGACCAGATCGTGGCCGAGTCCGGGCGCAGCCGGGGCGATGCCATGCTCTCGGACCTGTTCCAGTTGACGGAAGACTGCCTCTGGTTGCGCCACAACGCCGCGCGCCTGCTGGCGGATGAAACGGTCCCCACGCCAATCAGCCTGCTGGGCAAGCGCAGCCGTATCCTCTATGAGCCCCGTGGAGTGGTGCTTGTGATTTCCCCCTGGAACCTGCCGTTGGCCATTGGTCTTACGGCGGCCATGTTCGCACTGGTGGCGGGTAACGCCGTGGTGCTCAAGCCCTCGGAGCACACCCCTGTGCGTGATGTGCTGGAGGAGATACGGGCGTTGCATCCGCTCCTGTCACAGGCCTTGCACGTGGTACACGGCGACGGGCTGGTCGGGGAGGCGCTGATTGACGCCGGCCCGGATCTGATTGCCTTTACCGGCAGCCTGGCCACGGGGCAGCGCATCATGCGGCGGGCGGCGGATCAGGTGATCCCGGTGCTGATGGAACTGGGCGCTCGCGACCCGATGCTGGTGTTCGACGACGCCGATCTGCCGCGTGCGGTGGCGGCCGCCTGTTGGGGCAACCTGCATAACAGTGGCCAGAGCTGCACCGCGATCGAGCAACTCTGGGTGCAGGAAGGGATATTCGATACGGTGTTGCAGCAGCTGGTGGAGGCCAGTGCCGCCGTGCGGCTGGGCACTGATGCCGACGCGGACCTGGGCGTGCTGACGACGGCGTTCCAGATGCGACATGTCTGTGCCCTGGTGGACGATGCCAGGGAGCAGGGCGCCACGGTGCACTGCGGTGGGCGACTCAGCGAATGCGGGCGCTACTATCTGCCCACGATCCTCACCGGGGTCACGCCGGCCATGCGTATCAGCCAGGAGGAGATCTTCGGGCCCGTGCTGGTGATGCAGCCGTTTGTCTCTGAGGCCGAGGTGATTGCGCGCCACAACGCCAGTGCCACCGGCCTGAGCACCAGCGTCTGGACCACAGACCGGCAGCGCGCTGAGCGACTCACCCGGGCGCTGGCCACCGGCTGTATCAACATCAACAACGTCATGCTGACAGAGGGCAATGCGGGCTTGCCTTTCGGCGGCGTGCGCCGGTCCGGCTTCGGCCGTATGAAGGGCGCGGAGGGTTTGCGCGGCATGACCCGTTCCAAGGCCGTGCTGACCGACCCGACGCGGGGCAAGCCGGAGCCGAACTGGTATCCGTACTCCGCAGAAAAGCTGGCATTGACCGGCGAGTTGCTGGACCTGCTTGGCCAGCGCGGACCGATGCGCTGGCTGCGCCTGATCCGGGTCGCCCTGAAAATCGACCGGCTGACCGGACGTGCGCGTTGATTTCACGTCGTGAGGCCCTGGTGCGTGTAGGCTTGCAGGAAGATTCGCTGAAATCATCCCGAGGTCGTCATGCTGATCCGTCATCGCCAGCGTTCGGATATCCGCCCCTCAGACATCACACCGGAAGGGATTTACTTGCGTCGGCGGGAGTTTATCGGTGCGGCCGCCGGGGCGTTGGCGCTGGGGGCGGTGACGCCCGCCTGGAGCGCGCTGATTGATAACCCGCAGGCAGAAGATGCCACTCGGCCTCAATGGTGGCGGGATGCCGTGGCTGCGCGCCGCGACGGCAAGCCGGATACCGATGAAGCGTTGACGCCGTATAGCGACGTCACCCGCTACAACAATTTCTACGAATTCGGCACCGGTAAAACCGATCCCATGCGCCATGCAGGCAGCCTGCGCGTGGATCCCTGGTCGGTAACCATTGCCGGTCATGTGGAAAAGCCCGGTACCTATACCTTCGAGGATATTCTCAAGGGGCAGGATCTGGAGGAGCGTATCTATCGGCTACGCTGCGTCGAGGCCTGGTCGATGGTGGTGCCCTGGATCGGCTTTCCGCTGGTGGACCTGATCCGGCGCGTGGAGCCGACCTCGAAAGCCCGTTATGTCGCCTTTACTACGCTGCATGACCCGGAGCAGATGCCCGGGCAGCGCGCACGACTCTCCGGAATCCGCTGGCCCTATGTGGAAGGGTTGCGCATGGACGAAGCGGTGCACCCCCTGACCCTGATGGTGGTGGGGCTCTATGGCCGCACATTGCCAAATCAGAACGGCGCGCCGCTGCGCCTGATGGTGCCCTGGAAATACGGCTTCAAGTCGATCAAGTCGGTGGTCCGTATCGAGTTCACCGAGACCCAGCCGCCGACAACCTGGAGCCAGATGCAGCCCAGCGAGTACGGCTTCTATGCCAATGTGAATCCGGCTGTGGATCATCCGCGCTGGAGCCAGGCCCGCGAGCGGCGTCTGCCCACGTCGTTGTTCAACCCGAACTGGCGTGACACGCTGCCCTTCAACGGTTATGCAGAAGAGGTCGCTTCGTTGTATCGCGGCATGGACCTGAGGCGGTTCTACTGACATGCCGGGCCGTGGCGGTCTTTTGCGCTGGATGTGGCTGATCTGGCCCGTTGGTCTGGTGCCGCTGGTCGTGGTGTTGTGGCAAGGGACCCGTGGGGCGCTGGGGCCAGACCCGGTGCTCACGCTGGTGTCCCGGCTGGGCTGGTGGGGGCTGGTGGCCCTGGTGCTGACCCTGGCGGTACGCCCCCTGGCCGTCATCAGCCGCCAGGGCTGGCTGATGCGCTGGCGGCGGGACCTGGGCTTGCTGGCGTTCACTTATCTGAGCCTGCATCTGCTGGCCTGGGCGGGGTTGCTGCTGGGCTGGCAACCCGGGTATATCGGCCCGGAGCTGGTCGAGCGTCCCTATATCGTGGTGGGCATGCTGGCCTGGCTGCTGCTGTTGCCGCTGGCCCTGACCAGTAACCGCCGCAGTCGTCGGTGGCTGGGACGGCGCTGGGGCCAATTGCACCGGCTGATCTTTCCCGCCATCCTTTTGGGACTGGCCCACCAATGGTGGATCCAGAAGTCGGACTACTCCGAACCCGTGCTTTTCTCCCTGGTGGTGGCTGCCTTGCTGATCTGGCGGCTCCGGCAGGGGCGTCGACCCCAGAGGTTGCCTAAAAAACCATCGGCAACCCCCTGATTTTCGGTCAAAAAGCATACGGAGGCGGGGTGTGAGGGCCGGGTTTGGCTAAAAGATGAACGGTTGATGACTTTCTTTGAAAAAACTGTTGACCGGCTGCCAAATCTCTCTAGAATGCGCCTCCACAACGACGGCACACGGCAACAACGGTGA
>PNLU01000014.1 GCA_013823245.1 Alcanivorax sp.
CGCTTGCGCTTTTCCGGCGGCATCGAGTGCAGGGTGCGCATGTTGTGCAGCCGGTCAGCCAGTTTCACCAGGATCACGCGAATATCGCGGGTCATGGCCAGCATCATCTTGCGCAGGTTCTCGGCCTGCTGCTCGGCTTTCGATTCGAACTTGATCTGGGCGATCTTCGAGACGCCGTCCACCAGTTCGGCCACTTCCGGGCTGAACAGGTCCGCCAACTGTTCCTTGCTGACGCCGGTGTCTTCGATCACGTCGTGCAGCATGGCGGCCATCAGGCTCTCGTGGTCCATGTGCATGTCAGTGAGGATGTTGGCTACTGCCAGGGGGTGGGTGATGTAGGGATCACCCGTGCGGCGGTACTGGCCCTCGTGGGCACGCTCGGCAAACTCATAGGCACGCACAACCTGGGCGATCTTGTCGTCGTCCAGATAGCTCTTGAGCCGCTTTACCAATGTGTTGATGGTGGCCAATGAGGGCGCCTGCTGGTTGCCTGAATGTTACGCTCGGTGACACTTCAAGCCTAAGTCTGCGGCGCAGCTTTGTCTACGGCAGCTTCTTACAAAAGCACCGTGAGTGATTGAAAAACCGGGGAAAACTGCTGCGCCGGGTCTGGGGCGACCCGGCGCGGAGGGATTACTCGCCGAACGAGTTGGTCAGCAGGGCCAGTTCGTCGATCTCGCCACTGCGGTCAACCACTTCGTTGTCAACCGAATCGCGGGTCACGAAGCCCTCGGCGATTTCACGCAGGGCGACCACGGAGGGCTTGTCGTTTTCCCAGGCCACACGGGGCTCTTTGCCGCCGGTCTGCAGCTGGCGGGCACGCTTGCTGGCCACCAGCACCAGTTCAAAGCGGTTGTCGAGCTTTTCCAGGCAGTCTTCTACGGTAACGCGGGCCATGTCTTACCTCGTTCATGATTGGGTCGGCGGCGAGCCGGGCATTCTACCCGTTTGCGTCAGCGTTGGACAACAATTCGCCAATGCGGGCCGCCTGGGCCCGTTGCTGGGCGCCGATCCGCAGCCGGTGGCTGCGCAGGATGGCGGTCAGGTCGGTCAGTGCATGGTTGAAGTCGTCATTCACCACCAGGTAGTCGAACTCGGCGTAGTGCGCCATCTCGGCCTGGGCCCCGGCGAGTCGCTGGGCGATGACCTGATCGTCGTCCTGCCCGCGCCCGCGCAGGCGGCTTTCCAGCTCGGCCAGTGACGGCGGCAGGATGAAGATGCTGGCGGCGCCGGGCACCAGATGGCGCACTTGCTCTGCCCCCTGCCAGTCGATCTCCAGAATCACGTCTTCACCACTGTTCAGGGTGGCATCGACCCAGTCGGCGGAGGTGCCGTAAAGGTTGCCGAACACTTCGGCATGCTCCAGGAAGCGCCCCTCGCCCACCTTCTGCAGGAAGGTGTCGCGGTCGGTGAAGTGGTAATTCACGCCGTCCTGCTCCCCGGGCCGGATCGGCCGGGTGGTGTGGGACACCGAGATGCGCACATTCGGCAACGCCTCGACCAGCGCGGCCACCAGGCTGGTCTTGCCGGCCCCGGAAGGCGCGGAAACGATGAACAGGGTGCCTCGGGCGGTGGCAGGAGTCATGGGCATGTCGGGTCCGTAACGGCTGGGGGCATGTGCCGGGGCATTATAGGCGGCTCACGCGGCGGCGTCACACCAACAGAAAACGGCGCCCGAGGGCGCCGTTCGTGGAGACATGAGGAAGGAGGCGCGCCGATCAGAGATCGAAGCGGTCCAGATTCATCACCTTGGTCCAGGCGGCGACGAAGTCGCGGACGAATTTCTCGTCAGCGTCGTTGCCGGCATACACCTCGGCGATGGCCCGCAGTTCACCGTTGGAGCCGAAGATCAGGTCCACCGGGGTGGCGGTCCACGTCTGCTCTCCGCTGCGGCGGTCGCGGCCGATGAACAGACCCTCCTGCTCACTGGAGCGCTCCCAGCGGGTGGACATGTCCAGCAGGTTGACGAAGAAGTCGTTGCTCAGGGTGCCGGGACGGTCGGTCAGGACGCCGTGCTGCGAACCGTCGGCGTTGGCGCCCAGGGCGCGCATGCCACCCACCAGCACGGTCATTTCCGGCACCGTCAGGGTCAGCAGGTCAGCGCGATCCACCAGCATTTCCGTGGGTGAGCGGTAGCTGCGGCCGTCGAAGTAGTTGCGGAAGCCATCAGCGCGCGGCTCCAGCGGCGCGAAGGAGGCGGCGTCGGTCATTTCGGCGGTGGCGTCCGCCCGGCCCGGTGTGAAGGGCACTTCGACCTTATAGCCGGCGTCGGCGGCGGCTTTCTCGATGGCGGCGGCCCCGCCGAGCACGATCATGTCGGCGATGGACACCCGCTTGCGGCTGAAGCGGCGGTCATTGAAGTCCGCACGGATGCCCTCGAGCACTTCAAGCACGCGTGCCAGTTCTTCCGGGTTGTTCACGGCCCATTCGTTCTGCGGGGCCAGGCGAATGCGCGCACCGTTGGCGCCGCCGCGCAGGTCAGAACCGCGGAAGGTGGAGGCGGAGGCCCAGGCCACACGGACCAGTTCCTGCACCGACAGGCCAGAGTCCAGAATCTGAGCCTTCAGGCGGTTGGCATCGCGGCGACTGATCAGCGGATGGTCTACGGCCGGGATCGGGTCCTGCCAGATCAGATCTTCATCGGGAAGGTCTGCGTTCACGTAACGCGAGCGCGGGCCCATGTCGCGGTGGGTCAGCTTGAACCAGGCGCGGGCGAAGGCGTCCGCATACTCGTCCGGGTTTTCCTTGAAGCGCAGGGAAATTTCCCGGTAGATCGGATCTTCGCGCAGCGACAGGTCGGTGGTGAACATGATTGGCGCGTGGCGCTTGCTCGGGTCGTGCGCATCGGGCACCAGATTGGCAGCCTGCCCGTCCACCGGAATCCACTGGATGGCGCCTGCCGGGCTGCGGGTCTGCTCCCACTCGAAGCCGAACAGGTTATCCAGATACTGGGTGGTCCAGGCAATGGGGTTCACCGACCAGGCGCCTTCCAGGCCGCTGGTGATGGTGTCAGCGCCCTTGCCGGTGCCACAGCGGTTCACCCAGCCCAGGCCTTGCTCCTCAATACCGGCAGCGGCAGGCTCCGGACCGAGACAGTCGGCGGGGTTGTGCGCGCCGTGGGCCTTGCCGAAGGTGTGGCCGCCGGCAATCAGGGCCACGGTTTCCTCGTCGTTCATGGCCATGCGACCGAAGGTTTCGCGAATGTCATGGGCTGCGGCGAGCGGGTCCGGGTTGCCGTTGGGGCCTTCCGGGTTTACATAGATCAGGCCCATCTGCACGGCGGCCAGCGGGCCGGACAGCTCACGGTCGCTTTCGTAACGTTCATCATCAAGGAAGGCGGTTTCCGGACCCCAGTAGACCAGATCGGGCTCCCAGTCATCTTCGCGGCCGCCAGCAAAGCCATAGGTTCTGAAGCCCATGGATTCCAGCGCCACGTTGCCGGTGAGCACCATCAGATCTGCCCAGGACAGGCTGTTGCCGTACTTCTGCTTGATCGGCCACAGCAGGCGGCGGGCGCGATCCAGATTGACGTTGTCGGGCCAGCTGTTGAGCGGGTCGAAGCGTTGCTGCCCGCCCACCGCGCCGCCGCGTCCGTCGGTGATGCGATAGGTGCCGGCACTGTGCCAGGCCATGCGGATGAAGAAGGGGCCGTAGTGGCCGTAGTCGGCAGGCCACCAGTCCTGGGAATCGGTCATCAGGGCTTCGATATCGGCCTTGACCTCATCCAGATCCAGTTTTGCGAACGCTTCAGCGTAATTGAAGTCCTGACCCAGCGGGTTCGATTCGGCGGCATGCTGACGCAGCGGGCGCAGGTCGAGCATGTCGGGCCACCAGTACTGGCTGGACATCGAGCCGCGTGAGCCGTGATCAGCGCCGGTAACCCCGGCAGGTTTGGACGCCAGCGCAGGCGACGAGGCCAGCGCTGCGACTGCAAGCAGCGATAAGGTTTTCTTGAACATCTCATAGGTCCCTGGTCGTTGAAGACCAGGAAAATATATTCACGCCATAGCGGAATGTTGCATTTTTATTACCTATGGATCAGATACGAAATCCTTATTCGATGTTCTGTATTTGTTCACGCATCTGCTCGATCAGCACCTTCAATTCCACGGCAGCCTGGGTGGTTTCCGTGTCGATGGACTTGGAGGCCAGGGTGTTGGCCTCGCGGTTGAGTTCCTGCATCAGGAAGTCCAGCCGACGGCCGACATGGCCGCCCTGCTCCACCGCGCGGCGCACCTCGGTGACATGGGCTTCGAGGCGGTCGAGTTCTTCGGCCACATCCATTTTTTGCGCCAGCAGGACCAGTTCCTGCTCCAGGCGGTCGGGGTCGGGGCTGGCCACCACATCTTCCACGCGCTTTTTCAGGCGCTGGCGCAGTGCTTCCTGAATGCGCGGCAGGGCGGCGCGGGTCCGTTCGACCTGCACCAGGATGCCGTCGAGGCGTTCGGTGATCATTGTGGCCAGGGCGGCGCCTTCGCGGGCACGGGTCTCCACCAGGCTGCTCAGGGCCTCGTCCAGCAGGGCGATGGCGGGTTTCATCAGGGCGCTGAAGTCGGCTTCGCGGGTTTGCAGCACGCCGGGCATGCGCAGCACTTCGGCGGGGCTCACCGGCGCCGGGTGCTGGATCAGTTCGCCGACGCGGTGCAGGGCCTGGCCCAGCTGGGTGACCAGGGTTTCGTCCAGGCTGACGGCGGCCTCGCCGGCATCGGCCTGATAGCGCAGGCCGACCTCGACCTTGCCGCGATTGAGCCGCTTGCGGCACAGCTCGCGCACCGGGCCGTCGAGTTCGCGGAAGGCGTCGGGCAGTCGCGGGGTGACCTCCAGATAGCGATGGTTGACCGACTTGAGTTCCCAGACCAGCGTGGTGTGTTGTGCGTCGATGTGCCGGTCGAGGCGGGCAAAGGCGGTCATGCTCTGGATCATGGGTCAGTCTCGCGGTTGATGTCAGGGGGTCAGTCTAGCGGCCAGGGGCGCAGCCGACCACGGGGATTGCGTGGCGGCTGTGCTAGAATCGGCAACTCATTGGCCTGCGGGCCTGCCAAGTCACTGCAATACCAGGTTTTCAGGAGTCATGATGCGCCCTTCCGGCCGTGCCCCGGATCAGCTACGCGAGATCCGTTTTACCCGTGAATTTACCCGCCACGCTGAAGGCAGTGTGCTGGTGGAGTTTGGTGATACCCGGGTGCTGTGCACCGCGTCGGTGGAAGATGGCGTGCCGCGTTTTCTCAAGGGCAAAGGCCAGGGCTGGATCACGGCGGAGTACGGCATGCTGCCGCGCTCCACGCATACCCGTAACCAGCGTGAATCGGCGCGGGGCAAGCAGGGCGGGCGGACGCTGGAAATCCAGCGGCTGATTGGCCGGTCACTGCGGGCTGCCGTGGACATGAAGAAGCTGGGCGAGAACACCATTCTGATCGACTGCGATGTGCTGCAGGCCGACGGCGGCACGCGTACGGCGTCGATCTCCGGGGCCTGTGTGGCGATGGTGGACGCCCTCACCTTTCTGCTCAACAACAAGCGCGTGAAAGAAGACCCGCTGGAGTGCCTGGTGGCCTCGGTGTCTGTGGGGCTGTACAAGGGCGCACCGGTGCTGGACCTGGATTATCTTGAAGATTCGGCGGCGGATACCGACATGAACGTGGTGATGACCCAGCACGGCGGCTTCGTCGAGGTGCAGGGCACCGCCGAAGCGGCGCCGTTCACCTTTGATGAGCAGCAGGCCATGCTGAAGCTGGCCGATGCGGGCATCCGCGATATCGTCAAGCGCCAGCAAGCGGCGCTGGGCTGGTAAGGGCGGGCATTGCGATGCAGGCATATCAGCAGCAGTTCATCGAGTTTGCCCAGGCGCGTGGCGCGCTGAAGTTCGGCGAGTTCACGCTCAAGTCGGGTCGTGTCAGCCCTTACTTTTTCAACGCCGGGACCTTTCATACCGGCGAGGCGCTGGCGCGGCTGGGGCGTTTCTACGCGGATGCCATTGTCGCCTCGGGAGTCGAATACGACATGCTGTTCGGCCCGGCCTACAAGGGTATTCCGCTGGTGGCGGCGGTGGCCGTGGCGCTGGCGGAGCATCATGGCATCGACAAGCCCTGGGCGTTCAACCGCAAGGAAGCCAAGGACCATGGCGAAGGCGGCCTGATTGTCGGCGCGCCCCTTTCCGGGCGGGCGCTGGTGATCGATGATGTGATTACCGCAGGCACGGCGATCCGCGAGGTGGCGGCGCTGTTTGTCGGCTCCGACGCGCGCATGGCGGGCGTGGTGGTGGCGCTGGATCGCCAGGAGCGGGGTCAGGGAGACAAATCCGCCATTCAGGAGGTGGAGCACAGTCTGGGTGTGCCGGTACACAGTATTGTCGGTATGAGCGATATCATTGCCTGGCTGGCGGCCCGTGAAGATGCCAGTCTGGCGGCGATGCAAGCCTACCGTCAGCAGTATGGTGTGAACTGAAGCCAGTTGATGAAGTGATGAAAACAATCTTCGGGGTGTGGTTGGGAATTGGATTGCTGGTGCTGGCACCGGCGGCACTGTCGCGCAACCAGAAAGCGCCGGAGGCTGAGGCGTTGCCGCCGGGTGCCATCTATCGCTATACCAACCCCCAAGGCAGCATGGTGATGACCCATACGTTGCCTGAAGAGGGCCTGTATGCCGGCTATGACATCGTGGATGCCCAGGGGCGGGTTATTCGGACGGTGGAGCCGGCGCCGACGCCGGAACAGCAGGCGGCGATGCGAGCCCAGCGCGAGCAGGCGCTGGATGCCGAGCGGCAAAGCCAGCGTGATCGGGAGCTGCTGCGCATGTATGCGGCGCCGGATGATGCCGAGCGGGCCCGCGATCGCCAGATCGCAGCGTTGCAGCTGAATATTGATTATGCCCGGGGCAACATATCCCAGACCCGTTCACGGCTGGATCAGGAAATCAGCAATGCGGCGCGGATCGAGCGCAGCGGTCGCGAGGTGCCGGAAAACATCTCGGTGCTGATTGACCGCTACACCCGCCAGATCAGTGATCTCGAAGCGGAGATCGCCCAGCATGAAGCGGACATTGAACAGGTGCGGCAGAACTTCGAGCCGATCATCGAGCGCCTGCGCCTGATTACGTCCGACTAGACTTAACTGTCACGACTTGTTGTCACGGAAAATCACGGCCGCCAGCAACGGCCACTGCTCGCTCCATCCCTGTGTCGGCAGCTGCCGGAATCCTGATCGCACGAACTGCGCGATGCGACCTTCTGCGACAGCCAGCAGCAGGTTCGCGGTGGCCGTGGGGGTGGTTTCGGTGCGCAGCCCCTGCTTGAACTCGGCGTCACGCAGCAACTGGCGCAGTTGGCTTTCCACCCGCTCGAAGAACTGCTGGATACGCTGGCGCAGGCGTTCGTTCTCGCCGGTCAGGGCGTCGCCGGTGAGCATGCGGGTGATACCGGGGTTGCGTTCCGTGAAACCCAGCAGCAGGTCCATGATGCGCTTGACTTGATTCAGGGCGTCCGGCGTTTCGCTGACGATGCGGTTGACGTTGCTGAAGATGGCCTCTTCAACAAAGTTGATCAGCCCCTCGAACATCTTTGCCTTGCTGGGAAAATGCCGATACAGCGCGGCTTCGGAGACCCCCACCTCCCGCGCCAGCCCGGCGGTGGTGATGCGCCCGCCCGGCTCGGCTTCCAGCATGTGTGCCAGTGCTTGCAGGATCTGATCCTTGCGTGACACCTTCTGTTCGTTCATATCCCCTTCCCGTTTCTACTTGCGGGTAATCAGTGTCCCGATCCCCTGATTGGTCAGAATTTCCAGCAGCACCGCATGCGGTACGCGACCGTCGATAATGTGTGCCGAGTGCACGCCCCCCCGGACGGCCTCCAGCGCACAGGCAATCTTTGGCAACATGCCGCCGTAGATGGTGCCGTCATCTATCAGTGCCTGCACCTTTTCGGCGTTCAGGCCGGTCAGCGTGTTGCCGGACTTGTCCTGCAGGCCACTGATATTGGTGAGCAGGATCAGCTTCTCGGCCTGCAGCACTTCGGCCACCTTGCCCGCCACCAGGTCGGCATTGATGTTATAGGAGATGCCGTTCTCGTCCACGCCAATCGGCGCGATCACCGGAATGAAGTCGCTGCCGGAGACCATGTTGAGCACGCGCACATCAATGCCCTGCACTTCGCCGACATGGCCGATGTCGATGATTTCCGGGGCTTTCAGGGCCGGGTCATCGGTTTTGCCGCGCAAGGTCATCTTGCGCGCCAGGATCAGTTCGCCGTCCTTGCCGGTCAGGCCGATGGCGCGGCCGCCGTTGCGGTGGATCAGGTTGACGATTTCCTTGTTCACCAGGCCGCCCAGCACCATCTGGACCACGTCCATGGTTTCACTGTCGGTGACGCGCATGCCCTGCACGAAGGTGGACTCCTTGCCCAGCCGCTTGAGCAGATCACCGATCTGCGGGCCGCCGCCGTGCACGATCACCGGGTGCATGCCCACGGCCTTCATCAGCACGATATCGCGGGCGAAGGAGTTTTTCAGGTCTTCATTCTCCATCGCGTTGCCGCCGTACTTGATGACCACGGTGGCACCGGAAAAGCGCTGGATGTAGGGCAGCGCCTCGATGAGGATGCGTGCTGTTTCGCTGGCCCGGTTCTGGTCCATGTCGTCTCCGTATCGTCGGATATCAGAAAGGCAGTTTCAGTTTCGGCTCGATGTCCTGCAAGGTCTTGCGGAACAGGGCCACTATACGTTGCAGTGCGGCTTTGTCACGGCCTTCGAAGCGCGCGGTCAGGGCGGGCGTGGTGTTCGAGGCCCGCACCAGCCCCCAGCCGTCTTCAAAGTCCACACGCAGGCCGTCCAGCGTGGTGACATTGCCGTCGGCAAAATCGCCTTGCCGCGCCACCAGCTTCTCCACCAGGGCGAACTTGGTCTGCTCGCTGGCCGGGATCAGCAGCTCGGGGGTGGTCATGCCGGTTTTCAATCGGGCAAAAACGCTGTCGGCGTCGCCGGATTCCAGTGCCAGGATTTCCAGCAGGCGGGCGGCGGCGTAGAGGCCATCGTCCATACCGTTCCAGCGATCGGCGAAGAACATGTGCCCGCTCATTTCACCCGCCAGGGCGGCGCCGGTTTCACGCAGCTTGGCCTTCATCAGGGCATGGCCGGACTTCCACATCAGGGGGCGGCCGCCCATGCGACTGATCAGTTTGGCCAGTTCGCGGCTGCATTTTACATCGAAGATGATATCCGCGCCCGGTGAGCGTGACAGCAGATCCCGCGCGTAGAGCATCAGCAGGCGATCCGGCCAGATGATCTGGCCGCTGGGGGTAACGATGCCCAGCCGGTCGCCGTCGCCGTCAAAGGCAATGCCGATGTCGGCGCCGTGCTGTTTCACGGCCTGTATCAGGGCGTGCAGGTTTTCCGGCCGGCTCGGGTCCGGGTGGTGATTGGGGAAGTGGCCGTCCACTTCGGCGAACAGCGGCATCACCTCACAGCCCAGCTCCCGGAAAAGTTGCGGGGCGATCATGCCAGTGATCCCGTTGCCGCAGTCGATCACGACTTTCAGGGGGCGCGCCAGCACGATGTCTTCGCTGAGCGCGCGCAGGTAACGCTCGCGGATATCGCGGCTGTCCGCCTTGCCCTGCCCGCTGCTCAGGCGCTGTTCGATAATGCGCTGGTGCAGGCCACGAATGCGGTCACCGCTGAGTGTTTCGCCGCCGATGACCACCTTGACGCCGTTGTAGGTGGAGGGGTTGTGGCTGCCGGTGACCATGACGCCGGACTGGACGTCCATGACCGCTGTGCCGTAGTACAGAACCGGTGTCGGCACAGCGCCCAGATCAATCACGTCGCGGCCGCTGGCCAGGAGCCCGCGGGTGAGGGCTTGCGTCAGCTCCTCCGACGAGGTACGGCCGTCACGGGCGACCAGCAGCGTCTGCTGGGCGGCGTCTCCCGCCTCGCTGCCGATGGCGCGGCCAATCTGCTCCATGATTTCGGCGTTCAGGGTTTTGCCGACGATGCCGCGAATGTCGTATTCGCGGAAGATTTCTTCCGGTACCTGGGGCGTGCTTGGCGCCTCCGGCGCACTGTCGCGAATCAGCAGACCGGCGTCTTCTTCGACCAGGATGTCGAGAAAGGCGTCTTCCGGGGCCGGTGCCCGGGCGCGGACAGGGGCCGCGCTGGCGCTGGCACTGGCTATCTTCTGCGCCAATGTCCCGGCCACGTCGCCGAGCGCGCTGAAGGTGAAGCCCTTGCTGGCCCCGCTGGCCAGGCGCCGGGCGTCCAGGGCGATGTGATGGCCGATCTGACGCTGGATCAACACCAGGGCGGCCAGCAGGATCAATAACGCCGCGCCAGCGCCGATCAGGAACAGATCACGCGAGTCGTTCAGTGGCGCCGGTTCGCCGCGGTAGGCCAGGGTTAACTCTGCCGCCGCGTTGGCGGTGGCGATGGTGTCGCCTCGGGGCTGACCGATACTGACCAGGATGGTGTTATTGCCTTGCTGGCGGATTTCGATGCCGCCGCCGGGCAGCGACATGCGCCGCAGCTGGCTGACGAGGGGCTCCAGTGACTGCTCGATCAGTACGATGCCGCGACCGTCCTCGCTGCCGCGTGCGGCGACCAGGCGCAGCGGATTGCCAAGCAGGACGGCGCCGGGAGCTTGTCCTGCGCGTGTCTGCTGGACCAGATCACGGGCAGAAAACGACAGCGTACTGCGCTGGGTGCGGTCATCGGCGGGTACCAGGGTGACGGTGAAATCCGGCAACTGCTGGCTCAGGCGCAGTGCGGCGGTGTCCGGGTCGCCGTCAAAGCCCTGGCGCACGGCGCTGCTGCGGGCCAGCACTTCAAGCTGCGCTTCGGTGGCCGCGACCTTCTGGTTGATCAGTGCAACCGGTTGTTGCAGCAGCGTGTTGGCGAGCTCCAGGGCGCGCTGCTGTTGTGCGGGGCCATACAGCAACCAGCCGCTGAAAGCCGCCAGGGCGCCGACCACCAGGGTGGCGGCCAGACAGGCTGCAATGATGAACCGGTTCATGCCGCCGGTTTGTGCGGCAGCCGGTTTGGCCTGCTTGTCCGGCGATGGTTTTTTCTTCTCTTTTTTGGCCATGATTATTCCCCCAGCTTTCCCTCAACAAGCGATGTTGCACCAGGCCGCGATGGCGGTGTCAGCGGCCGGTGTGACCGAAGCCGCCGCTGCCGCGCTGGCTGGCATCGAAATCATCCACCTGCTCCAGAGCGACCTGCATTACCGGCACGATCACCAGTTGTGCCATGCGCTCCCCGGGCGCCAGCGTGAAGGTGTCGTGACCCCGGTTCCAGCAGGACACCATCAACTCGCCCTGATAATCCGAGTCGATCAACCCCACCAGATTGCCCAGCACGATACCGTGTTTGTGACCCAGGCCGGAGCGCGGCAGGATCAGGCCGGCATAGCCCGGGTCAGCGATATGAATGGCCAGCCCCGTGGGGATCAGGACGGTCTGGCCCGGCTCGATCACTTGCGCGGTATCGAGCATGGCGCGCAGGTCGAGCCCGGCGGAGCCTTCGGTGGCATAGGCGGGCAAGGGAAACTCGCTGCCGAGTTTCGGGTTCAGGATCTTGTACTGCAATTTCATGGTGATGTCCCGGTGCTGAGGCGGTTAACGCTTGTAACGGATGGCCACCAGCTCGACCAGCTGCTTGGCGATCTGTCGTTTGGCCGCCAGGGGCAGCACTTTATGTCCGCCCGGCCAGATGACGGTGAGGGCGTTGTTGTCGCTGTTGAAGCCGACGTTCTCGCCCGAGACGTCATTGGTGGCGATCATGTCGAGCTTCTTGTTTTCCAGCTTGGCCCGGGCGTAATTCATCACATCACGGGTTTCGGCGGCAAAGCCCACGGTGAAGGGGCGCTTGTCGTGAGCTGAAACGGCGGCCACGATGTCCGGGTTCTTCACCAGGGTCAGGTGGATCTCTTCGGTGGATTTCTTGATCTTGTGATCGGCGGTCACGGTGGGCCGGTAGTCGGCCACGGCGGCGGTGGCAATAAAAATGTCGCAGCCGCCGTCCACGGCGCTCAGGCAGGCTTCATACATGTCCTGGGCGCGCACGACATCGATACGCTTGACCCGTGTCGGTGTTGGCAGGTTGACCGGCCCGCTGATCAGCGTGACCCTGGCCCCCGCTTCGGCGGCGGCTTCTGCGATGGCAAACCCCATCTTGCCGCTGCTCTGGTTGGTGATATAGCGCACCGGGTCAATGGCTTCGCGGGTCGGCCCGGCGTTGATGACCACATGCA
Organism: Alcanivorax sp.; assembly: GCA_013823245.1. GTDB lineage: Bacteria > Pseudomonadota > Gammaproteobacteria > Pseudomonadales > Alcanivoracaceae > Isoalcanivorax. The sequence continues at coordinate 12,232 of PNLU01000014.1, forward strand.
GGCCGGTCAGCAGGTCGTGGTCGAACACCTCGGCGGCCATCTGCACGATCTCCGAGGGTTCGAGCATGCGCCCGGGGCCGACTTCGCCACAGGCCTGGCTTCCCGCGCCGGGCCCGAACACGCGCACGCCCTTTTCCTGCAGGATCAGCAGGTTCTTCTGGGTGGCGGTGTCGGCCCACATCTGCTGGTTCATGGCCGGGGCGATGGCGATGGGCGCCCCGGTGGCCAGGCACAGGGTGGTCAGCAGGTCGTTACCGTGGCCATGGGCCATGCGCGCCATGAAGTTGGCCGAGGCCGGGGCAATCAGCACCAGGTCGGCCCAACGGGCCAGTTCGATGTGGCCCATGCCCGCCTCGGCGCGCGGGTCCAGCAGGTCGGTGTGCACCGGATGGCCGGACAGCGCCTGCATGGTCAGGGGGGTGATGAACTCGCAGGCGCCTGCGGTCATGACGACACGCACTTCGGAGCCGGCATCCTGCAGGCGGCGTACCAGGTCAGCGCTCTTGTAGGCCGCGATGCCCCCGGTAACGCCCAGCAGGATGCGTTTGTTGACCAGTCGTTCCATAGTGCCTATCGTCTCCGAAGCGGTGTCACGGAAGGCGCCAAGCGTAGCATTGATGGCCGATGGAGTAACGGCCCCCTGCCCGGTCTGCCTTCCTGATGCCATCCCTGATTCCGGACACATGGAGTGTGTCATGCCGATCAATGAGTGGCCCGTGGACCAGCGTCCGCGGGAAAAGCTGCTGGGCCGTGGTGCGGGCAGCCTGGACGACGCGGAACTGCTGGCCATCTTTCTGGGCTCGGGCCTGCCCGGGCGCAGTGCCGTGGAAGTGGCCCGGGCGGCCTTGCATGAAACCGGTGGCCTGCGGGCCCTGCTGGAGCTGGCGCCAGTGCAGATGCGGCAACTGGCCGGCTTCGGCAGTGCCCGGCAAGCGGTGCTGCAGGCCGCGCTGGAGCTGGGGCGGCGCTATCTGGGAGAGCCGCTGCGACGGGCCGATGCCATGCAGAGCCCCGGAGCGGTGGCGCGCTACCTGATGGCGCAGATGCGACATCACCGACACGAAGTCTTCGTCGGGCTCTTCCTCGACACCAAGAACCGGCTTATCGCCTGCGATGAGCTGTTTCGCGGCACCATCAATGCGGCCGCCGTCTACCCCCGGGAAGTACTGCGCCGGGCCATGCACCATAATGCAGCGGCCGTGGTCTTTGCCCACAACCACCCTTCCGGGGAGCCGACACCCAGTGACGCTGACCGCCATATCACGGCCCAGCTGGTCAAGGTGCTGGGGCTGGTGGACATCCGCGTGCTGGATCACGTGGTGATCGGTGACGGCCGCTGGGTGTCGATGCGTGAACATGACTGGCCGGCTGGACAGGGTTGAGGCGATTTTCGGCCTCCGGGGCGGGTCTTCCTTGCTTCGCCGGGTCCTCTCTGGTATAAATCGCCGCCTCATTCCGGAGCGGTGCCAGTCCGAGCGTCGCCCCGTGTACACGATTCTCTGGAGCACGATCATGTCCAAGGTTTGCCAGGTTACCGGTAAGCGTCCTGTTACGGGTAACAACGTATCGCACGCCAACAACAAGACGAAGCGCCGCTTCGAGCCGAATCTGCACTATCACCGCTTCTGGGTGGCCAGTGAGAATCGCTTCGTACGTCTGCGCGTGTCGGCCAAGGGCATGCGTATCATTGATAAAGTCGGTATCGACAAGGTTCTGGCGGACGTTCGCGCCAGCGGCCTGAAAGTCTGAGGAGGCCCTGAGTCATGGCGGGTAAAGCAGTTCGCGAGAAGATCAAGCTGGTATCCAGTGCTGGCACTGGGCATTTCTACACCACCACCAAGAACAAGCGGAACCATCCCGAGAAAATCGAGACCCGCAAGTATGATCCGGTGGTGCGCAAGCACGTCGCCTACAAGGAAGCCAAAATCAAGTAAGGCGTTGCCTGCCTGATCCGGCTTACCAAAAAACCCGGCTCCTGCCGGGTTTTTTGTGTCTGGCGCAAAAGCGGAGCGCGCTGGGTGAACAAGTGTACCCCCTTGCGAATACGCTGTTGACACCGGCTGGGAACGGATTAGTGTCAGGGTTTAAGGAAAGGCTGGTTTGCTTGATTGGCACAGGGCGTCAAGAAAATGTGACGAGACAGACACACAATCAATACTGTGAACTTATTCACGTTTCTTTACACTAATCCTGGTTAGTGGTACAAATGGATTAACGGCTTATAGGTAAAAGGGGTTAGGCGTATGATCAAGCAGTTCATGAACAGGCAGCGGATTGCCGATCACAAGGCAGCCGATCGGACAGGATTGGAGCGAGAGTCCCAGAAAGGGGCCAGCGCGATTGAGTACGTGATGATTATCGCGGTGCTCGTGGTTGCTATCGCCGGTGTGTTTTCTGTTTTCGCCGGTGAAGAAGGCCCTATCCAGGGAGCATTTGATTCGATCACCAGCTTCCTGGAAGTCGGTGATGGTTCCTGAGTCGGTGCGAGCACATCAGAGGCCGTAATGGATAGTTTGGCAGGCATGCTGTGGAGGCTTGGGGGAAGAGAGCGCGGTGCGGTAGCACTGGAATTTGTGCTTATTCTTCCCGTTTTTCTGCTGATTATGTTCGGGGCGCTCTATTTTGCTTTCGCGTTCAACACTCAACGCTCGCTCGTATTTGTGGCCCAGTCGGGCGCGGATGCGGCGCTTCGGGTGGACCGCAGCCAGTTCGACCTTACCGGAGAGGCTGGTCGGAGCGCTTATCTCGACCGCATGCGGACCCAGGCATGCGATGTCATGCAGCCTTTGCTGGTGCGGCAGTCGCGTACCGTGGTCGGCTCTCTGGAGGGCATAGAGTGTCCCGGTTCGGAAGGCCTGAACAGTATCAGCATTGAACAAGCTGATGAGGGGGCGCCGGTCATATTGATTGCCATCCAGGTCGAACCGGCGTGGCGTCCTCCGTTGGTGAGCCGGTTTGTAACGACCATCTCCGGGTCAGCTTCTGTACCGTTCTAGCCAAAAAAACGTGTACCTGTCCAGCGTGGATGTCGGCAGGTCTGATATAAACAGGGATGAGCCAATGCCAGCGAGGGAATGATGTCTTCATCAAGGGCCATATATATGCTGCCGGCGCTCGCTCTGAGCGTGCTGGCTATCGTGCTTGCCATCATTGGCCTGAGCCGCGAACCGACGCCGCCTGCGCCGACCTCGCCGGAAGGTGAGCCGTTGTTGATCACGGAATCCCCTGCTGACGATCCCCGGTCGCGTCACCGCTACTGGGCGTTTGCACGTACGGTTGAGGCCGGTGCCGAACTGACCGGCGATGATCTGGTCGAGGTGACCGCCGTTCAGGCTGTGTCTGGCGCCATCGAGGTGCAAACGCCTTTGGTGGGGCAGACGGTACGTCGTAATGTGCGTGCGGGCGAACTGGTGTCGGCATTTCACCTGGAGGCGGGTGGGGCGTTAGCCAATGCCTTGCTGCCGGGCTTCCGGGCCATGGCGCTGCCAGTGGATGAGGTCAGTGGCGTTGGCGGCTTGCTGGAGCCTGGCGATATGGTGGATGTCCTGGCGACGTTCCGGGATGCCGCAGACCAGCGCGGTGATCCCAGTGCCATGGTGCTGATGCGTAACGTGGAGCTGCTGGCCGTGGGCGGCGTGCTGCAAGGTGCTGAGCCCGATCCGGCCGCGCGCGACCGGCGTGGGCGTACCTCGACGGTGGTGCTCGCCGTGCCGGAAAAATCCGTACCCCGCCTGATGCTGGCGGCCGCCAACGGGTCACTCAAGTTGAGTGCCGTCTCTGCCATCGACATGGCTGACACCGAAAGCAGCGAGGATATCGAGGCGCGCATCGAACGGGTTGCTGTGCAGCCTGGCGAAGGGCTGGTGCGTTACCGTGAACTGTTCCCGGCGCCACCTCCCCCCGCCCGGGCGGCTCCGCGCCCACGTGGGCAGCAGGTGGAAGTGATCGAGGGCTCGGAAACAAGGAGTGTCAATGTACGCCCGTAACCGTAACGCCCATCTTCTGTGGCAACGCCTGCTGCTCGGCGTGCTGTGCCTGAGCCTGAGCGGGGCCATGCAGGCGCGTGACCAGGATACGCTGCGGCTGGCGCGTGGCGAGCAGCAAATCCTGTTCTACCCCGACGGTATTGCCAAGGTGGCCACGTCAGAGCCGGATGTTCTGGCGCTGACGGTCAGTCAGAGCCGTGAGCTGGTGCTGACCGGGAAGGCGGAAGGTTCCGCGATCCTGTCGGTGTGGCCACGCGGTGCTGACCGGCCCGAGCGCACGACGGTGGTGGTGTCGCCCACCAGTGGCGCGCGCTTGCCTTTCGGCACTCAGGTGCAGACAGATATCCGCATCGTCGAAGTCAGCCGTACGCAGCTTAACTCTGCCGGGATCGCGTGGAGCAAATCGCGCAGTGGCAGCACCTTCGGTATTGCGCCACCGGGCAGCGGTTTCCTGGAGGGTGGCAGCGTCTCGCCCCTGTCGAGCGAAACGTTCAATATTTTCCGGGTGGGCAGTAGCAGCCTGACCGCCATTTCGGCGCTGGAGGCGGGCGGTTTTGCCTACACGCTGGCGGAGCCGAGCCTGACCAGTCTCAGCGGCCAGAACGCGACGTTCCTGTCCGGCGGTGAATTCCCGGTGCCGACCCGTGCCGATACGACCGGTACGCAGATCGAGTACAAGGAATTTGGTGTTGGCCTGTCGCTGACTCCCACCGTGGTCAGTGGCGAGCAGATCATCCTGCGGGTGGCGCCGGAAGTGAGTGAGCTGGATTTCAGTGCCGGCATCGCCAGTGGCGGTGTGCAGGTGCCCGCCCTGCGCGTGCGACGCTCGGAGACGACCGTATCGCTGGCGCCGGGCGAGACGTTCATCATCAGCGGGCTGGTCAGCCGTAATACCATCAATGCCAGTGATCGTTTGCCGGGGCTTGGCAATCTGCCGGTGCTGGGCGCTTTCTTCCGTTCCAGCCGTATTGAGCGGGAAGACAAGGAACTCATCATGCTGGTGACGCCGCATCTGGTGTCGCCCGCAGCAGTGGGTGCGCCGCCGCCTTCGCTGCCGGGGGCCGCTGAAGATGCCAGCAGCATGGGCTGGCTGGACATGATGCTGGAGACACAGCGCGGGTCGAAGCCGGTCCGCCATGGACTGAGTTGGTAATCGCCATGCGGGACTATCGCCATGCGAGATCATGATGTTGTACTGGGGGTGCTGGACGATGACGGACTGCGAGGCTGGCTGAGAGGCGTCTTCGATGAGACGCTGCGGCTCGAGGATGTCTCCCGTGCGGATATTTCACGCATCCTGCGTATGCTGGAAGCCACCAATGCCCACATTGCCATGGTGGAAGTGGATGAGGCCGGGCTGAATCAGGCGCTGGCGATCATCATGGCCATCAGTACGGCGCGCCCCTGGGTGACCGTTGTGGCCGTGTGCCGGGCACCCCATCAGGAAATGCTGTTGCAGTGTATGCGTGCCGGCGCCCGGGATTGCCTGAGTGCGGGCACGGACATGGCCGAGGTGCGTGAACGGCTGCGCCGTCATCAGCTGGTTCGTCCTCCGGCCCTGAGCGCACAAACCAGCGTCAGCAATCTGATTATTGTCGCCGGGGCCGATTCGCTCGTGGATACCGGCTTTTTTACCCAGAATCTCGCCGTGTCGATGGCCGCTCGTGTGCGCGGACAGCGCACGCTGGCTATCGATGCCGTGCCGCGAGGGAACGGCCTCTTCTATCTGGACGCGCGCACGGACTTTGGTCTGGAAAACCTGCTCGCGAATCCGGAATCCCTGGATGAAAAGCTGATCGATACCGCACTGGATGAATTCCGACCGGGCCTGCGTTTGTTGCATGGCGGCATTGATCGCGCCCGCATTTCCGGTGATCGCGCAGCGGACCTGTTCATCGCGCTGAACCGGTTGATGAGTGTGTTTGATGTGGTGCTGATCAATGCTGGCGGACCCGGCCAGTGCAGCTGGATTCATCATCTGGGCATCCATGCGCGTCAGTTGATCTTGCTGGCGACACCAGAGGTGCATCAGATCCAGGCGCTGCGTACCGTGGTCAACGACTGGAAACCACATCTGTCGGCCGTGGCTGAAATCAGCCTGGTGCTGGATGGACATGAAACCGGTATCACGCCCACGGATGATGAAATTACTGAACTGTGCAACGTCGCAGTGACGGCCAAGTTGCCCATGGACTGGCGCCATCGGCTTGAAGCGATGAACCTCGGGTTGCCCATGTGCGAGCAGGCCGCCCGCTCCGGCTATTGCCGACAGCTGGAGGCGCTGGTGGATCGCATTACGGGAACGCGCCTGAGCGGCAGTTTGCTGGACCGCATTCGTGGCTCGGTAACACGCAGACAGACATCGGTGTTGCGTGAGTCGCGTGAGTGAGCCGACGCGCTATGTTGTGGGAGTAGAGTAGGCCATGGCCGGACGCATTGATGACGAATACCAGGCGCTCAAGGCCCGTGCCCATCATGTGGTTGTGGAGCGGCTGGACGAAGAAGGCTTTGAAGTGGGCAAGGTAGCGCGCGATCGCCTGGTGGAGTTCGTCCGCGCGACCGTCAGCAAGTTTATTGCCCAGAGCCGTATCCCGCTGAGCAATCGCGACCTGGTGCAGCTGGGTAACGATCTGGTCGATGAGGTCGTGGGTTTCGGTCCGCTCGAACCGCTGCTGCAGGACACGCGGGTCAACGATATTCTGGTGAACGGTCCTGAATCCATTTATATCGAGGTGGCCGGGGTGCTGCAGAGGGCTGCAGTGCGATTCATGGACGATGCCCATGTGATGCGCATCATTCGCCGCATCCTGGCTCCGTTGGGGCGGCGGCTGGATGAATCCAGCCCGATGGTGGATGCGCGTCTACCGGATGGCTCTCGTGTGAACGCCATTATTCCTCCGCTGGCGCTGGACGGTCCCTCGGTATCGATCCGAAAATTTTCCGCCGACATGCTGACCGCGGATCAACTGCTGGCCAATGGCTCCATGAGCCAGGAATGTCTGACCGTGCTCAAGCGCGCGGTGGAAGGGCACCGCAATATCATCATCAGCGGCGGCACCGGTACCGGCAAGACGACGATGCTGAATCTGATCAGCAACTATATTCCGCGTAATGAGCGCATTATCACCATCGAGGATTCAGCCGAACTGAATCTGCATCATCCTCATGTGGTGCGGCTGGAGACGCGCCCGCCCAACACCGAAGGGCGAGGACGTGTTACCGCCCGCGATTTGGTCGTCAATGCGCTGCGTATGCGGCCAGATCGGATCATTGTGGGCGAGGTGCGTTCCAGTGAAATTATTGAACTGCTGCAAGCCATGAATACCGGCCATGACGGTTCCATGAGTACCTTGCACGCCAACAGTTCACGCGACGCCATTGTGCGTATCGAAACCCTGCTGGCGATCAGCGGTTATGAAGCCAGCGAGCAATCGGTGTCCCGGTTGATCGCGTCGGCAGTCGATCTGATCGTGCAACTGGTACGTCTGCCGGACGGGCGTCGCCATGTGCAGGAAGTGGTGGCGGTGGAGCAGGATGAGCACTACCGCTGCGTTCTGAAACCTGTCTATCGGAGCGAGGATGACGCGCGAATGGTTTCTTGATTCCGCGATAACCCTGGCTGTGCTGGCCGGGGTTGTGGCCCTGTTGCAGGTGATCTGGGTGCTGTGGCGCGACACCCAGGCGCGCCGCGCGCGTGTGCTCGCGCGCATGGGCTCCGGCTATGGCGCGGTGGCGGGCGAAGAGGCGCCGCAGCGTCTGATGGTGACTGATACGCGCCTGCAGCGTGTGATGCTGCGGGGCGATATCAGCGTGAGCGAGAGCGCGTTCCGCGGCTTGCTGTTTCTGCTTCTGGCCGTGCTGGTGCTGGTCGTGCTGGTGTGGGGCGTCATTGCGGCGGTGTTGTGTCTGGCGACGGTTGGCGTTGGGCTCTGGGTGTACTGGTTCCGCCGTTACAGCGCCCGGCGGCTGCAGATCAATGAGACCCTGCCGGGCATTGCGGATGCCATCATTCGCGGATTGAGCGCCGGGCGCACCCTGGATAACGCGGTGATGAAGGCACTGGACGAAGCACCGGAAATCTATGCGCCGCTCGCTTTCCGCGTCCGATCCGCTATTGAAGGCGGTCGTGATTACGTGCCGCTGTTCGAGGACTTCGCGGATCTGTACCAGATTCCACCACTGGTGCAGATGGCTATCGGGCTGGGCACCGGCCAGCGCCATGGCGCATCGGTGCAATCTGTATTGGCGCAGCTGGCGGAAAGCTTGCGTGGTCAGCAGCAGCTGCGCCGCGATTTCATGGCGATGACGGGCGAGACCCGGGTCAGTGCAGTGCTGTTTGCGGTCGTGCCGATTGCGCTGGCGGCGTATCTGATGCTCGCCAATGAGGAGTATCTCCAGGTGCTGCTGCACACGCCCCAGGGTAATCGTATGCTGATGGTCGCTGCGGCCTTCGAGGCGGTTGGTATCTTCTGGCTATATCGCATGGTGCAGGGGGTGGGGCGTGTCTGACGGTTGGTTGTTGTTGTCGTTGCTGTCCGCCCTGGCGGCCCTGTGGGCGGCCCTCTGGCTGGCACCGGCATGGGCGCGGCGCGATCGCATCAGTCGGCGTATGGAGCGTACGTATATCCATACCCATGTGGATGCGGGTGATGAACAGGATGGCTGGTTGCTCCGCTTCTCCGAGCGCGCGCTGGGCACGGGGTTCCTGGCCAGTGATTTCAAGGAGGTAGACGAAGCCCTCTCGCGCACGGCCATGTCCCGGGAGCGGATTGTGCTGACCTACTCGCTGGCGTGCTGGGTATTGCCTGTTGCGCTGGCGTTGCTCGGTACGCTGATGTACGGCGCATTGGGTGGGTTGGCGGCGCTGGCCCTGAGTTTTGTTCTGGTACGCCGCATTATTCGCAAGCGCGGCGAACAGGCTGAAACCCAGATGAATCGGGAGGCTGTGGCGCTGTGTCAGTTGATGCGCATGTTTCTGGAAACCGGCATGACACTGGAGCGTGCGTTTCGCACCTTGGCTCAACAGGCCGGGCCGTTAATGCCAGTGCTGGTCCGGCATATCGATGCATTCAACCGTCGCATTGATGCAGGCATGGATCGGACGCGCGCGCTGGCGGAGCTGGGGCATAACCGTAACGTGCCGGTGCTGTACGACCTGACGGTGATTCTGCGCCAGACGGGCGTGTTGGGGACAGGTGCGGGTGATGCTATCAATGCGTTGATCCAGCGCGCCAATGAAGTAGAACGCGCACGCTTGCAAGAGGCGGCCAGCAAAGTGAGCGCGAAGATGTCGGCCGTGATGGTGCTGTGCATGCTGCCGGCACTGATGATTCTGATTGCGGGGCCGGGCCTGGTCTCGTTCTCCGAGTTGCTCAGATAGACGCGAACAGAGGCGATGAGGCAGATGATAAAGCGCGTAGGGATACCGATACTGGCGGTGATGATCAGCGGCTGCGCCAGCATGGGCAACCTGGTCAGTTCATCGAACGATGGTTTGCCGGGGCGGGTGAGCTGCAGTGATCGGGTGCAGCCGAGCGACCGGGTGCATCTGGAACTGGTGGACAGCCAGGCCGCCGAAGGGCGCCGCTATGCCGCGCTGGCGCAGCTGGAAAGCCGCCCGCTGGCGGCGCTGCCTCACTGGCTGCGCTATGGTCAGTTGAAAGCGGGGGTGAACGAACTGGATGAAGCCGAGCATGTCTTCCGCACCCTGGTGCGGCGTTGCGGTGCCGGTGAAACCTATCATGGGCTGGGGCTGGTGCAGGTCAAGGCGAACCGGCTGAGCGAGGGGTTGGGCAATTTGCAACGGGCCCGTGAACTGTTGCCCGCCTCCGCCAGCGTGCGCAATGATCTGGGCTATGCCCTGATGCTCAATGGCGAGTATCAGCTGGCTGAGCGCGAACTCTGGACGGCGCTGGAGCTGAGTGACAACAACGCCGGTCCGGCCCGGCAGAATCTGCTGACCAACTATCTGTTGATGGGTCAGCGCGACCGACTGGAATCCTTCATTCGCAGCCAGCGCATTCCGGAAGGGGAAGTGGAGCACGCGCACCAGCTGGCTGCCGACATCCGGAGGGCACGCTGATGTCTTGCATGAAGCACCTGGCTTTCGCCGCCGCCATATTGGCGCTGCCTCTGGCTGCCGCCGCAGAGGCGCCTGCGCCGCAATCCGGTTTCTCTGATGAAGTGATCCAGAAGCCACCACGCACGGAAACATCGCGTCTGCTCGAGATGCAACGCCGCTCCGGTGAGCCGGAGGAAAGTGAAATTCCGGCGTCGATCTATGTGGACACCCAGCGTCGTTCGGCCGACACCTTCCGCCGACCGATTCCTGAAACCTTGCGCGAAGACACGACGCGCAGCAGGTGATCCCATGCGTAACCGGCAGCGAGGCGCATACAGCTTTCTTTTTCTGGTGGTACTGATCGCCGGCGGACTGCTGGTCTTTGCGCTGGGTGCCGACGGGGCGCGTTTGTATGCCCAGCAGCGGATACTGCAGCAGCAAGCGGATGCCATTGCTCTGGCGGCGGCTCAGGACGCGCAGGCATGTGGCGGTTGGAATGCCTCTCCTGGACAGGTACTGCAAACTGCCAATGAGGCCGCTGCCCGGGCGGGTTATAGCGGCACGCTATCGAGCGATAATGTTTTACTGGGCGTGATGGAGTCTGTTGATCAGCGCCTTCGGTTTGTTCCTGTGAATGATATTCAGCGCAGTAATGCTGTATACGTGGCGCTCACTGAAGAGCGGCCACGCTCCCTGCTGGTGCCCGGGCGGATTTCAGGTACGACAACACTTCGCGCCACGGCAGCGGCAAAGAAGGAACTTGTCGCCTCCGTTTCGGCAGTAGGGAGCACGGCAGTTGTAGGTGGTACTCAGGATAACGCGAACTTGCTGGGAGCTGTTCTCGGCGGGTTGTTGGGTAGCCCAGGGTCGTTCTCTCTCACCCCGACAGACCTGCAAAGCCTGTCATCAACGCTGGTCTCTGTGGGTGATCTCCTGTCGGCGACAGGCGTGGCGACAGTTGCAGAGCTTCTTCTGCTTGACGGGGAGGTCCTCGCTCTTGCGCTACGCGGTTTGTCGACGGGCTTGACCCCTGCTACCCAGATCCTTGATGCGCTGCTCATCAATGCGGGGATAGATACCGTCCGAATTACTGATGTGATCGAAGTCGTTGGCGATGCGCAGATTCCCCCGGAGAGCAATTTCCCTCTTTATGATTTGCTTGTCGGTCTCGTTCTAAATGTAGCTGAAGGGCAGGTTTTCCAGTTTCCCGCCACTGGTTTAAATATCGGCATTCCAGGGGTTGTTTTGGTCGAAACAAATTTGACCATCGCGATTAATGATGCGCCTGCGATTGTAACTGGTCCGGCGCGACAAGATGCATCGGGGGCTTGGCTCACTCGGGTCGAATCACCGGATATCAATATTGGACTAGAGGCCATCGTTAACCTGGGATTATTTGAAGTATTGACTCTGGGAAATATACGCATCCCTATTGTTGTTCAGACAGGAGTGGGCGATGCTAGCCTTATTGCGGCGAGGTGTGCCGGGGGCATGAGCAATGCTGTTGAGTTTCGACTGGATGCCAGTTCATCTGTGGCGAGGCTCAGGACGGCTGTTATAGATGAGCTGACCGGCGTCATAGTTCAGGAGCCGATAAATACTGCGGTGGGGACTATTTATGTGCCTTTGGTGGGTACAGTGACCGTTCTTAATATCAGTGCGGATGTTAATGCGGATGTACAGGGTGATCGCCAGCTACTGGATTATCAAGCGGAGCTCGTTGGTGGAAGACCCGAAGAAAAAGGTATCGATACGGGGTATGGGGACCCTCAGTATGTGGGGGCGGGGGCCCAGGGGTTAGCTACTCAGGTCCAGGTACAGGTGTCTGTGTTGCAGGGAATTGACTCGACATTATTGAGTGCTATCCTGGGGATACTGATGATAAGTGTTAATGCGCTTCTTAACGGAGTGACAGGTTTGCTCGATAATGTGATATCTGCGCTTCTTGGAGATCTCATTTCTCCGCTGCTTAGCGCATTGGGTGCTGATCTGGGAGAGGCAGCATTCGAGCTCGTAGACGCACAGCAAAGCAGACCGCAGCTAATCCACGGCATAGAAATTCTGGAGGACCAGTGATCGTCTGGCGGGAAGGCGCTTTCCCGGAGATGGATTAGCCGGGCTTCGCTTGCGCTCAGCCCGGTCGATGGAATATTTTGGGGTTATGCGAGGGTGGGTTGGGTCACCGTGTACGCCTTCAGTTTGGCGGCAAACTCCTGCAGGGCGCGGATGCCACTTTCCTCGGCTTCATGACACCATTGCTTGAGTGCTTCCAGCATTTCCGCTGAATTACGGCTGGTGCGAGACCAGATTTCCTGAAGCCGCAGCCGATACTGGTAGATGGTGGCCAGGGTTTCGTTCTCGGCCGTCAGTCGATCCAGGCGTGCGCGGTGGCGATCTGTGATCAGGGTGTCGTCGCGGTGCAGCAACTTGCGGGCGCGGATGAACAGGTCGTGGGTGGCGTCACAGGCGCGCTGTTTCTCTTCGCGGAACACCGGCGTGATCACCTCCTTGCGGTAGCGGGCCATGATCTGGAAGCGATGGGTGATCAGCGCGCGCAAGGTGTCGAGATCCAGCGTCTGTTTGTCGGCGGCGAGCACCGGACGCGGCGGCACCTTGTTCACTTTGGCCAGGCGCAGGGTCTCGAGCACGCGAATCCAGAACCAGCCCACATCGAACTCGAAGCGGCGCACCGACAGCTTCGCCGAATTCGGATAAGTGTGGTGGTTGTTATGCAGTTCTTCGCCGCCGATCAGGATGCCGATGGGCGAGATGTTGCGTGAGGCATCCTTGCTTTCGAAATTGCGATAGCCCCAGTAATGTCCCAGGCCGTTGATCACCCCAGCGGCGAACACCGGAATCCACATCATCTGGACGGCCCATACGGTAATGCCGATGGCGCCGAAACAGGCAATGTTGATGGCCAGCATGAGGTAAATGCCGACGTAGGTGTGTGGTGTGTAAAGCTTGCGCTCAAGCCAGTCGTCCGGTGTGCCGGCGCCGTAGCGCTCGAGTGTGTCCTGGTTCTTCGCTTCTTCCCGATACAGTTCGGCGCCTTCGCGCAATACCTTGCCGATGCCGTGATAAACCGGGCTGTGCGGGTCTTCCGGCGTTTCGCAGCGGGCATGATGCTTGCGGTGGATGGCGGTCCACTCTTTCGTGACGGTGGCGGTGGTCAGCCACAGCCAGAAGCGGAAAAAATGGGCCACAGCCGGATGCAGGTCCAGCGCGCGGTGGGCACTGTGCCGGTGCAGGTAAATGGTCACACTGACGATGGTGACATGGGTCAGCACCAGCGTGATCAGGACCAGTTGCCAGGCGGAGGGGGAGAAGAAGCCATTCCACATACTGCGTATCTCGGTGATGAATCGTAAAACAGGCTGTACAGTCTACCTGTCCGGGGTGCCGGGGCACAGGGCCGCAGGGGCCAGAGCAGGGGGCGCACGGGCCGTTTCAGAGCGGCTGTTCCCGGGTCAGCAGCAGATCCCCTGAAGGCAGGTATCGTAATCCCCACCCCGGTGCGACCCAGGTGGTGGCCACAGGTTCCGTAATCACCAGCGGGCCGGGAAGTGAGCGGTCACTCGCAAGTGCGGCCAGGGTCTCCCTCGCCAGCACGGGCACGGCGCCCAGCCCGGCGACCGGGGTCGAGGCGGGTTCACCCGGGGGCTGGCTCGGTGGGGGTGGGGCTTCGGGCAGTGATGAGGGTGCGCTGACCCGGGCGCGGACGTTGACCCAGGCGACCGGGAGATGCAGGCGGTGGCCGTAGCGGCTCTCATGCAGGGCATGAAACGCGGCTTCGGCGGCGGCCGCGTCGCCCTCCCAGGGCACGCTCAGGGGGAAGGACTGCCCCTGGTAGCAGAGGTCCACTTCCACGGCCTGGCTGAAAGAGGAGGTGCTGGCGGCTTCTTTACGGAGCGCCTGCCGTCCGCTGGCCAGCAGTGTGTCGGCCAGAGCGGAGACGGCGGCGGCATCGGCCCGGGCAGGCAAGGCCTGAATCAACTCGCGCTGCCGGGGCGCATGGACCAGGCCCTGGGCAGACAGCACACCACTGTTGCGGGGCACCAGCGCACGGCGGGTGCCGAGGATATCGGCCAGCGCGCAGACATGGAGCCCACCTGCGCCGCCAAAACTGAGCAGTACGAAATCAGCCGGGTCGTAGCCCTTCTGCACCGAGATGACACGCAGGGCCTGGGCCATATGTTCGTTGGCCAGTGCCAGTACGCCGTGGGCCGCGCCGTCCCGGTCTGTCCCCAGTTGCGTGGCAAGGCGGTCCATGGCGGCTTGCGCCGCCGCCAGATCCAGCCGCATGGAACCGCCCAGGCTCTGGCTGGCAGGCAGATGGCCGAGGACCAGGTGGGCGTCGGTCACGGTGACCTCGGTGCCACCACGGCCATAGCAAGCAGGGCCGGGGTCCGCGCCAGCCGAGGCGGGGCCGACATGCAACATGCCGGCGTCGTCCACCCGGGCGAGCGATCCGCCGCCTGCGCCGATGGTGTGCATATCGACCATGGGCACGGCGATGGGCCAATGGCCGATACGGCCCTCCAGGGTCAGGCGGATGCCGTGGTCCAGCAAGGCGACATCGGTGGAGGTGCCGCCCATGTCGAAGGTCATCAGACGCGGCATGCCGAGTTGTTCGCCGATGGCGCGGGCCGCATTCAGGCCGCCCGCGGGGCCGGACAGCAGCAGATTGACGGCCCGCCGCGCCGCAGCATCCAGCGACAGGGTGCCGCCGCTGGATTGCATCAGGCTGACCGGGCTGGGGCTGGCACCCTGCGCAAGACGCTGCAGGTAATCGGCCACCTTCGGGCCCAGCCAGGCGTTCAGCCAGGTGGCCAGGCCACGCTCGTATTCGCCGCTGATTGGCAGGACCTCGGCGGAATGACAGACAAAGATGCCCGTGTTGGCCAGCGCGGTACGCAAAGCCTGTTCGTGGGCGTCATCCAGGTAGCTGAACAGCAGGCTGATGGCGATGGCGTCCGGCTTGAGGGTGTCCACGGCCTCCCGGACCTGCGTCAGATCCGCATCGGTGAGCGGGACCACTTCGTGCCCGCTGGCATCCCGTCGTGCCGCCACGCCCGTTACCGGCTGGGTGTCCAGCACCGACGGGGCGGCGTCGGGTGTCAGATCGTACAGGGCCGGACGCGTTTGCCGCCCGATGCGCAGCAGATCTTCAAGCCCTGCGTTGGTAATGAACAGGGTGTGCGCGCCCTTGCCCTCCAGCGCGGCATTGGTGGCGACGGTGGTGCCATGGACGATGACCAGTTCGCCCGCGCGCAGGGCCGGGGTCAGGCCCAGTTCTTCGATGCCCCGGAAGATGGCTTCTTCCGGGGCGTGCGGTGTCGACAGCACCTTGTGGATGCGCTGTGCGCCATCACTCAACACCACGAAATCGGTAAAGGTGCCGCCGGTATCCACGCCCAGCCAGGATGTCATTTACACGTTCCTTGGTACACTGTAGCGCCGCAAGCCTACCATGCCCGTCGCTACAGGAGTGAACACCACGCCATGCCCGAGTTGCCTGAAGTCGAAACCACGCGCCGGGGCATCGCGCCGCACCTTGAGGGCCGACGCATTCGCCGCGTGCTGTTGCGCCAGCGCCAGCTGCGCTGGCCGGTGCCGGACGAGGTGGCCGGGTTGCAGGATGCCGCCGTTGCGGGGGTGGCGCGGCGCGCCAAGTTTCTGCTGGTGGACCTGCCCGGCGGCCAGATGCTGATGCATCTGGGGATGTCCGGGTCACTGCGGGTGATCCCGGCGGAAACGCCCCATGGCAAACACGATCACGCCGATTTCGTGCTGGATAGCGGCCAGATCCTGCGGTTTACCGACCCGCGCCGTTTTGGCGCCCTGCTCTGGACGGCGAGCCCCGGGCAGCATGTCTTGCTCGATCACCTCGGGCCCGAACCTCTCGGTGAGACCTTCACCGGGGAATGGCTCTACCAACGCTCCCGGGGGCGTCGGCAAGGCATCAAGACTTTCATCATGGATAACCGCACCGTCGTCGGTGTCGGCAATATATACGCCCAGGAAAGCCTGTTCATGGCAGGTATTCACCCCTCGCGGCCCGCCGGACGGGTCAGTGAGGCGCGCTACCTGCGCCTCGCAGAGGCGATCCGCGAAGTCCTGGCGCGGGCGATAGAGGCTGGCGGCACGACCTTGCGCGACTTTACCCGTGCCGATGGCCAGCCCGGCTACTTCACCCAGTCACTGGCGGTCTATGGCCGCATGGGGCAGCCGTGCGTGCAGTGTGGCACGGTGCTGAAGGGCACTCGCCACGGGCAGCGCAGCACCAGCTATTGCGCCATCTGTCAGACCTGATGCGCCGCCCGGTCAGGCGCTTTTCGGGGGTTGGTTGCCGCGCTAGCACCAAAGGTGTAGATTGTGACTCAATTGTCGTTATATTAACCACTTAGCTGTCACACTGACGGCAACACTTTAACTATAACAAGCGTTTTGCGCATTTGAAGAGGGATTGATCATGCAGCGAGCCAAGCATCCGGTGCTGTCCGGGATCCTTGCCGTTTCCCTGATCATGATGGGATTGGCCCCGATCTCCGGGCAGGCGAGCAGCGTATATGCCGAAGATCGCCCCGGCGAGCTGGCCACTATCGGTGATGCGGTTTTCGTGCGTCCGGTCATGGTCGTTGTCACGGGTCTGGGGCTGGTGGCCTTCACCGCGTCGTTGCCCTTCAGTGCTCTGGGCGGGAATGTTGATGAGGCCGGGGAACGCCTGGTCAAGGCGCCCGCGCGCTCCACGTTCTTGCGTTGTCTCGGTTGCACCCCTGCGCAACACGAGCAACGTCGTGCGGAGCGCCGCACTGAACGTGCCAATCGATAAGCAGATTTCTCGTGTCGGGAGACTCAATAATGAAAAAAGCAGGCGCTGTGCTGCTCTCCGGAATGTTGCTTGCAGGGGGCGCTGCCGCCCATGCCGAGCAACGCATGCAAGGTTATGTGGGTATCAGTTACGCGGAACTCGAACAGTATGACCGTTTTTTTGGTCAGGGACGTTACGAGACGGGCGAAGTCTTTGCGCGTCTCGGCGGCCACCTTAACGAGATATTTACCTCGGAGTTGCGCATTGGTACGACGTTGAATGACGAGAGTGGACCACTGACCTCTCGCGGCGTGACTGACTACCGTCACGATTACATCATCACCATGATGTTGCAGGCAGGCTATGAAGTGGGAATATTCCGACCGTATGTGGGCGTGGGGTATTCCTACGTGCGCGAACGCGTGACCCTGGTCAATGGTAACGAGGTGACGGGTTCATTTGACGACACCACGGTGGCGGGCGGTGTCGACATCTACCTGGGGGAACGCCTGGGTCTCAATCTCGAGTTCACACAGTATTACGACACGGAGAACCTGCGCCTGAAAGGCCCTTCTGCGGGACTGATCTGGCGTTTCTGACAGGGAAAAAACAAAAACCTATCGGGGGTAAGCGGTGAAGGGGATAGGCGTTCTAGTTGCAGCATTTGCAGTGTTGCTCGTTGGCTGTGGTGGATCATCGAGCGGCGACGGGGGCATCACCTTTGCCAGACCGGCTGTGGGGTGGTGATCCCGGCGACCCGTCAGATCCCACCGACCCGGTTACCCCGACAGATCCGGATGGTGAAACAGGTGAACTGCGTATCCTTACTGCCTCAGGTCAGGATCGTTCCATGGTATCCATGGCGTTGCGCGTCATTCGGGAAGGGGGACCCTTTACCGGGGCCATGGCGCTTGAGAACTTGAGGGTGGTTCACAACGGGCGTGATATTCCCGGGCATGTCGAGGAGCGTGCGCACTTTGAAGCCACACCGGAAGCACGGCGTCTGCTTACTGTACATGTGGATATCAGTCGGAGTATGCGTGACGTCATGCCGGATATCCGGCAGGCATTGTCATCTCTGCGAGCGCACATGCTAGGTGATCATGACCATCGCCTGTACGTAGCGACCTTCGATGCGGGCCCGGAAACAACCTATTTCTATCCTTCAGCCCATGACATAGGGGATTTTGAGTTTGATCTGTTCCCGGGGCTGTCGGGCGCTGTCGGGCGCTGTCGGGCAGTTACCGAACGACGGAGCCTACAAGCCTGGTTCGGATCTGGGCACTGGATTGATCAATGCCGCAGAAAGTTCCGGAGATCGGGTTTCGGGAGTGCATTACGATACGCATGATGCTGTTGTCATCACGGACGGTAACCACCTGGCTGGTGATTTCAATATCCAGGCCATTCAGGATGCTCTGCAATCTGGCCGTGTCACCATTATCGCCTATGGCCCGTCTGTGAATACGGCACTACTGGAGTCGACCGGGGCTCAGGTTTTCGCGCCTGCCTCGCAAGCGCAGCTGGCGAGCAGGTTGAGAGCTATCGCGGATGGCCAGACGGCCCGCTCAGAGGGGGTGCGGTTGCTGCACCACATCGTGGCTCCGGAAGAGAGGCTGGGGCCTGACAGTTACATGCTTGAGCTTCAGGGGGCTTTTTGCACCACTGGCGACTGCATGGCGTCGCGGAATGTTGTTGGCGCAATGGGAAATAACAATGGCACGCTGGTTCAAGCCAGTGACCAACAAGTGTTTCCAAGAGAACTGGTGAAATTCAAGGCGTTGCGCTGGGTGGACGAGTGGTTGGGCGATGCCTGTGATGGCAGCGGCACATACTACTGGGGCGTTCCGGTGGATGACAATTTTGTTGAGCGTATTGAGTTCCGCGATGATTTCGTAATTTATGATGCCGACGGCAACATTGAGCATCTAGGGAACGAACCGCTTTACGAAGTTTATCGAACCGATGACAGCAGTTACATCCGCGTGCGGCCTCTGGACTCAGGCACGATAGAGTTGGCGGCATCCACTTCCGTTGATTTCTGGCCGCAGGGTTGCCGGGATACGGCCAGCGTCAGTGTTGTGTCGGTGAACTAGAGCGCCATAGCTTGCTGTCCCCCTCGCCGCGTGGATCGGAGGCTGCGGAAACGGTCTCCGATCTGCTGTCCCAATGAATAGCGTGCATATCCCCATAAACGCGGCCCACCGACTCCAGGGTGTGGCCGCGCACTTCCAGCTTTTTCGCCAGCGCTGAACCCAGCACCTCGGGCTCAACCTGCACCACATCCGGCAGATACTGATGGTGATAGCGCGGCGCGCTGACCCACGCCTCTACCGGTTTGCCTTCCAGCGCTTGCTGAATGCCCAGCAGCACCATGGTGATGATGCGGCTGCCGCCGGGGGTGCCGAGGATGGCAACCTGATCGTCCCACTCGACAAACGTGGGGGTCATGGACGACAGCGGGCGCTTGCCGGGGGCGATGGCGTTGGCTTCGCTGCCCACCAGGCCGTAGGCGTTCGGGGCGCCTGGCTTGGCGGAGAAATCATCCATCTCGTTGTTCAGCAGGATGCCGGTGCCCGGCACGGTGAATCCGGAGCCGAAGGGCAGGTTGATGCTGAGGGTGGCCGCGACGCGGTTGCCGTCCTGATCGAGCACGGAAAAGTGTGTGGTGTGAGTGCCCTCCGGTTGCGCCATGGGCGGGCCGAGGTCGCTGCTTGGCGTGGGACGGTCCAGGCGGATGCTGGCGGCGCGCGCGCGGGCATAGGCCGGGTCCAGCAAGGTGTCCAGAGGCATCTCGACGTGATCCGGGTCGCCCAGGTAGACGGCCCGGTCGTGGTAGGCGCGACGCATCGCTTCCACGTTCAGGTGCGGCAGCAGGGCCGGGTCGATGTCACCGTCGTTGAAGCGGGAGAGCATGTTGAAGATCTGGGCCAATACCACGCCGCCTGATGATGGTGGCGGTGCCGACACGATCCTGGCGCCGCGAAACTCGGTGATGATCGGCTCACGCTCCACCACACGATAATCCCGCAGGTCGGCCAGGGACCAGATGCCGCCTTCCTGCTGTACGGCCTCCACCATGCGACGTGCAATTTCACCTTCGTAGAAACCGGCGAAGCCCTTTTCAGCCAGGGCGCGCAGCACCTTGGCCAGTTCCGGCTGGCGGATCACATGCCCCTCGGGCGGTATCTGACCTTCGTGCAGGAAGATACGTGCGGTCTCCGGGTAGCGCTGCATGGCGCGCTCACGGAAACCCGCCAGCAGACGATAGCGCGGACTGACCGGAAAGCCCTCTTCGGCCAGTGCGATCGCCGGTGCCAGCGAGACGGACAAGGGGACCTCGCCGTAGTGCTCGGCCAGATGAACAAAGGCGGCCGCCTGGCCGGGGATGCCGGCTGACAGGGGGCCGTTGATGGCGCGATCACGAACGACTTCGCCGTGTTCGTCCAGGTACATGTCGTGTCGTGCGCGTCCCGGTGCAGTTTCGCGGGCGTCGAGCATGGTTTGGTGACCGTCGCGCTGACGGTGCAGCAGCCAGAAGCCGCCGCCGCCCATACCCGAGCCAGCCGGCTCCACCACGGCCAGTGCCGCGGCCACGGCAATGGCCGCATCGAACGCGTTACCGCCCGCTTCCAGCACGGTCAGACCGGCCTGCGTGGCGGCGGGATGCGCGCTGGCAATGGCGGCTGCAGGCGGGCGCTGGGGGTCGGCACTGGCCAGGAGCGGCCAGGCCAGGATCATCAACAGTAACGGGGCGATGCGGATACGCATGATCGGGCTCCTGTGGCGGGCCGGCCGACCGGGCGCAGCCCCGGGGGCGAGGGTGTGTCAGCCCTCGCGTGCTGCCTTTTTGGCGGCCAGGGCGTCAGCCACCGGCTGCGGCACAAACTGGTTGACGTCGCCGCCCAGCAGGGCGATTTCCCGCACCAGGCTGCTGGAAATAAACGACAGATGCTCGGCGGGGGTCAGAAAGACGGTTTCCAGCTCGGGGGCGAGCTTGCGGTTCATGTTGGCCAGCTGGAATTCGTACTCGAAATCCGATACCGCGCGCAGGCCACGCAGCAGGATATTGGCGTGCTGTTCCTGGCAGAAAAACGCCAGCAGTTTCGAGAAGCCGACCACCTTGACGTTCGGCAGATGGGACAGGCATTGCTCCGCCAGCGCCACGCGCTCGTCGATACTGAACAGCGGTCCTTTCTTCTCGCTGACGGCGACCGCCACAATCACTTCGTCGAACATGGCGGCGGCGCGTTCCACCAGGTCCTTGTGGCCATTGGTGATGGGATCGAACGTGCCGGGATAGACAACGCGGTTGGTCATGGCAAGCGGCTCTCTGCAGACAACAACAATGCGGCGAGCATACAGGAATCGGGCACGGGGCTCACCCCGTGCCCGTCCGTCAGGCCGAGGTCAGCTGTTCCGCCAACAGTGAGGCATTGCGGGCGCTGATGCTGTAGATCGTCAGCTGGGGATTGACCCCGAGGCTGGTGGGCAGCACCGAGCCGTCGAACACATACAGATTCTCCAGCTGTCGGAAACGCCCCGTGCTGTCGGTGACGCACAGCTGCTCGTTCTCACCCATGGCGCAGCCGCCCATCACGTGGGCGCTGCCCATCAGGGCAAAATGGGCCTCGTAGGTGTAGCCGCTGATGGCCTCGCGGGCGGCGGCCCAGGTACTGTGATATTGCGCCTGGGAATGGCGAGCACGAGCCTTGCGCGCCCCGGCGGCGAAATGCATCTCGGTCTGCGACAACAGGCTGTGGCGAACCCCTTCCATCAGGTAGGCATTCACCGGGTAATCCACCACCGGAGTGCCGTCCTTGCGCAGCTCGACCGTGCCGCCCGGACAATCCTCGTGGAAGCCATCACGCAGCATGCCGATGCTGGCAGACAGGTGAGGCAGTTCGCGCATTTCTTCCTGCATGCGCTGGCCGTGGGTGTCCAGCAGCACCGAGGTCACACCCGGATGCACCGGCATGACCTCAAGCTTGTAGCCGGCCTTGCCCGTTACGCCGTCACGCCAGGTGAACTGATCGGAATACAGCGACTGCGGTGCACCGTAATAGCCTGCGATCTCGTCGTCGTAAACCCCGAACGACGACGTGGTGACATGCAAGGTCGTGCGCTGGCCGATACGACCATGGGGGTCGGGCAGCCGGGAACGCAGCAGCAGCCCGGGCGTATTGATGCCGCCGCCCGCCGCGATCACGGCGCGGGCGCGCACGGTACAGGTGTGGCCGGTGGGTTGCCGGTCTGCGCCCAGCAACGCGCACTCCACTGCCGTGACGCGCTGGCCATCGTGCAGCAGCCTGGTGGCTTCGGCACTGTGTACCAGCGTGGCGCCAGCCTTCATGGCCTCGGGCAGCGTGGTCACCAGCATCGACATCTTGGCATTGGTCGGACAGCCGGTGCCGCAGTAGCCCAGGTTCCAGCAGCCGTCCACGTTGCGCGGAATCGAATCCCAGTGCCAGCCGAGCTTTTCGGCCGCGCGCTGGATCACAGCATTGTTGGCATTGGGCGGGATCACCCAGCGGCTGACCTTCAGGCGTTGCTCCATGCGCTCGAACCAGGGCGCCAGCTCATCCGGGCTCAGGCCTTGTACGCCGAATGCATCGGACCAGTGGTTCAGGGTCTGTTCCGGCGTGCGGAAACTGGACGTCCAGTTGACCACGGTTGTGCCGCCCACGGCACGGCCTTGCAGGATGGAAATGGCCGCATCCCTGGTGGTGCGGGTCGCCCCTTCCTGGTACAGGTCGCGGTAGGCCTCGCCTTCGTTCATGTTGAAGCCATCAGAGCTTTTCAGCCGTGCTGCTTCGATCATGATGACTTTCAGGCCTGCCTGGCTGAGGATTTCCGCGCTGACCCCGCCGCCCGCACCGGTGCCAATAATGACAACGTCGGCTTCCAGTGCGAGATGCCTGTCGGTGGTGGCGCCGTCAATGACATCCCAGCCGTTATTGATGCCATCCACCCAGGGGTCCCGGATGCCACGAATTTCAAGAGAGGAAAGATTCTGAGTCATGCGGAGGCCACCTTTTTCGGCGGACCAGGGTAGCCGGTGCTGCGGGCACCCTCCCCGGTCAGGTACCAGGCCCAGGCCAGGGGCTGATGGATGGCGCGCAGCGCCAGCCGTGCCAGGCCATTATCCCGTTGCGACCAATGGGCAACCGTTTGTGTCAGGGTGTCGATATCCTGGCGGTGGAAAGCGCGCCAGGTGCCGGTGAAAAACCAGCGGGCCGGGCCGATACGCAGGGCATCAAGCAACTGGAACAGGTCAGCGCGGGCACCTGCGGCGGCGCTGTCCAGCAGCAGGTCCATGTGTTTCAACGCTTGCTCGATATTGTCGTCGGTGGCAACAAAGGCACCCGCCAGCAATACCGGCACCAGCGGGCGCAACAGCGCAAGATCGCTGTCGCGCAGGTGCAGGAACCCGGTTGCCGGGGTGCTGGTGCGGCTGCAACCGCTGACACCGGCCAGGGTGGCGCCGGACGCCACGACAGCCGAACCCACCATGGAAAAACGGATGAAGTCCCGGCGGCTTACGCCGCCGGGCACCGGCACCTGGCCGGCCTTCTGCGCGTCCATGGCGAGATCACTTCATCAGGTACTTGTAAATGAAGCGATGCATGCCGCGGCCGAAGGGCGGCAGGATATTCCGGGTGGCGTTCATGCGACCCTTGCGGAACACCCCCTTGGCCTTGCTGAAGGTATAGAAGCCTTCCGGGCCGTGGTAGTGACCCATGCCGGAATCGCCGACCCCGCCGAACGGCAGATCATCGATGCCCACATGGCTCATGGTGTCGTTCAGGCAGACACCGCCGGAGTGAGTGTTGTTGAGCACGTACTGGGCGCGTTCGCTGTTCCAGTCGAAGTAGTACAGCGCCAACGGGCGCGGCCGATCATTGATGTAGTCGATGGCCTGGTCGAGGTTGTCATAGGGCTGCACAATCATCAGCGGGCCAAAGATTTCATCCTGGGCAATCTTCATGTCATCGGTGACATCCAGCACCAGCGTGAACGGCATCTTGCGCGTGTTGCTGAAATCTTCATTGGCAGGATTGATCTCGACGATGCGCGCGCCCTTGGCCCGGGCGTCCTCGACATAGCCGCTCAGGCGCTTGTGCTGCCGGTCGTTGATGACGCTGGTGACGTCCGGGTTACTGACGATGCTCGGGTACATCTGTGTCACTTGGGCGCGGAAGGCGTCGATGAATTCATCGACCCGGTTGCGCGGACACATCACATAGTCCGGTGCGACACAGGTCTGGCCGGCATTGAAGCACTTGCCGAAGGCAATACGCTCCACGGCGTCCTTCATCGGGAAGTCGGCGCCGATGATGGTCGGGCTCTTGCCGCCCAGTTCCAGTGTTACGGGCGTGAGGTTTTCCGCGGCGGCACGCATGATGTGGCGACCCACGGACGTGGAGCCGGTGAACAGCAGATGATCGAACGGCAGGCGCGAGAAGGCCGCACCGACTTCGACCTCGCCATTGACCACGACCACATGCTCGTCGCCAAAGGTTTTCGCCACCAGCTGCTGCAACAGCTCACCGATATGCGGTGTCGATTCGCTCATCTTGATCATCACCCGGTTGCCGGCGGCCAGCGCAGCCAGCAGCGGCCCGATGGCCAGATAGACCGGATAGTTCCAGGGCACGATCACCCCGACAACGCCCAGCGGCTGGTAGACGACGCTGGAGGCACCGGGAAAGCCCATGCTGCCGGAGGCGCGCTTCTGCGGTTTCATCAGCTTGCGCACGCGCTTGCTGTAATACTTGATCCCTTCCAGGCTGGTCAGGATTTCTGCGATGCGGGTTTCGTCCGCCGAGCGACCGCCGAAGTCCTTGTTCAGGGCCTCGATAATGGCGTCGATGTTATCCAGCAACATCGGCTTGATGCGCTTGAGGTGCTCGATGCGCTCTTCAGCCGTGGGGTAAGGGTGACGGCGAAAGGCAGCACGTTGCGCGTCAAACAGAGTGCGGAGCTGGGCCAGCTCGGCTTCGGGGGTATGCAGTGACTTCACTTCGGCGACCATGATCGCGCCTCCCTGGGTTTGTTATCATCAGTTGTCATCGATTCTTAGAGTAATTACTCTAACTGTCAATCCGCTTATTGTATTGGCCTGATATGACCGGAACCCGGGAACGCATCCTCGACACCAGCCTGGCGCTGTTCAATGAACAGGGCGAGCGCAACGTCACCACCAACCACATCGCGGAGGCCCTGGGCATCAGCCCCGGCAATCTCTACTACCACTTCCGCAACAAGGCACAGATCGTGTTCAGTCTGTTCGAGCGCTATGAAGCGCTGGTCACCGGGTTTCTGAGTGTGCCGGAGGGGCGGCCGCTGACCTGGGAAGACAAGATCGGTTACTTCGAGGCTATCCTGCAGAGCATGTGGGGGGCGCGCTTCTTCCACAGGGATCTCGGGCACCTGCTGAATCAGGACCCGCACCTGCGTGAGCGCTATGGCCAGTTCGTACGCCAGAGCATGGATCGCGGCCTGACGGTTTATGAAGGGCTGCGTGCTGCGGGGATGGTCGAGGCCAGTGACGAAACGCTGCGAGCGCTGCTGGTGAACACCTGGGTGCTGGCGGCGTCCTGGGCGAGTTTCGTTCACAGCCTGGTGCCGCCGGATCGTCAGAGCGCGGCGCTGGACAAGACACTGCTGAGCCAGGGGATCTACCAGATCATCTGCCTGGAGGCGCCGTACCTGCGTGGTGAGGCCGCGGCGCATCTGGATGACATGAAGGCCCGTTACCGGGTGGGTAACGGCGATACACTGGACCTGCTTTTCACGTCATGAACGGGCTGGCCGAGCCACGGGGCGAGGAAAGCCGGTATCCGTGACTCCAGCCAGTAGTCGGGCGAGCCAGGCGACCCTGCCACGAAACCGACATGGCCACCGTGGGCGCTGACCTCCAGCGAGACCGCGCTGCTCACCAGTGAAGCTGGCGGAATGACCTCAGGTACCATGAAGGGATCATCTTCCGCATGCAGAATCAGCGTCGGCACCTGGATACGGTCCAGCTTGGGCCCCGCGCTGCATCGGGAATAGTAATCGCTGGCATCCCGGAACCCGTGCAAGGGGGCAACGACGCGATCATCAAACTGGCGAAAGGTGCGAATGCCCCCAAGCGGACCGAGCTGCTTCAGCCTGTGGGCCTCATGGGGCGACTGGGTTTTGAGTTTCTCGTATTTCTGTTGCAACTGCGTCAGGAGCTCGCCCAGCAGTCGGTTGCGATACACCCGGGACAGACCGCGATCCAGCTGTGTAGAGCAGGGCGCCAGCTGCAGAGGCACTGATACCGCCACGGCAGCGGCGACACTGCGTGCCGGGCGTTCGGCCAGATAATTCAGCAACCGGCTGCCGCCGAGGGAATAGCCGACCAGCAACACTTTGCCGCCGTCATGGCGCTCGGTCAGCGCATTGATGACGTCAGCCACATCCCGGGTCTCACCGGCATGATAGATATCGGCGCGATCGTTGTGGCGGTGGGCGGTGCCGCGCGCATTCATCACCACACTGGTGACGCCCATCTCGGCCAGCCGGGCCTGCAAGCCCCGGGCGTAATGCGAGTCGTAGCAACCGGACAGCCCATGCAGGATCAGCACCACCGGCCGTCCGGCTCCGGGTGTCGGGCCTGCCCAGGTCAGCCACAGATGATCGCCGTCGCGGAGGATGAATTTTTCGTCGTGCCGGGGTAGCGGGGTCGGGCGGCGCCACAGGGGGCCCCACACCGTCTGAAGATGTCGCGAGCGCATCAGAGGGTGGGGGCGGAACGGTTCAGTCGCTGAATTGCTCATCAAAAAACAGGTTCATGTGGGCAAAGGCGCGCTGCGCCACTTGCGGGTGATACTGCGCTTCACCGGGCAGGTTTGCGGTCGGGTCGGTGAAAGAATGCACCGCGCCGCCGTAGCTGATCAACTGCCAGTCCACAGCGGCGGCACGCATTTCTGCCTCGAAGGCCTGTACCTGCTCCGCCGGGACATAGGGATCGTCGGCGCCGTGCAGCACCAGCACCGGCGTGCGAATGGCCCGGGCATCTGCGGCATCGGGAGTATCCAGATTGCCATGGAACGACACCACACCGCGCACGTCAGCGCCCGCGCGCGCCAACTCCAGCACCGAGCCACCGCCGAAGCAGAAGCCGATCGCCCCTGGTGCGCCGGCCATCACCGGGACCCGCTCCTGCCCGGCCAGGATTTCCAGTGCCGCCTGCGCCCGGCGCCGTTGCAGCGCCCGGTCGCCGCGCACGGCCCCTGCGGCGGCGGCCGCTTCCTCCATGTTGGTCGGCCGCGTATCGGTGCCGTACATGTCGGCCACGAAGACCACGTAGCGGTCGCCGGCTACACGCGCTGCCTTGCGTGCGGCGTCGTCCGTCGGGCCCATCCAGTTGGGCACCATCAGAAGGGTCGGGCGCGGCGTCGTGATGCTGTCGTCATACACCAGCATGCCTTCGAACGAGCGGCCATCGATGGTGTATGGCCATTTCACAGTCACCATATCGGCATGCGCCGCCATGCCAAGCAGCATGGCGGCGCCCGTCAGCAAGGCCCGTTGGGCGATGGAAATGATCATGCGGTGCTCCCGGCGTGGTCTCAAGCCTTCAGTATTTCACGGTGCAACCGTAAGGGCGCGTGACGGCAGGATCCGGGGTGTCGCCAGCGAGCACCGCGCGGGCGGCGTTGGCCAGGTAGGGTGTGGCGCCGGGAATGTCGGCCGGGTCGGCACTGGGGTTGCTGTCGATGCCGCCCATGAAGCGCAGCACGCCTTCGGCATCAATCACGTACATATGCGGGGTGGTGCGGGCGTCATAGGCACGGCCCATATCGCCACTTTCATCCAGCAGGACGGCGGTCGGCGCAGCATGGCGGTCCCGGGTCAGGGCGTCGGCCTGCTCGGCCGAGACATGCCCCTGCTTGCCGGGAGCCGAAGAGATCACGGTCAGCCAGACGGCGCCCTCTTCGGTATAGCGGCGCTGCAACGTCTGCATGTTGTCGCTGACATAGTGTTTCTTGACGAACGGGCAATCGTGATTGGTCCACTCCAGAATCACGGTTTGCCCGGCGAAGTCGGACAGGCTGTGAGTCTGTCCGGCGGTGTCGACGACTGAAAAGTCCGGGGCGGGCTGGCCCACGCGGGGGGCGGCATGGGCGCTGCCCAGTGCCAGGGCGAGCAGGCCGCCGATCAGAACATGATGCAGGGATTTCATGGTGGCGCTCCAGTTATTGAAAGGTTTAAGGGTCAGGGTGCTGCGGCGCGGGCGAGCGCATCACGCACCAGCCCGGGTGTCAGGACCTGGGGCAGTATCTCCGGCTGGCCACCGCCACGGGGATACAGCACATACAATGGCACACCATTGCGACCATAGTGTGCCAGGTACTCGGTAATCGCGGGGTCTTGTCGTGTCCAGTCCCCCTTCAGGTATGTCACGCCGCCTGCCGTCAAGGCGGCGCGAACGGTGTCCGTGTCCAGCGCCACCCGCTCGTTTGCCAGGCAGGTGATGCACCAGTCTGCGGTCATGTTCACCAGTACCGGCTCGCCCGCTTCGCGCAGGGCGGCCAGGCGGTCCGGTGTCCAGACGCCCCCGGCATCGGTATCGGTCATCATGCTGGCGGAGGCCTTGAGTTGGCTGGCCTGCCAGAGCGGCCACAGGGCGGCCACCATGATCAGCGCTGCGGCAGTGCGCAGGCGAGGGCGGCCCTGTTGCTGAGACAGCTGGGACAGGCCCCACAGCCACAGGCCCAGGGCCAGCGCCACCAGCCCGGCGAGCGCCAGTGACAAGCCATCAATGCCGACCTGGCGGCCCAGCACCCAGAGTAACCAGACACTGGTCAGGAACAGCGGGAAGGCCATCGCCTGGCGGAAGATGCCCATCCAGGGTCCGGGGCGCGGCAGGCGCCGGGCCAGAGCCGGGACAAAGCCGATCAGCAGGAACGGGAAGGCCAGACCCAGACCCAGCGCGGCGAAAATCCCCAGGGCCACCGGCGCCGGTTGGGTCACGGCGAAGCCGAGCGCTGTACCCATGAAGGGCGCCGTGCAAGGGCTGGCCACCACCACCGCGAGCACGCCGGTAAAGAAGCTGCCACGCAGGCCGGTATCGCGGGTCAGGTGTTCGCCGGCGCCCATCCAGCCGGCGCCAAGCTGCACGATGCCGATCAATGCCAGCCCCAGGGCGAACATCAGGTAGGCCAGGCCGCCGACCACGAGCGGTGTTTGCAACTGGAAGCCCCAGCCCAGCGCCGCGCCACCCGCGCGCAGAACCAGCAACAGCGCAGCAATGGCCAGAAAACAGACCATTACCCCGGCGGTGTAGGCCAGGGCATGGGGTCGGTGACCACCATGGCGTGCCAACCCCAGTGCTTTCAGAGACAGCACCGGGAAGACGCAGGGCATCAGGTTCAACAGCACGCCGCCCCCGAAGGCCAGCAACAGGGCCAGCAGCACGGTGGTCGAGGTGCCCGGGGGGGCTTCGGCGGGCGGTTCCGGCGGCATTTCAGCGCCGTCGGTGAGGGTCAGCGCCCAGGCGCCCTCGGCGTCACGCAATACGGCCTCGAACTGCTGTGGCGTGGTGTGGAAGTAGACGTTCAGCGGCTGGCGGATCACCAGTTGCCCGTCGTCATTCAGGGTGATGTCCTGCGCTTCGGCGTGTTCCACCAGTTCGGTGTGGCCGGGAAAGAATTGCAGCGGCGGGTTCAGGGTGCGGTCCGGCGCGACCGTGACTTCCAGCCAGGTGGACTCGATGCTGAAGGTGGCGGGCCAGTCCACCGCCTGGGGCTGGCTGGCGCGGCCGCGCTGGAACAGGGCGGTGTGGGCAGACAGTTCGGTCAGGTCGCCGACGGGCAATGAGAGGCTGAGTTCGGCATCGCCGGGGATGCATTCGATTTCACACACCAGCCAGCGCGCATGGGCGCCAAGCGTCAGCGTCTCCCCCGGCGCGATATCCATCGGCAGAGTGATATCGCTGAGCAGCAGGGTTTCACCCTCGAAGCCATAGTTGACCAGGTGCTCCACCGGCAGTTTTTCCGGCACAGGCCACTGGATAGGTCCAGCTTCCGCGCCCTCCGGCAGGGTCCAGTCGATCCGGGTTTCCAGACCAGAGTCGCCGGGATTCATCCAGTAGGTATGCCAGCCGTCATCCGGTTGCAGGCGCAGCGCGAGGGTGAGGGTGTCGCCGGGGGCCACGCGTTGGGCATCACTGAACAGCTCGGCACGGATATGCAGCGCCTCGACCTCGCCGGAGCGGGCCGGATCGGTGTCGCTGTGGGCGGCAAGCGGGGCGAGCCACAGCAGCAGGGGGATCCATCGCCATATCTGTGTCATGCAGGGCTCCCGTTCATGTGGCGGCGATACAGGCAGGCGCGTACGTCTCCGCCGGACTTCTCTTTTTCCAGATGCCAGTTTACCGGCACGGTGGGGGCCTGATCGTGACGGCGTGACTCCACGTAGATCAGGGCGTCTCGGCTCAGCCAGCCGCCGCGCTCCAGCGCCTCGCAGGCCGGTGTGACCAGGCCCAGATCGTAGGGCGGGTCGATGAAGGCGAGATCGAATGGCGCTGGTGGTGCGCCCCCGGCCAGCCACTTCAGCGCATCGGCGCAGGTCACGTCGATGCGATCATCAAACAGCGGGCGCAGCTGGCGCGCCAGGTCTGCCGCCCGCTCGCGTTTTTTTTCCACCAGCACCGCGCGGGCGGCGCCCCGCGACAGCGCTTCGGCCCCCAGCACGCCGGAGCCGGCAAACAGGTCCAGCACCTTGCGCTCGCGCAACTCGAACTGCAGCCAGTTGAACAGCGTTTCCCGCATCCGGTCACCGCTGGGGCGCAGATCGCCGCCCTGGTCGGTGAACTGCAACCGGCGGCCGCGATGCTGGCCGCCGATAATGCGGACACTGCCCTTGCTGATGGTCACGAGCAACCCCTCACAGCGATACCTCTGTGTCGTCGTCCATGTCGTCCGGCAGGCGGGCCTCCGGAGCGCGTGGGCCGATACTGGCGATGGCCAGACGGGTCGGGTCCAGATGGCGGCGCAGGGCGTCACGAATCTGCTCCGGCGTCACCGCGGCGATATCGCGCTGGAACTGGTCCATGTAATCCAGTGGCAGGTCGTAGAAGCCGATGGAGCCGAGCTGGCCGACGATGGCACTGTTCGAGGCGGTACTCATCGCAAAACTGCCGGTCAGATAATCGATAGCCTGTCTGACCTGTTCATCCGTCGGGCCTTCTTCCACAAACTGTTCCAGCAACGACAGCGTCAGGCCCAGCGCTTCGTCGGCATTGTCGTTGCCGGTTTGCAGACCGATCTGGAATGGCGCTGCTGCGGCCATGGGCGTGATCGATGATGAAATGCCATACACCAGCCCGCGCCGCTGGCGCACCTGATCCATCAGGATGGCGCTGAAGCCGCCGCCACCGAAGACATGATTGCCGACGTAGAGCGCCACATAGTCCTCGTGATCACGGCCGATCACCTGGGTGCCGATCTGGATATGGGTCTGGGTCGAGTTGAAGGTGATGTGATGGCTCACCGGCTCGGCAGGGGGCCGGGCCTGCGGCAGCGGGCTGGCGCGCTCGCCCTCGGGCAGTGCCTCGCTGAGTCGCTGGGCCAGTGCACGTGCGTCGTCTTCGTTCAGTGCGCCGACGATGGCAATCACGGCGTTACCGGCGGTGTAATAGCGCTGGTAGAAGTCGCGCAGGTCGTCGCGTTGCACCTGCGGCAGGCTCTCCAGGGTGCCTGATGACGGGATGCCGTAGGGGTGGTCGCCAAATAACGTTTCCTGGAAGGCGCGTGAGACCTGGGGGCCGGGCACCTGTTGCTGCATCAGCAGCCCCTGCTGCATGCGGGTACGCACCCGGCTCAGGGCGTCCTCGGGAAAGTCCGGAGCGCGCAGTATCCGCGCGGTGAGCGCCAGCGCGGGCTCCAGAAACTCGGCGTCACTCAGGGAGGTCAGGGTCACCAGTGCCATGTCGCGGTGGCTGCTGCTGCCGAACCGGGCCCCCAGATTCTCGAAGCCGGTGGCGATCTCATCCACGCCGAGGCCATCGGCGCCCTGGTCCAGCAGGGCGTTGGTCAGCGAGGCCAGCCCGGCCTGGTCGCCATCGCGGGCGCTGCCGGCGTTGAACACCAGGCGCACATCCACCATCGGCAACTGATCGGTTTGTACATGCAGGACACGGCTGCCCGCGTCCGTCTGCCAGTGCCGGATGTCCAGTTCCCGACGCCCGGGTTGGGCGGCTTCCACTTCGGCCAGCGATACCGGGAAGGTGGCGGTGTCGGCGCCAGCGTTGCCGTCGTCGACACAACGGCTGGCCACTACCATCACCAGCACGATCAGGGACAGGACGGCCATCAGGGCTGTCAGATAGCGTGTATTACTCATCGTGGCTGCCCCCTTCGGATGCCTGTACTTTTGATTCCCGGACCTCGGGCTGTACATGGGCGACGGCGCGGCGCTGGGCGACCAGATAGCGGCGTGCGGCGGCACTCACTTCTTCCGGCGTGACGGCGGCCAGTGCCTCAGCCATATTGGCACGCAGACGCCAGTCGACGCCGAGCATCGACAGGTAACCCAGTTCCATGGCCTG
This sequence comes from Alcanivorax sp., assembly GCA_013823245.1. GTDB lineage: Bacteria > Pseudomonadota > Gammaproteobacteria > Pseudomonadales > Alcanivoracaceae > Isoalcanivorax. The sequence goes on from PNLU01000014.1 coordinate 44,676, forward strand.
GCCGAACAGGGAATCCTGCCCGAACACATGACTGGCCAGCACCTGGGCGCGGACCCGGTCGAGCTCGGTCTGGTCCGGCGGGGTCTCGGCAATGGCACGGATTTCCGCCTCGATGGCGGCCTCCAGATCTTCCAGCGCGACGCCCGGATTGGGGGTGGCGCTGACCACGAACACACCGTCACCACGTGCCAGGCCCTGATAGCTGGCCCCGGCCCCGGCCGCCAGCCGCTGGCCGCGCACCAGGTTGCGCTCGATGCGCGCACTGCTGCCGCCATCCAGCACGCCGCTGAGCATGCTCAGCACATAGAATTCATGGGGATCGTCCGCCGTGCGCAGGGAAGGCAGATTCCAGCCCATGTACAGCGTCGGCACCTGCACCGGCAACACCAGATTCAGTCGCCGTTCGCCCGCGATGTCCGCCTGACGGGGCTCCGGCCGCGACGGTACCGGCCGCGCGGGAATCTGGCCAAAAAAGCGCTCGACCTGTGGCTTGACCTGGTCCAGGGTCACATCGCCAACGATCACCAGCGTGGCATTGCCCGGCATGTACCAGCGCTCGTACCAGTGCTGGGCCATGTCCGGCTGGTACTGCTCGATTTCCCGGCGCCAGCCGATGATCGGATGCGCGTAGCCGGTACCCGGCCGCAGGATGCCGGTGAATTTTTCCCAGGCCAGGGCGTTGGGATTGTCGTCGGTGCGCTGGCGACGCTCCTCCAGCACCACCTGGATCTCGCGCTGGAATTCTTCCGGGTCAATGCGCAGGTTGGCCATGCGCTCGGCCTCCAGCTCCAGCGCGAGCGGCAGGCGGGAGGCCTCGTACTGCTGGTAGTAGCCGGTGTATTCGTAGGCGGTGAAGGCGTTGCTCTGACCACCGAAACGCGCCACCAGGGCCGAATAGTCACCCGGCGTCAGGTGTTTGGTGTCCTTGAACAGCATATGCTCCAGCATGTGGCTGATGCCGGTCATCCCCGGTGGCTCATCAATACTGCCGACCCGGTACCAGAGCATGACCACGGCCACCGGCGCCCGATGGTCCTCGCGCACCAGCACGTCAAGGCCGTTATCCAGCGTGAATTCATGGGTCGGGGGCGCGTCGGCCCGGGCACCGGTCATCAGTGCTCCCAGGGTGATCAGGGTCAGTATGATCCGGGTCAGAGGTGTCGCTGTAGGTCGTCTCATAAGCAGGCTGCGCGTCTCTCTGCGTTTCTAAGGATGTGCCGGGATGATAGGATAGCCCGGCCCCCGGTGTCCTGCGCGGTGTCGCGCGCGGCCACGGTTCTCTTGCCATCATGATCTCCCGGAATGACCCAGCATGAGCGATGAAGTTTCCCGAAAACCGGATCAGGACGATGACGAACAGCGTAACGAGGGCGGTTTTTTCTCGCGCATGTTCCGCCGCCGCCCCGATGCAGACGGCAGTGAAGAGACCGAAACGGCTTCTGAAGCTGCAGTGTCGTCGCCCGCCGATGCCGACGAGAGCCTGTGGACACGGATGAAGCTCGGCCTGGGCAAGACCCGGCAGAGCTTTGGCAAGGGCCTCGCCGACCTGCTGGTCGGTGCCAAGGAAATCGACGACGAAATCTTTGAAGACATCGAGACCCAGCTGCTGGTCGCCGATGTCGGCGTGGAAGCCACCGACACTATTGTGTCTGCCCTCACCGAACGCGTGGGCCGCAAGGAACTGGTGGACGCCGATGCCCTGTATGACGCCCTGCAGGATGAACTGCGCAAGCTGCTGGTACCGGTCAATCAGCCATTGCAGATCCAGGCCGAACACAAGCCCTATGTGATCCTGATGGTCGGCGTCAACGGCGTTGGCAAGACCACCACCATCGGCAAGCTGGCCAAGCGCCTGCGCAATGAAGGCAAGTCCGTGATGCTGGCCGCCGGCGACACCTTTCGCGCTGCCGCCGTGGAGCAGCTCCAGGTGTGGGGCGAGCGCAACGATATTCCCGTCATCGCCCAGCATACCGGCGCCGATTCCGCCTCGGTGATTTTCGATGGCCTGCAGGCCGCCAAGTCGCGCGGCGTGGATGTCCTGATCGCAGACACCGCCGGTCGCCTGCATACCCGCAGCAACCTGATGGACGAACTGACCAAGGTGGTGCGGGTGATGAAAAAGCAGATGCCCGATGCGCCCCACGAAGTTCTGCTGGTGCTTGATGCCGGTACCGGCCAGAACGCCATCAATCAGGCGCTGGAATTCCGCCAGGCCGTTGGCGTCACCGGCCTCGCCCTGACCAAGCTCGACGGTACCGCCAAGGGTGGCATCCTGTTCGCCCTCGCCCAGCGCACCGGCCTGCCGATCCGCTTCATCGGCGTCGGCGAAAAACTGGAAGACCTGCGGCCCTTCGATGCCGAGGAATTCGTGCAGGCCCTGTTCGAGGATGTGACCGGGGGATGATCCAGCTCGACCGCGTCAGCAAGCGTTACACCAGCCCCGGCATGGGCAGCAAGGATGCCCTGCGCCAGGTGTCCCTGCATTTGCCGGCGGGTGAACTGACGTTCCTGACCGGTCATTCCGGCGCTGGTAAAAGCACCCTGCTGAAACTCATCATGATGATCGAACGCCCCTCGGCCGGTGAGATCATGGTCGACGGCATTCCCCTGAACCGCGTCGGCCGCAGCGGCATTCCCCTGGTACGCCGCCGCATCGGCATGGTGCATCAGAATCACCAGTTGCTGTTCGACCGCAGCGTCTACGACAACGTCGCCTTGCCCCTGATCATCGCCGGTTTCCCCCGCGCCGACATCGGCAAGCGCGTGCGCGCCGCCCTCGACAAGGTCGGCCTGCTGAGCAAGGAAAAGCTCAACCCCATGATGCTCTCCGGCGGCGAGCAGCAGCGTATCGGCATCGCCCGCGCCGTGGTCAACAAACCCCCGTTGCTGCTGGCCGATGAGCCCACCGGTAACCTCGATCCCGAACTGTCCGCCGAGATCATGGACCTGTTCCGCGATTTCGCCCGCGTCGGCGTGGCCGTCATGATCGCCACCCACGACCTGTCCCTGATCGCCCGCTACCCCCACCGCCTGCTGACCCTGCGGGAAGGCAGCCTGATTGCCGACCGCGAGGAGACGGGCTATGGCGCGTAACGCCACCCCCATGAAGCCCCGCAAGCCGGCCCCGGCCACGCCGAAGCGCCCCGGCGCCCGCGTGACCCGCAGCGCCTGGCGCGACCGCCTCACCGCCTGGCGCCTGCACCACCGCGATTCCGCCCGCGACGCCCTGCAGCGCATGCGCAACACCCCGGCCGCCACCGCCATGACCGTGCTGGTCATCGCCATTGCCCTGGCCCTCCCGGCTGGCATCACCGTGCTGCTGGAAAACGCCCAGGCCGTGACCCGCGACTGGGACGGCAACGCCCACCTGTCCGTCTTCCTCAAGGCCGACGTCAGCGACGCCGACCAGCGCGCCCTGGCCCAGCGCTGGCAGAGCCGCGACGACGTCGAGCGCGCCCGACTGGTGACCCGCGACGAAGCGCTGGCCGAGTTTCGCGAATTGTCCGGATTCGGCGACGTCCTCGACGCCCTGCCCGACAACCCCTTGCCCGCCCTGATCATGGTCTACCCCGCCGACACCCGGCCCGACGCCCTTGCCGCCCTGCAGAGCACCCTCTCCGCCCTGCCGGAAGTGGACATCGCCCAACTGGACGTCCTCTGGGTGCAGCGCCTGCACGCCATGATCGAACTGGCCGGGCGCATCGTCGGCGCCCTGACCCTCGCCCTGGCCCTCGCGGTCATGCTC